>JBHHZP010000089.1:0-14326 GCA_046758085.1 Acidiferrobacterales bacterium
GGACCATGAAGTTCCGGGGCGGCATGGGCCTTTTGGGGGTCATCGGGAAGTATGGACTTTACCGCTTCAGCAACATGATGGCGCTGCTGGACAGCCGTGTCCGGAAGGTGGGTCGCAATAAGGCCCTGGGCGGCCGCAACTGGTCCAATTACACGTGGCACGGCGATCAGGCCCCCGGCCACCCCTTTGTGCACGGGCTCCAGACCTCGGATATCGACTTCAATGATTTGCGCTTCTCCAAGCTCACGGTGCAGGTAGGGAAGAACCTCATCGAGAACAAGATGCCCGAGTCCCACTGGTTCAATGAGATCATGGAGCGAGGCGCCAGGATTGTGGTCATCGCGCCCGAGTACAACCCCCCTGCGACGAAGGCGGACTACTGGATATCTGTACGGCCCGGTCTCTCGGACATCACTATCTTTCTTGCGGTCACAAATATCCTGATGCAGAAGCGTTGGTACGACGAGCCCTTCGTCAAACAGTTCACGGATTTTCCGCTGCTCGTTCGCACGGACACCCTGAAACGTTTGAAGGCCCATGAGGTCTTTCCCGGATACCAGAACCAGGACATCACCCGAGGGCCAAGCTTCACGACCCAGGGGATGACGGCGGAGCAACGTGAACGCAGCGGCGATCTTGTTATTTATGACCTGAAATCCAGGGGACTCAAGGCCATTACCCGGGAGGATGTGGGGGACAAGCTCGCGGCTAAAGGCATCGACCCGGCATTGGCGTGGAAGGGGAAGGTAACCCTGGTGGACGGGTCCGAGGTGCAGGTGATGAGCCTCTGGGAGATGTACAAGATACATCTGCGGGATTACGATCTGGACACTGTCCACGAGATCAGCGGAGCACCGAAGGAATTGGTGGAGCAGCTGGCCAAGGATTTCGGCCGGCGCTTCTGGGATCCGGATTTCGTGGGCAAACCCCGGGAAGCCTACCCCATCTCGATCCACTACGGGGAAGGTATCAACCACTACTTCCACGCGACCTTACACAACCGCGCCACCTACCTGCCGCTGATGCTGGTAGGCAGCATCGGCATTCCCGGCGGAGGCGCCCACACCTGGGCCGGGAATTACAAAGCGGCCAACTTCCAAGGCTCGCGCTGGTCGGGTCCCGGTTTCAAGGGCTGGGTGGCCGAGGATCCTTTTAATCCGCTACTGGATCCGGACAAACCGATGACCAAGAAGCATGTCCATGGCCATGCCCGTGGGGAGGAAGTCGGCTACTGGGCCCACGGTGACAAGGTGCTCATCGTGAGTACGCCCAAGGAGGGTCGCAAGGTGTTCACCGGCAAGACCCACATGCCCACCCCCACCAAGGTGATCTGGACCACCAATGTGAACCTGATCAATAACGCGAAATGGGCTTATGAGCTCATAAAAAACGTCAACCCCAAGGTTGACATGATCGTCACTCAGGACATCGAGATGACCGCCTCGTGCGAATACTCGGACTTCGTCCTGCCGGCCAACAGCTGGATAGAGTTTCAGGCCCTGGAGGTCACCAACTCGTGCTCCAACCCGTTTCTTCAGATCTGGGGCAAAAATGGAATCAAGCCCCTCTACGATAGCCGGGATGACCTGCGCGTCATGACGGGGGTGGCCGAGAAGCTGGCTGAGCTCACAAAAGACCGGCGGTTCCGGGACTATTGGAAGTTCGCCCTTGAGGGCCGCGAGGATGTCTATATTGACCGGCTGCTGGATACCTCCAGCACGAGCCATGGCTACACAGTCAAGGACATCATGGACGGGAAATACGGGGTGCCTGGTGGCGCCTTGATGCTTTTCAGGACCTACCCGAGGACGCCCTTCTGGGAGCAGGTGCACGAGAGTATTCCCTTCTTGACCGATACCGGTAGGTTGCACGCCTACTGTGATATCCCCGAGGCCATCGAGTACGGCGAGAATTTCGTGGTCCACCGGGAGGCCCCGGAGGCGACGCCCTATCTGCCGAACGTCATCGTTTCGAGCAACCCGCACATCCGCCCGAAGAACTATGGGTTTACGCCGCAGATGCTCCAGCAGAAGGTGCCCGATGCTGATATTCGCACCGTCGCCAATAACAAGCTCCCCTGGTCCGAGGTGAAGAACACCCAGAACCCCCTCTGGCGGAAAGGTTACCGCTTTCTATGCACCACGCCCAAGTCCAGGCACACCGTCCACTCCCAATGGACGGTGACCGACTGGAACTTCATCTGGAGCAACAACTTCGGCGACCCCTACCGCAAGGATAAGCGAGCGCCCGGTGTCGGTGAGTGGCAAATCCATATGAACCCCGAGGCCGCCAAGGACTTGGGGATCAACCACGGTGATTACGTGTACGTGGACGCCAATCCAAATGACAGGCCATACGTGGGCTGGCGGGATGATGAGGCATTTTACAAGGTGTCGCGGCTGAAGATCCGGGTGAAGTACAACCCGGCTTATCCATACAACTTCACCATGATGAAACACGCTTCTTTCATCGCGACCGAGAGGAGTGTGCTCGCGCACGAAACCCGCATCGACGGGCGGGCCCTGTCGGCCGACACCGGTTACCAGTCGAGCTTTCGCTACGGCTCCCAGCAGAGCATTACCCGGAGTTGGCTCATGCCGATGCACCAGACCGACAACCTGTTCCACAAGGCCAAGGCCGTGACCGCCTTTATCTACGGGTTCGAGTCAGATAACCACGCCATCAACACGGTGCCCAAGGAGACCCTGATCAAGATCGAGAAGGCAGAAGCCGGGGGCATGGGCGGAGTCGGCGTGTGGGCGCCTGCGACCACAGGCTACTCGCCAGCCAGCGAGAGCGACTTTATGAGCAAATATGTGAAGGGCGACGCCATCAAAGTAAGGGGCGAAGGATGAAAGACATCGAAGCCGGTGATCCCCCCATGGAACTGGTGGGGGTAGGGCTGCCCGAAGGGGATCTGGATTGTATGGCGGAATGCCTGATCGAAGAATACATGCTCCTGGGCTGGAATGAACGGCAGTTAATGGCCCTCTTCACGCGGCCGTTTTTCCAGACGACCCACCGTATTTGCCGTGAGAAAGGCGAAGTGTATGTACACAACCTGATTCGAAGGGTCCGTGAGCGATGGAGCCAGGGTAATTCGATGGGAGGTACGCCCGATGGCTGACGTCTACAATTGGCAGCTCGGCCGAAAGATGCATTACCCCTACGCGGAGAAGCACCCGCGCTGGCAGTTTGCCTTCGTGTTCAATATCAATCGGTGCATCGCATGCCAGACGTGCACCATGGCCTGCAAGTCCACCTGGACCTTCTCCAAAGGTCAAGAGTACATGTGGTGGAACAACGTCGAGACCAAGCCCTATGGCGGCTATCCGCAGGCCTGGGACGTCAAGCTGCTGGAGATGCTGCATACGGCGCATCAGAAGATGGGGCGCCAGGCCGCGTGGGACACGGCCCAGCAGAACCGCGTGGAGCGACCGTATGGAGTTTACGAGGGCATGACCATCTTTGAGACCGCTCGGCACGCCGATAAGCGCGAAGAGGTCGCCTTGGGCTATGAGCCTACTGACGAGGAATGGCGTTTTCCTAACATTTACGAGGATACGGCCACGGGTTCGCGAGACGTGCGCGAGAAGCTCAACCTTGAGTCGACAGGGCTCCCCACGCACCACACGTGGTTCTTCTACTTGCAGCGCCTCTGCAACCACTGCACCTATCCGGCATGCCTGAGCGCATGTCCGCGGCAAGCTATTTACAAGCGCCCGGAGGATGGAATAGTGCTCATCGACCAGAAGCGGTGTCGGGGTTACCGCAAGTGTGTGATGCAGTGCCCTTACAAGAAGCCCATGTTCCGGACGACGACGCGGGTGAGCGAGAAGTGCATCGCCTGCTACCCGCGCATCGAGGGGAAGGACCCCGTGACCAAGGGTGAACCCATGGAGACCCGCTGCATGGCGGCCTGCGTCGGCAAGATTCGGCTCCAGGGGCTGGTCCGCATCGACGAGAATGGGGCGTGGGCCGCAGACCGCTACAACCCACTCTATTATCTCATCAAGGTCGAGAAAGTGGCGCTGCCGCTCTACCCTCAGTTCGGTACAGAACCCAACGGCTATTACATCCCGCCGCGGTGGGTGCCGCGGCCCTACCTTAGGCAGATGTTCGGTCCCGGTGTCGACGAAGCCATCGAAAAGTACACGCGCCCCTCCCGGGAGCTTCTCGCGGTGCTTCAGCTTTTTCGCGCGTCCCAAAGTATCGCCTTCAGGTACGAGATCATAGAGGGAGAAAAGGTCTTTGAAACGACGATCAACGGCAAGAAGTGGGAGATGTACAACGATACGGTGATCGGTTACAGCAAGAACGGTAAGGAAGTCGCCAGGGTATCGGTTGAGGAACCGAAATTCGTACGCCCCGACAAGCACTCCAACGCGATCTAGGACGGCCGTCAGCCATGAACAAAGCCAGTGATATCGCACCTAGCGCGCGTAGCAACGTGTACCAGTTTCTAACACTGGGATTCGGGTATCCAGACGCCGCCCTCCTCGCGCAGCTGAACGAGCAAGCGCACCCGCTTGAGGCCAGTCTGATTGTGCTCCAGTCCCGAAAGAGCCTGGACGCGGCCAGGGTGATTCGCTCCGTCCTACGGACAATCACAATCGGCGACCTGGAGGCTTCGTACGTCCAGTGTTTCGGGCACACGATTTCCAAGGAGTGCCCCCCTTACGAAGCCGAGTACGGGCAGGCTCACATCTTTCAGAAATCCCAATGCCTGGCTGATATCGCTGGTTTCTACAAGGCTTTCGGACTCGAGCTTGCTCCGGATCTCAACGATCGACTGGACCACATCGGCGTGGAGCTTGAGTTCATGCATTTTCTGTGCCTCAAGGCGGCCTACGCTCTGGACAAGGGCCATCCGCAA
The DNA here is from genome assembly GCA_046758085.1 of Acidiferrobacterales bacterium. GTDB lineage: Bacteria > Pseudomonadota > Gammaproteobacteria > Acidiferrobacterales > SPGG2 > VRUB01. Next base: position 4,877 of record JBHHZP010000089.1, read on the forward strand.
GAACAGTTAGCTCTATGCCGCGACGCGCAGGCCAAGTTCCTGCGGGAACACCTGGGCCGATGGGCGCCGGGGTTTGCCCGCAAGTTGGCAAACAAGGCGGGATCAACCCTGTACGGGCGCATGGGCCGGCTGCTTACGGCATTCCTGACCTGGGAGCTACGAGGGTTAGGTCTGAAGCCCGCTAAGGTCGCCGGCCCGGACCTTGTGGCACAGCAGCCTGAAGAAGGGCCTGCCGGATGCGAGGCGTGCCTGGCACCGATTCCGGCATTCCCGTTGAACAAGGTGTAGACAGTCATGAGTAGCAACAAGATTGATAACCGCAGGCGGGCACTGTTGGCCGCCCCGTTTGTATTGGCCATGGGCTGGCTACTATGGCCGGTACGGCGTGCCGCCGCGGCCCGCAAGGCGACGCTGATCGCGAAGCAGGTGGAGCGGGCCCCGGCCGACCCTGCGGACCCGCTGTGGGGAGACGCCGACGTGTTAGAGGTGCCGCTGGCGCCCCAGGCCGTGGTCAAACCGCGCACGTATGAGGCGGGTGTGAAGCTCATTAAGGTGCGCGCCCTTTACGAAAAAGAGAGACTCGCGTTTCTCGTGGAATGGGGTGATCCGCAGCACGACGCGATGGCGGGTGGGGTGAGCGCCTTCCAGGACGCGGTCGCCGTGGAGTTCCCCGTCAATCCGGCCGGCGGAATACCTTACTTTGGAATGGGTGAGCCGGACAGACCGGTGACGATCTACCAATGGAAATCGGATTGGCAGTCCGGACTCGACAAAGACGTGGATGAAAAGTACCCGAACATGGCGGTGGACTGGTATCCCTTCTCCGGGCGCGGGCCCGGTGAGATCGCCGAGGCGACGGACTATGGCAAAAAGGCAGCAGACAGGGTATTTCACACATCGTGGTGGGTCGGGAACACCATCGCGGATCCGGCGCTACAGGCCCAAAGACCAGTAAACAAACTGCAGGCGGAAGGATTTGGGACGGTCAAACCCGTGGAATCGGACAGGCAGGACGGTTTAGGCAAGGGGGCGTGGCGGGACGGTGTCTGGAAGACCGTCATCTTGATTCCCCGCGCGCAGGAACAATTCACGTTCGAACGGGGTAAGACCATCCCAGTGGCCTTCGCGGCCTGGGACGGCGCGCATCACGAGCGCGGTGGGGAGAAAGCGGTGTCGACCTGGTACTTCCTGAGCCTGGAAAAACCGATCGGCACCTTTCCTTACATCGCCCCGGTTGTAGTGGTGATTGGCGCAGCCCTGATCGAAATTGCGGGGCTTAGAAAACTATGCGATAAGCGGGCAGCAACCGACCAGAGGGGTCGCAAAAGACCACGTGGTAAAAGACCACCGAGATAGCGTGGCCGGGGTGTCCCCGTTTATGCAATTTCTGTTTGTTTTGATACGGTATAAAGCCGGGATGTCCTTGAATGGATTGTTCCATTGCAAATGCGACGTGGGATCGTTTTTGTTCACCTGTTAGCGCCCGCATGCCGCGCCGTCGCGAAAGGCTTATCAACGCGTCGGGTGAATAAGATCGACCCTTCCGCGGCTTCCTATAGAACGATCTGTTCAACTGCATGCGTGTCGAAAATGTCTCATCGTAGCTATCTCCCGAGCTACAAAGGATTTTTGCCGCCCCCCGTTTGGCCTGCATTGTGCAACGCTCTAGCAAGGTGCCAGAGTCAATCTCGGCCAGCTTGCATCGAGAATGTTAAAAGCTAGCCAGATCATTCCGGCGCTACAGAGCGAGAGGAGGAGCAGGGCCGGTGCAAGACGATGGGAGCAAAAAAGGGGTAAAAACCAAGCTCTTCGGGGTCATCCTCATTTTCTTGGGCGTACTGGACAGTATGCTGTCCTGGCGCGGCGGGTTCAGGTTGAGCGACTTCTACGTTCTGCTCGTCGCCTCCGGGATCTTCTTGTTTATCATCGGTGCGATCAGACAAGGGAGCAAACCATAAATGTTCAATGATGATGCCGTGACGATCCGACCCTCTGCAGGTGTTGCCACGACTGCAGCAGCGCCGCTTTACAAACAGATCTTGGTCGCCCTGGATTCCTCAGACCATGCCGGCGGCGGTATGGACATGGCGCTTGCCCTGGCTAGTCTGGCCGAGGACACCCAGGTGACGGGCGTCCATGTCTATGGGGCCAAGTTGCACGACGTGCGCTTTCGCCAGATGGAGGGAGGGTTGCCCGAGCGGTACCGGGAAGAGACTGAGCTGGAGCAGCAGCGGGAGGTGCACGATGACCTGATTACCCGTGGCCTGTCTATTATCACAGACTCCTACTTGGATCAGGCGGAGCGCGGTTGCCGGGATGCAGGCGTCGCGTTCACGCGACGCTCGCTGGAAGGCAAGAACTACCGTGAGCTGGTCAGGGAAACCAACAGTGACCAGTACGACCTGCTGATCATCGGGGCCCGCGGCCTTGGCGCCATTGGGACCAGTCGCCTGGGAACGGTGTGCGAACGCGTCGTGCGCCGATCGAATATCGACACTCTGGTGATCAAGGACCCCTCGCGCTCGATCGCCGAAGGCCCCATCGTGGTGGCCGTGGATGGTTCGGCCAAGGCCTATGGCGCGCTCCTAACAGCCTTGTCACTGGCCAAGCGTTGGGGCGCAGCAGTGAGGGTCGTAGCGGCCTTCGATCCCTACTTCCATTATGTCGCTTTCAACCGGATCGCCGGCGTGCTGTCGGAAGAGGCGGGGAAGGTCTTCCGCTTCAAAGACCAGGAAAAGCTGCATGAGGAGATCATCGACGCGGGACTCGCAAAGATCTACCAGGGCCATCTTACGGTAGCTGAGTCTATTGCCGGGGAATATGGCGTGGAGGTAGAGACTACACTGTTGGACGGCAAGCCGCATGACGCCATAGGGAAATACTTATATAAGGTGCACCCCTCCCTCCTGCTGATCGGCAAGCTGGGCATCCACGCCGATCCGGAGCTGGATATCGGTGGCAACGCTGAGAATCTGCTGCGTAACGTAGACTGTACCGTTCTGCTCAGTCAGCGGGAGCATCGACCCCGTGTGGACGTCGTGGCGGAGGCAACCACCTCCTGGACCAGAGAAGCAGAGCAACGAATGGCGCACGTACCCACTTTCGTTCGCAACATGGCGCGCATGGCGATTCTGCGCTATGCGCAGGAACGTGGACACACAGTTATCACCGAGCGCATTGTTGATGTGGCGACCGCGACGCTTTGCCCCAGCCACGCGCGCGAGGCCATGGCCGAGATTGTCGCTGCACATGAAAAGGGGGAACTAGGTGATGGGAAGGCTCAGGATGACGCCATGGCTTGGACCGCGTCGGCAGCCACGACTCTGAATTCGGTCGACGACCTGTCCGTGAGGGAGAATATCCAGCGGCGGGCTCAGAAGAAGGCTCGCCAGGTCGGTTCGAGAACCGTTGAGAAGGAGCACGTTGAGTTTTTTCTCAGCTCATCAACATCAGGACTCAGGACTAAGGACTCGGGACTTGGCGCAGACAACCCCAGGACCTCGCTATTGCATTGGGACGCCGCCGCACTTGCGCGGCTGGCGCAAGTGCCTGAAGGCTTTATGCGTGATGTGAGCCGCAAGTACGTCGAGGACTACGCATGCGAACAGTCCATTGCGGAAATCACGCTCGACGTGGCCGAGGCTGGGCTGGAGCGAGCGCGGGATCGCATGGAGCACACGTTGGCAGAAAAACCAGCCGGCGAGACAAACGCCGGCGGTTGTCCCTTCGGTCACGCTGCTGGCAAACGCGGCGCGGCAGCCGATGGTGTGATCACCTGGCAGCTCGCTGCAGATGAACGCGTGCAAACGGTACCAGAAGGCTTTATGCGTTCCCTCACCCGTCAACGCGTAGAGGCGTTCGCCCGCCGCAAGGGCGCAAAAACGGTCACACTTGAACTGCTCGAGGAGAAATACGCGGAATGGGGCGCGGGTTCGGAACGGCAACGGCGGGAGCTCCCGTGGGACGATGCGGCCTGGGGGCGGGTACAACGGATACCGGGGTTCGTGCGCGGTATGGTCATCAAGGAAATGGAACGCTGCGCCCGGGAGCTCGGCATGGATACCGTCACCACGGAGGTATTGGCCCAAGCGCGCGACACCTGGTCAAGCAAAGGCACGTTTCACTCGGACGCCAATCCCGGCCAGTATTCAGGTAAGTAACAAGTAACAAGTGGCAAGTGGCAAGTGGGAAGAAAAGACAAGACGTGCGAAACGAACGGGAAGAACAGCGCCTGTGTTCATTCGCTTCTCTCAGTGACGTACACCCCGGCAATTCTTCCTTGCCACTTCATCCTTGCTACTTGTCACTCGAATTATGAATGATCTGTACTTGCTTGCTATCAACCTTACCCGGCGCTGCAATCTTCGCTGTGCTCACTGTTATCTGGATGCAAAGACGCTGCGCGATGGCGCGGACAACGAGCTGACCACAGCAGAGGTTCAAACGTTACTGGATGAAGTCTCTCACCGTAGTGCGGAAACCATGGTCGTGTTAACCGGTGGCGAACCGCTAATCAGGCGGGATCTAGAAGAGATTGTTGCCTTTGGCGCGGAACGGGGGCTGGCGATGGTGGTCGGCACGAACGGCACCGCCCTGACCGACCGCCGCGTGCAGTCTCTTAAGCAGGCAGGGACGTTAGGTGTAGGCATCAGCGTCGATTCGCTGAATGCGGATTATCACGACCGTTTTCGAGGATTGCCGGGGAGCTGGAAAAAGACCATGGCGGGGATAGAGGCGTGCAGGCGTCAAGACCTCTCGTTCCAGATTCATTTTTCCGTCACCGACGCGAATGCGCACGAGCTGGCAGACATGATCGATTTCGCCCGGGTTGTCGGCGCGCGTGTATTGAACGTTTTCTTCCTGGTGTGCACGGGGCGCGGCCAGTCCATGTCAGACATTTCGGCGCAACGCTATGAGCAGGTACTCAACGAACTGATCGAGGCGCAGACCAGGCACACCGACCTGATTATTCGGGCGCGCTGTGCGCCGCACTACAAACGCATCGCGCATCAACGCAACCCCGGCTCATTATTGAATCGAATGAGCGGCGAGGAAGGGGACGGCTGCATCGCCGGAACCCATTATTGTCGTGTCACCCCGGAAGGCGCGGTTACGGCCTGTCCCTACATTGCCGAGGAGGAAAGCAGCATTCGGGAACGGAGCTTCTGGCAAATCTGGGATCGTGCGCAAGGCCTCAGGCGCCTGCGCTCGCCGATGCTGCGGGGAAAATGCGGCGGCTGCGAATATCGTCGACTGTGTGGCGGATGCCGGGCCCGGTCGAAGGCGCTCGGGGGTGATCTTATGGACGCCGATCCGCTGTGCTCCTATGTGCCACGAGATGGTGCTGTCATCGTCCCACTGGCAGAAGTGGAGGCTTCGGGTATCAGGTGGAGCGACGAGGCGGCCCGACATCTGGCGCGGGTGCCGGCGTTTGTGCGCCGACTCGTGAAGAAACGTGCGGAAGCCTTTGTCACCGAGCTCGGTGAAAGAGTGGTTACCCCGCAACATCTGTCCGTGTTATCAGCCTGGCGTTTCGGCGGCAACAAGCCACGCCGACCTGGTCTTTTTGAGGGGTTCACGAAATGAGAGATGTCGACGTCTTGATCGTAGGTGGCGGGATTTCCGGTCTTTCCACGGCCTGGTGGCTCGCCAGGCAAGGTGTTGCCGTGGAGCTTTGGGAGTGCGATTCCCGTCCCGGTGGCAAGATACGGACCGATCAGGGAAATGGCTATCTTACGGAGCGAGCAGCCTCTCTGGTCATGAACTTTCGGCCCGAAGTCAATCAGCTCATGAGAGAGTCCGGGCTCTTTGTACGAAAGACACCGCGTGCAGGCGCCGCCAACCGCTACCTGGTCCAGGATGGCCGCCTAGTTCCGCTGCCCATGAAGCTGGGAGCGATGATTGCATCGCCGCTGTGGAGTCTGCGCGGCAAGCTGCGCTTGTTGGCCGAACCGTTTATGCCCGCAGGCGGGCACGCGCAGGAGACGGTCAGCGAATTCATCACCCGCCGCCTGGGCCGTGAGATGCTGGTAAAAGCGATGGAGCCATTCATTGCCGGCACTCTGGCATCCGATCCGGACCGGGCCAATGCCTATGCTGTCCTACCTCGCCTGAGCGCATTGGAACGGCGTTACGGGAGTCTCGCCGTGGGTGTGTTCGTGCACAAGGTTCTGCGGCGGCGGACCGCCTGTCCGACAGAATCGTTTTCGTTTCAGGGCGGCATGTCCACGCTTGTGGAGTGGCTGGCGAGAACCTCGGGCATCGAGATCCGCCTTGGGCGCCAGGCCACCGAGTTGGCGATGGACAGGCGGGGGAGCTGGCGCATCACCGGAAGCGAGCCACAAGGTGAGCATACATTGCGGGCGCGGCAAGTCGTATTGAGCATCCCGGCGAAAGCGGCGGCGTGCCTGCTGGATCCCCTGGATCCCGACCTCGGCCGGCTCCTGCACGGTATCGACTATGCGCCGCTTTCGGTTGTGCATGTGGGACTCCCGCGCGCTGCGATTGACCATCCGTTAGACGGAACCGGTTTTCTTGTCCCTCGTCAAGCCGGGTTGGTGCTAAGTGGATGCCTGTGGGCGAGCGCCCTTTTTCCTGACCGCGCCCCGGCGGGCAAGGTCCTGCTGAGCTGCTACCTGGGCGGTGCGCGCGCGCCGCAGGCGGCGGGCTGGAACGACACCCACAGTGTGGCCGCTGTCATGCAAGGGCTCAGGCCGCTGCTGGGGATCAATGCCGATCCGGAGATGGTACGCATAAACCGCCACCCGCAAGCATTACCCCTCTATCACGGTGCTTATCAAGGCCGCATGCAGGCGCTCGACCAGCGCCTGGAACTACTGCCGGGGCTGCACCTGGTGGCAGACTACCGGGGCGGGGTATCGGTGCGGGACCGCGTTACTTGCGGGTACACGGCCGCTGAGCGTATCTTGTCCGTGATTGGACGTCCTGCGCCCGTCGTGCTGAATCGGCCCGAGCGACTCGCGGCCGACACGCTCGCAAGTGCAAGGCCTGCGCCCACCGACACCACGGCGTAGTCAGCATAGCGGCCACGGGTCGTCCGGGGTGTCTTTGCCACAGAGAGCACCGAACGTGTTTCAGTCCGTCAAGTTGCTTGGCTCTGCCAAACTTTTGCAAGTCGGTGCGATGTGTGCTTACCCCGGAGACCGCCCACGGATGATGGTACGAGAAGATCCTGTATTATTAATGCCAAGCACTTCTTTTCTGCATCCGTGGTGGGCTGGCGAGCTGTGGCGCGCTGCTCTTCACCGTATCGAATACTGCCTGGGGTTACGTTACCGATGATTCACAGCGGACCGACATCGCAAGGGCATCGGTGGAAGGTGGCAAGACAATGTTTCGTTATCTTTCTCGTTGCCACAGCCTTGCTCGGTGTGACGGCGGTCGCGCACTACTACGTTAGCGTAAGGGCAGAGCGGGTCGAGCACGAGACGAGCGAGCTGCTCAATGTGGAGTTGGGGAAGACCGCGATCGCGAGCAATCTCAAGAATGTGACGTCCGATTTGATGTTCCTGGCGAGGCACAACGAGCTCCAGGGAATGTTCGATAACGCCGATAGCAATTCTCGGGACCTGTTGGCTCGACAGTTCCAGGTATTCATGGGTCAGAAGGGTATATATGACCAGATACGATTTCTCGACCAGAACGGGATGGAAATCGTGCGGGTGAACTACAACAACGGCGACCCGATGATCGTTCCTCAGGATGAGCTGCAAAACAAGGGCCAGCGTTATTATTTCAGGCAGACGCGGGCCTTGCTAAGCGGGGAGGTTTACATATCGCCGCTCGATCTCAATGTCGAGCATGGACAGATCGACCAGCCGCCAAAACCGATGATCCGGTTTGGTACGCCAGTAATCGACCGCGGCGGAAACAGGAGGGGCGTTCTTCTTTTCAACTACTTTGGTGACAAACTCATCGGCGACTTCAAGCAGGCAGCGGCTAATATTTCGGATCACGTCATGCTGCTCAACGCTGACGGATTCTGGTTGAGCAGTTCGCGGCCCGATGATGAATGGGGTTTCATGTACAACAATGACCGCACGTTTTCGAAGGCCTATCCTGATGCGTGGACGCAGATCCAGGCGCGAAGCTCTGGACAGTTTCGCGACGAAACGGGCATGTATTCGTTCACCACCGTTTATCCGGCTTTATATGCCAAAGGCAACCGTTGGGTCAAAGGAGAAAACCGCGCGCCGGCATTGGAGAGAAGCTATTACTGGAAGGTGGTATCGCTGCTATCGTCTCAGCTTCTGAGTAGGGCGCCGGCTAACTTTGTGCAACGAAACGCACCCCTGTACCTTGCGATGCTTGGCTTGCTGGCCATGGCGTCTTTATTGCTGGCACAACTCAGTGTGAGGCACAGGCAGACCACGGCACAGCTTGAGTTCGAACGGCGTTTTCGCGAGATTCTTGAAGACGTGGATCTTCTTGCGGTCGGCCTCGACAGGCAGGGTAATGTCGTCTTTTGCAATGACGCGCTGCTGGCGGTGCTGGCCGAGACACGCAAAGACATAATAGGTCGAAACTGGTTTGAGGCGTTCATTCCCGCCACGGTGCGCGAGCGCAGCCAACGAATGTTCCGCCAGATTATCTCGCGCGACGTCGCACCGGCACGACATGAGAGCAAGATCCAGATCCGTGATGGTGAGTGTCGATTGATCTCCTGGAACGGTACGTTGTTATTTGACCCGCAGGGCCAGGTGATCGGCCTGACCTATATCGGCGAGGATGTCACGGAGGCGCGGCGCAGCGAGGAACAGCTGCGTAAGCTTTCGCGCGCCGTTGAGCAAAGCCCGAGCACGGTCATGATCACCAACACCGAAGGGAAGATCGAGTACGTCAACCCAAAGTTCACGCAACTGACCGGCTACACGCTTGAGGAAATGCGGGGCAAGAATCCGCGTACCCTGAAGTCCGGCGAGACTTCTGCCGCTGAGTACCAGCGCTTATGGCGGACCATTACCGCCGGCGGGGAGTGGCGCGGGGTGTTGCGCAACAAGAAAAAGAACGGTGAGCTCTACTGGGAGGCAACCTGTATTTCGCCCATTCGGAATGCACATGGCGAGATTACCCATTTCCTGGCGGTCAAGGAGGACATTACGGAACGCATGCACCTCGAAGAGCGGTTTCGCCGCGTCGTCGAGTCTGCGCCCAACGCGATTGTGATGGTAAATCACGAGGGCAAGATCGTGCTCGTGAACGTGCAGACCGAGAACCTCTTCGGGTACGCACGCGGGGAGTTGATCGGACAACCCGTAGAGATACTGGTGCCGGCACGCCTGCGCGCGGCGCACTCCGATTACCGCGCGGGCGTCTTCGGCGAGCGCGACGCCCGACCGATGGGCTCCGGGTGCGACCTGTACGGGCTGCGAAAGGATGGCAGCGAATTCCCGGTGGAGATTGGGCTTAGCCCGATAGACAGCGATGAGG
>JBHHZP010000090.1:0-14246 GCA_046758085.1 Acidiferrobacterales bacterium
CAGGTCGCCGATGCGTGTATTTTACGTGAGATTGGGGTTTTTCTACAGTCTCTACAGTACGCCTAATCCTTTCGTTCGGCCAGCGTATCAATAACGGCACAATGCCCCTTGTTGGTTCGGTTCCTCCGGCACGCGCGAATGAGCTTGTCCAAGGTCGTGCGCATCACGGTCAAGTCCTTGATCTGCGCATCGATCACAGTGCGTTTTTCTTCTGCAATCTGGCGCGCCTGCGCGCATTTGCCGTCTTCCAGTTCGAGTAGCTCGCCAATTTCCTTCAGCGTGAACCCCAGGCGTTGGGCGCGCCTGATAAATCGTAGCCGCGCGACCGTGTCGCCCGGATAGCGTCGATAGCCCTGCACCGGCTTTCCGGGTCTGCGGATCAAGCCCAAGCGCTCGTAATAACGAATGGTCTCGACGTTAACGCCGGCATCACGTGCGAGCTTGCCGATGGTGTAGCCTGATGACCTCATCAAGATTTCAACAGCCCGATATTTATCTATATATAATGAACAAGGGCAAAATAATACCAGACCGGTTGACAGTATGCTCTGCCGCAATCCACGGAGTCGTGGCCAGCGCCCGGTACTTTTCCCGGTTGTTTGGCTCGGCGCCAGCATCCGTGGCTTGCTACGGTCTCGGAAACAAAGGTGCGATCCATGTCTCTCGAGGGCAGCCCATTCTAAGCCATCTTTAGGTCTTGGCGAGTTTCAGCGTTTCAAGCCGGGACTTGTGGGGCACGAATGACATGGAAGGACTTTGTCGGCATCTTCCTAGTGGCTCAACGCGATGCGTCGACGAAAGACCTCATACGACGTGGACTCGGGCCTGTCATAGCCGATACGGCGTCGGCGTTTTTCGTCCACCAGGTAGTAACGCACCACGGCCTCCACCGCCGCCGGTTGAAGCGATCGAGTGGTCGCATACTCCAGCGTATACGTGCGCGGTTCCCCGCGCGGCAGGCGCGTATCCCACAGGTCGATGATGAACGGCCGCCAAAGGATCGTGCGCTTAACCATATGCTTTTCTTCTTTGATGACGCCGCCATTTGCATCGAGCAGACGTAGGCGCACGGTCAGATGTCTGTCCGGGGTTCCCGTGGGCACGTAGTGCGCTGCGCCCACATTGGTCAGCGTCAAGCTGATGCGGCGCTTGGCTGGCGAGGAGGAAGACACCTCCTCGAGCTGCAACTCGAGCGCGCTCTTGACCATGGCCGGGTCGTGGCCGCCGCGCCAGACGTGCCGGCGCGCACGCCGGACCTTGCCGCCCACGACGATGGGACGTTCGACCAGCGGCATGTGGCATTCAACGCAGTTGAGGGCTGCCGTGTCCGGCACCGTAATCTCCCCTGTTCCGCCAACGGGCCACGGGCCAGCCTCATCCTCGCCATTTCTATCAGAACCTTGTGCGGTGGCGCGAATCTCCGCTACCGTGCCACAGGGAGGAAAGCGGAAGAACGTGTCCCAGCGCTCACCGCCTACGACATGGCAACGTGCGCACACCTGATTAGGGTTGTCCAGCTTTGTGACCGGGTGCGGAGCGTCTTCACTGCCATAGGGGCCCAGGATCTTGCCGTCACGCACGTGGCAGACAGCACAGGTCACGCCCTGGCGTTGCAGCTCCGCGTCGAAATCGGGATTCGGCGCCAGGATCGGATCCCATTTTTCCTTGTCGTGGAAGCCCAGCACGCGCTGTGGCTGCTGGCGGTCCAGCGGTGTGTGGCAGTTCCTGCAGATCTGCTGCTCGCGGTCGAAGCGCCAGTCTACTTGGAAATAAGGGTCGGTCCAGGCCTGGCTGTGAATCGTCGTCGACCACTCTTGATAAAACTCCTGGTGGCAAGCGGCACATTCCTCCGCACGCAAGGTCTGCATCGGAAACGGTATCTCGGCCGTTGACAGCGGCCGCTCAAAGGCCTCGGAAACGACGAAGATATTCATCGGCCGCACGAACCGCCAGCCCAGAAAGATTGCCAACGCCAGCAGCACGGCACCACCTATCACATGCTTTCTCTTCATTCGACCCATGTCTTAGGCTTTGGGCACGCCCTTGGAATCACATCGGCGGTTATTCTGCACCGGCTGCTAGATCTTCACGGGGCTAGTTAGACAAGAAACTCAGCCACCTACTCCCACTCCATCTCCTGATAGACTTGCTGGGCGTTGCGGCCCTTGAGCTGGTCGTAGAACTTCAGGTGGCGGAAACCGGACTGATCGATCTTGCCCACGTCCTCCATGCCAATACCACGGTTGAGCAGCTCGCCGACTGTCTCGCGCAGCATCACAAGGTAATCATAAGTATCGGCCTGTGCCTTTTCCAACGTCGTGACTGAGCCATGGCCCGGGACGATGTACTGCGGGTTGAGCAAGGCCATTTGCTCAAACGCTCTGATCCATGAGGCGGATCTGGATACCGGGGTGACTGCCAACATGCGATCGACATAGACAATGTCACCGCTAAACAGCACCTTCTTTTGCGGCAACCAGACGTAGCTGTCACCGGGCGTGTGGGCCGCTCCCGGATGGCGAATCTGTAACTTGATACCACCCGTGCTCAGATCCAGGGCACGCTCGAAAGTCTGGTCGGCATGCACATCACGGGTGCCGCTCGCGCCTTGCGCACCGACAAGCCGTTCTAGACTCAGGAGCTGGTCATTCAACCGTGCCCGCTGATCGTCTACGGCGGCCTGCGCCGCGACGATTCGCGCGCCTTGGCGCTTGAAGTAATCGTTACCGAGCCAACGGTGGTCCTGGCCGCCGGTATTGATGATCAGGACCACCGGCTTATCCGTAATCTGACGGATCGCTTTCTCGATCTGCGCCGCGCCCTTGAACGTGCCGCCCGAGTCCACGAGCACGACGCCTTCGCCGGTAATGATGACCCCGAAGGTTGCGTTGTTACCGAGATTTTCCGGAGAGCGCTGCCCGAGCTCGCCGACAAGCGCGTATACGCCTTCCGTGACTTTCTGCACGTCCAGCGACGCGGCATAACTATCGACCATAGCCGCCAGGTATACGACGACCGAAAAAGTTAGCCTCATTATGGACAGCCTTCCTTTGACCATCTTTCTAGAGCCACTCGAACGACTAGTACTTCTTGAATGCGTCGGTAGTGCACTATCAACCGATTTTAGTAGCCTCGACTCCGCGCTTGCCGATGTGTGTCAGGATGTCGGTCGAGCTGGTGACATCGGGATCATACACCGCCGTGAGCAGATGCGCGCGTTCAGGGTTAAAGTGAATCGAAACCACACCATCGTATTCTCGAAGACCCTCCTCGAGTTTAGTCCGTTCCTCAACAGACAAATCCGGATGCACGTGAATCACGATATCTGCCATACCCATCATTACCTCCCTCGCCATATTACCGGCAAATAAGTGGAGTCTCCCTTCCAGCGTCTTAGCTCACAGCTGCAGCTGACGCTTTGTCTGTTCGAATTCCTCCGTCTCGATTTCACCGCGCGCGTAGCGTTCCTGCAGGATTTCCAACGCGACATTGCGTCTCGAAGCGTCCCGTTGCCGCGGCTGACTGATCAACCATTTAACCAGCGCCACGATCGCCACGATAATCAATCCCCAAAACAGGAGCATGAACACCCCGCCAGAGAGCCCGATGCCCCAACCAAAACTTCCCATATTGCTCATCATATTGCCCATCATTTTTTGTCTCCTTTAAAGTCAGAACGTTGTCATTACGCTTGACCGCTAGGGCATCTACACTGCGCGGCCTGCCGGCATGCGGTCATTGGCGCTCCTTCATGCGACGTGATCCCTGGTTGCGGGCGGATCGCCAGCACTCGATCCACACAGTACATGTTTCTCTATTTGCGCGGGGTCTGCCCCATGTCCGGGCCGCGTCGCGAGCCGAGTGAGGAGTTCGCCCTCGCGGTACACCCGCAACTCACCTGGTACGAAAGATTCCCAGGCTTCATCCTGGGTCAGCGGCTCTGTGGCGATGAGCGCGAGCTTGAGCCCATGGCCACAACGCTCCAAGCCGTATAGACGATCGTGCCCATAAGCGATGAGATAGCTTCCGTCGGACATGAGAAAGTTGAACCGCCCACGGGAGGAGACCAGCTCGCTCAACTCGGCGAGCTCGCCCAACCACCAGGAGCCCTCAGGCACGACATCGACCGGGAATCGGGTTGCGATCTGGCTAAGCAGGTAGCAGAACGCGTGTTCGGAATCCGTCTCACCCATCGGCTCGCAGCTAGCGGGCGCAGGCTGCCTGCCGCCTTCCGCGAGATCCGAGAGCTTGCCGTTGTGCGCGAATACCCATTGCCTTCTGCAGCAGCTTCGTGTGAATGGATGGGTATTAGTGAGCGTGGTTGCGGTCGGTGGATTCGCCTTGCGTACGTGCGCTACCACCAAGTCCGATCGGATCGTGTCACTCAACTTTAGAAACAATGCACTCTGTGCGGCTGGTGCGGGTTCCTTGTGCAGCACGAACACGTCGCGCTGGCGGTAGGCAAGCCCCCAGCCGTCAGGATTGTCGGCCGTGTCACCACCACGCTTGCGGAACTGCGAAAGCGATGCGAGGAGGTCGGTGGGCCGGTTAGCACTCAGTCCGAAAAGTTCACACATCGTTAAAGACCTCCAGCCGCCGGGCTAGTCGACGGGCAGGCCCGCGCTGTTCCACTGCAACATGCCGCCACGCAACACGCCGACATGGCTGAATCCCGCCTGGTTCAGCAGCTCGGCCGCCTGAGCCGAGCGCCGCTCGGTACGGCACACGAGTGTGATCGGTCGCTCTCGGTCGTGATCCAACTCGCCTAGCCGCTGTTGCAGCTCTTCCACGGGGATGTTCCTTGAACCTGCGATGTGCCCCAGCTCGCCCGTATATTCTTTCGAGCTGCGCACATCGAGTACAACCAAGCCCTCATCGGCACCCAGTCGCCGCTCGAGCTCGGGCGCGGTAACTGCGGGCACGGTCTGCGGGCGCTGACGCATGCGCGTGACCAGTCGTGGCAGAAAAACGAGCAGCGCCAACAGTCCTAATGCCAACAGGCCCTTTTGGATCATGGCCTCGCCGCCCGCAACAGCTTCGCGGCCCGCGTAACCGACATAGGTGTAGGCCATGGCACCCGGTAGCATCGTGATGTAGGACGTGATGATGTAGTGTGAGAGTCGAATACGCGTGAGCCCCAACGCGTAGTTGAGCAAGTTGAAGGGAAACAGCGGGACCAGCCGCACGAACGCCACAAAACGCCAGCCCTCCTTTTCTACGCCCTCCAGCAATTGCTTTAGGCGCCCGCCCGTTTTCCTTGCGACCCAGTCGGAGGCGAGATAGCGAGCCGTCAGGAATGCCAGTGTCGCGCCCAGCGTGGCGCCGGTGAGGCTATAAAACGTACCCCAGATCGGACCGAACAGGGCGCCGCTGGCAAGCGTCACGACAGAGCCGGGCATGAACAGCACCGGGGCCAGCGTGTAGATACCTATGAACACCAGCGGCGCTGCCACTCCCGCATCTTCGAGCCACGCCATGAGCGCGGCGGTGTCGAACTGCTCGCGATAGACCACGGCCACCCCCACGCCTGTAATGAGGGCCAGCAGCAAACTCAAGCGCGCAATCTTAGTGAGTTTCATCGACCTTTATCCATTCGCGGCGGTTGATGGCGTAGCCGGTAATCTTGCCGACGAACGGCAACACCAGCATGCCCCACAAGGTGTCGCAGCGTTTCGGGTCACGAAACGTGTCGATGCCGATGGTCATCGCCTCGTGCCCGGCGCGCGGTTGCGCGCGGTACGTCCCCAGCAGCCGGTCCCACCAGGGCAGATTGAAGCCGAAGTTGCTATTGGCCTCGTCGTCCTCGACCGAGTGATGCACGCGGTGCATGTCGGGGGTGACAACCCCCCAGCGCAGCACGCTGTCCAGACGTCGCGGGATTCGCACATTGCTGTGGTTGAACATCGCCGTGCCGTTGAGCAACACCTCGAAGATCACCACAGCCAACGCCGGCGCGCCGAGCACTACGATCACGGCAAATTTGATGAGCATGGAGAGAATGATTTCTATGGGATGGAAGCGGGCGCCGGTGGTGACGTCGAAATCCAGATCGGCGTGGTGCATCCGATGCAGCCGCCACAGCGCCGGCACCGCATGGAACATCACGTGCTGCAAATAGATGGCGAAATCCATAGCCACCACGGAGGCGAGCACTGCGATCGCGTAAGGCAGCTGGAAATAGTTGAACAGGCCCCAGCCTTGCTCGCGTGCGAACAGGGCGATCCCCACGGCGGCGGCGGGAAACAAGAGTCGTAACAGCAAGGTGTTCAGCACTACGACTCCGAGATTGTTCGCCCAGCGCACCACCTTCGATATGGTCAGTGCCCGCCTCGGCGCCAGCAACTCCCACCCGGCCATGACCGCAAAGATCCCGAAGAAGAACCCGAGGCGTATCGGCGCCTCGTAGCTCATGATAAGTTCACTGACTCTCATAGATCCCCCTGCAGCGAGCGCTTGTGGTTTGTATCCAACCTGATATAATTCCTAACATATTTAGTATTCAATTGAGGAGTTGAATATTAAATTACGATTACGCGCCATGTCAAGTAGCACATTGAAACACGAGTTTTTTACCCAGTTTGCCCGTATCGGCAAGGCTCTGAGCCACGCTAACCGCTTGGAAATAATGGAGTTTCTCGCCCAGGGCGAGCGCAGCGTGGAGGCGCTGGCGAAGGCCTGCCGGCTGAGCGTGGCCAACACCTCGCAGCATCTGCAGCAGTTGCGCCAGGCCGGGCTGGTGGCCACGCGCAAGCAAGGCCAACACGTCTACTACCGGCTGGCAGGTAACGAAGTGGTGGAGTTCATATCGATGCTGCACAAGCTAGGCGAACGTCAGCTGGCAGAGGTAGAGCGCCTCGTCAACACCTATCTGACTGTCAAGGACAGCCTCGAACCGCTACCGGCGGAGGAACTGCTAGAGCGCGCACGCAGCGGCCTGGTGACGGTTGTCGACGTCCGCCCGAGCGAGGAGTTCGCCGCGGGCCATGTGCCGGGAGCTAGGAACCTACCGCTTAGACAGCTTGAAAACCAACTCGATCAGTTGCCGACCGACCGGGAGATTGTGGCCTACTGCCGCGGTCCTTATTGCGTCCTCGCCTTCGAGGCGGTGGCGAGACTGCGCGAAAAAGGCTTCAAGGCGCGACGCCTGGAAGACGGCTTTCCGGAATGGAAAAGCGCCGGCCTGCCGGTAGAAAAGACCTCAATCGATCGTTCTTCCTAGCCCCCGCATCCTGCGCCAAGCGGTCAGTGACGCGTCGCATTGGCGATCCTGCACACTAGGCATCAACCGTATTCCGGAAGGTCCGAGGGCGCTTGCGACACCAGATTTATATATGCTTGAACATATATGCGTCATAACGTATATTTTGCCCCATGGACCTCCAGCCCGAGCGACTGTTTCAGCTGCTCGCCGACGATACGCGGCTACGCAGCGTCGTGCTGCTGCACCGGGAAGGCGAGCTCTGCGTATGTGAGCTGACGCACGCACTCGGCGTCATCCAGCCCAAGGTCTCGCGTCACCTGGCGGCACTCAAAGAGGCCGGGCTGGTCCGTGACCGGCGCCAGGCACAGTGGGTTTACTACCAGCTACATCCCGAGCTCCCCGAGTGGGCGCGGACCATTATTAGCGCGGTGGCCGACGGCAACGCCCAGTTCGAGCCTTTTACGAACGACCGCGCAGCGCTGGCGCATATGCCCAACCGCCCTGGCGCCCGCCATTGCGCATGAGGGCGCAGGGAACGGCGGGCGACATGGGCACACAAAAGGCTCGCATCCTATTTCTGTGCACAGGCAACTCCTGTCGCTCGCAAATGGCGGAGGGTTGGGCGCGCGCCCTTGCGGGTGAGCGCATCGATGCCCGATCCGCCGGCATCGAGGCACACGGCAAGAACCCCCGGGCGATCGGCGTCATGCAAGAGGCGGGGGTAGATATTTCCGGCCAGACGTCCACGCGCCTCACGCCGGACATGCTGGAGTGGGCGGACAAGGTGGTGACCGTGTGCGGCCATGCCGACGAGCACTGTCCCGTGCTTCCGCCCGGTACCAGCAAGGAGCACTGGCCGCTAGACGACCCGGCAAAGGCTCGTGGTACCGAGGACGAGGTGATAGCGGTGTTCCGCGCTACGCGTGATGAGATCAAGCGGTGCGTGCGTGAATTAGTAAACCGGATTGATACACAAAGGAAAGCAGAAGTGTAGATCGATGAGTACCAACGAGCAAGTGATTCTCCGACGACCCGCTAAGGCTGCCATGGGGCTATTCGAACGTTATCTCACGGTGTGGGTAGTGCTTTGCATCGTGGCAGGGATCGCGCTCGGCCATTTCTTTCCTGCAGCGTTCCAGGCCATCGGGCGCATGGAGTTGGCACAGGTAAATCTGCCAGTAGCGGTACTAATTTGGCTGATGATCGTCCCGATGTTGCTGAAGATCGACTTCGGTACCTTGCTCGACGTCACCCGCCACTGGAAAGGTGTGGGCGTCACCGTGTTCGTTAACTGGGCGGTCAAGCCTTTCTCGATGGCATTGCTCGCCTGGATCTTCATTCGTGGCGTATTCGCGCCGTGGCTTCCGGCCGAGCAGATCGATTCTTACATCGCAGGACTCATTATTCTCGCAGCGGCGCCCTGCACCGCGATGGTGTTTGTGTGGAGCCATCTCAGCGATGGCCATCCGGGCTTCACTCTCAGCCAGGTGGCACTCAACGACAGCGTCATGGTGATCGCCTTCGCCCCGATCGTGGCGCTATTGCTCGGCCTGTCCGCGATCACCGTGCCCTGGGCCACGCTGCTCCTTTCTGTCGCGTTGTACATCGTCATTCCCGTAATCTTTGCCCAGCTTTGGCGCCACTTTCTGCTGCGGGGTTCCGAGGGCAACGCAGCGCTCGCGCGTGTCGTCAAACGGCTCCATCCGGTATCGTTGGTCGCGTTGCTGGCGACCCTGCTCTTGCTATTCGCTTTCCAGGGCGAACAGATCCTGCGGCACCCGCTGATCATCGCGATGCTGGCCGTCCCCATCCTGATCCAGGTCTATTTCAACTCGGGACTGGCTTATTTTCTTAATCGTCGCCTCGGCGTGGCCCACTGCGTGGCCGCGCCCTCCGCGCTGATCGGCGCGAGCAATTTCTTCGAGCTCGCGGTGGCGACCGCCATTAGTTTATTCGGCTTCTCCTCGGGTGCCGCACTGGCCACCGTCGTCGGCGTGCTGGTGGAGGTGCCGGTCATGTTGTCAGTGGTGAAACTGGTAAACCACAGTAAGCCGTGGTACGAGCACGGCGTGGCGGTGCCTGTGAGCACCGGAATTGAGCACGCCGACCCACAGCTGGGCGGCGCGCAGAAACATCAGACCATATAGCCGATGTCCGAAGCATGGGTCGGGTAGGCGAAGATGATGTCCTTGATCGCCTTGGCGTCTAGTTGGCCCCGCATCGCCATAGTGAACAGATTGATCAGTTCTTCGGCGTTGGCACCTAACACGTGGGCCCCCAGTATCCGCCCGCTACCTTTCTCCACCAACACCTTGTAGGCCGCGCACGGCTCCGCCGTGCGGCGGGCTGAGTACCACGACGTGGTCGTGTCGAAACGCGATTCGTACTCCAGGCCCCGCTCGTGCGCCTGCGCCTCCTGCAGCCCGACGCTGGCGAGCGGCGGGACCGTGAAAACAGCACTGGGAATTGTGGGAATCGATGGGTAGATCGCCTTGGCGTGGTTGCCTTCTAATAGGTTAGCGGCCACGACCCCGCCCTCGTAGGCACCGACCGGCGTCAATGGCGGCCCTGCAGTAGCCGCGCAATCCCCTGCGGAATAAACGCGGGGGTTCGAGTCGCTTTGCAAGAACTCGTTCACCGTAACCCCTCCCCGGTCATACTCGACATTCGCTGTCTCCAGCGCGAGATCGTCGATCGCCGGAACCCGGCCGGCACCGTGCACGACCAGACCCGTCGCAAACGACTGTTTCTTACCCGGCGTAATCGCCTGCACCGTAAAACCGTCGCCTACTCGCTCGACGCCGCAGACCTCCGCCTCGAGCTGCACGTCGATGCCGAGTTTCCGTGTCTGCTCGACCAGCATGGTCACCAGCTCGGGGTCGAAGCCGTGCAACGGACGCGCGCTGCGGTGCAGCACTGTAACTTGGGCGCCCGCGCGCGCTGCGATGTGGGCGAACTCGAAGGAGATATAACCTCCTCCTATAAAGACCACGCTGGACGGCAGCTCTTCGAGCTCGAGAAACTCGGTACTGGTGATGACGTGTTCCTGGCCGGAAAACTTGAGGTCTGCTGGCTTTGCTCCCGTGGCAATGTGGACAAACCTGCCCTCGAGAACATCGTCCCTGACCTCTAGGGTGGTCGCGCCGGTGAATCGGGCCGGACTGTGGAACATGTCGATGCCAGCCTCGGCGAACCATTTTTCATTGCTCGCAGGAACAGGATCGGTGAAGCTGCGCTTGAACCTCATGAGCCCCGACCAGTCGATCTTCGCCCCGCTAGCAATAACGCCCTTGTCCTTCATGCGCCGCACCCAATCGAGCGCCTCCGTGGCGCCGACAAGCACCTTCTTGGGATCGCAGCCGCGCAGGGCACAGGTGCCGCCATATGGAAGCGAATCGATAATGGCGACGCTCCAGCCCGCGTCACGGCATCGACTGGCTACACCGGCACCCGCCGCTCCGGTTCCAATGACAATGAGATCAAAGTTTTTCTTCATGGTGGGCTCCTTAGTGACGAGAACCATGACCCTCGCTTCGCGTCTGGATTACCAGAACATAAGGAGATTACGGGCTTCGCGCCGTTAGCCGGCTCACTGGCGCAGCCGTCTAAACACAGACGTGACCCGGGTTCTTGGTAATCGTTAAGACAAGCCGAGCCAAATGTGTCTAAGGCCGGACAGAATCTCCATCATGCCCAACTACCCCTTCACTCGCTATCGTGCCTTCCAAGCGTTGGATGTAATAGTCAGGATCCTTTTCAAACCCCTCTTGGCACATCGGACAACCGCAATAGGGGATATCCTGCCCGGCATGCTCGAACGTGAAGGCCAGTTGCAGTGGTTTCTCGGCCAGGCAGGTCGGACATACCACCAGATCATTTGTTCGTTGCAGGTGCTGCTCGGGGTCAGTCACAAACAGGTCAGCGCATTCCTGGCAACAGAAACGGTATTCGTGGCGCTTGTAGGTATAAGGGGCCGACTTCTCTTTGCTCACTCCTAGCCTTACCAGCGAACAGCCACATCTAGGGCATATAAGGGTTTTCATTTTTGATCTCCTGAGTTGCAATGTTTCGGGATTGCTAAGACTCAAGTCGAGATCCGTGACTTTTAGAAAAACTTTCTGCCGCGCTCGCTCCGCTAGACAAAAGATAAATCGCAACGCGACGGTTATATGGCATCGCCGCTATATGGCATCGCCGCAACCACGCACCGCACTATAGACCGCTGCCCGGCTCCGCGCTTTCGGCCCGAGTTGAATGGTCTCGCAGCATGCGAGACGCCGCTGTGAGGGACAGCACAAAGAGTACGGAAAACAGTATCAGGGTCATGGCGAAATACTGCGTCAAGAAGGCCCCGGCGGCGGTTCCGGCAAGCAGCGGCACTATAAATACGAGATGGCACGGACAAGTGATCGCCGCTACCACACCGAAAACGTAGCCTCCCCGACGCCGTCGGTCGGCCTTTTGTCCGGTCGCGGAGGTCATACCACCTTGCGAGTCCAACGCACGTGCGTCTCGTTCATGGCCGCTGATGTTCACACCTACCGCTCCAGACGTGGCGCCGGCACGGAATGAGCCTGCTCAGAGCTTCGCCGCCACGGCGCCTCCACTAGCGTGAACACAGACTGCGGCTCGGCAACGCCATTCATCCTGTGAGACCCACAGGAGTATATAGGTCGATCGGTCTGGCGCGCGAAATCATCAGAGAGCAAAAGCGGCACGCCCAGCTCCTTCGTCAGGTTCTCCAGCCGTGCCGTACGGTTGACAGCGGGCCCTATGACCGTGAAATCCAGCCGATCCGGAGCCCCGACGTTGCCATAAATGACCTCGCCCACATGCAGCCCGACTCCGAAACGGATCGGTGATTCACCCGCACGTTGGCATTGCTTATTAAGATCGACCAGGTCGTGAAACGCATGCACTGCTGCGTCCAACGCGGCGGCACAGGCAGCAGGGGTGTCGCCACGTTCCACTGGGAAGATCGCCAGCATGGCATCACCGATAAAACGTAGTACATCACCGCCGTGCGCGGTGACGGCGGCCGCGACCAGCTCGAAGTAGGCGTTCAACAGGGCGAGCAAGCGCTCGCGTGGCAGTGTCTCGGTCAGATGGGTCGAGTCGCGCAGATCACTCAGCCAAATAGCGGCACTGATGGTCTCACCGTCGCCGCGCTTGATCAGCCCATCTAGTACCCTGCTGCCACTGCGGCGCCCGATATAGGTGTTGAGCAGCGTTCTCGCAAGGCGGTGCGTTGCGATGACCTCGAGCACCGGCGTGAGGAACTTCGTAAATGCCTCGAAATTGGCGACATCCACAGCTGTGAAACCAGCAGTGGAATCGGTTGCAACGATAAACCAGCTAGTAGCGCCGGTACTGAACAGCACCGGTATGCCAACGTAGTCGACGGCACCGTCAGCCGCCCATCTCTGAAGCTCCGGATGAGTTGTCTCCGGCTGCAGGCCGTCAAGCCGGTAACGTAGCGGGCGATCGTGCTGGGTCGGGGTAAAGATCGGCACGCCTTTGTCCCCGGTATCGTGCAGCAAGCAGAACTCCGCAGAAGTGCACCCGCGTGTCCATGTGAAGGCGCAAGCCTCGACCTGCGGGTGAATCGTCTGGAAACTCAGGCGCATGCGCCAGAGCGGCGCGCCTGTGTCGATGAGCCGCATAGCGAGCGCGTCGACGAAATGTGTCGGCTCGGTAATTTGGCGACCTTCATCTACGAGCCAAGCAACGAGTTGGCCGAATGCCCTACCCGTGTCATCGAATAGCGGGGTCAAGGTCGAATCATATTCCTGTTTCTCTGAGACCACTGCGCTGTCCGACGAACGGTAGTTCGTGCCTGCTTTTGCACCCTCAAATTTGCGTAGCGACTAGCGCCGGCAATACATTTCCCTGCGGCACCAACACCATCGCCCGACCGTTGGCGCAGCAGCATTTATTGACACATTACTGCAATATTCAAAGCGCTGACGACGTACGTCGGTTAACCGGTCTCGCACGCCTGCTCACATTGACGCGCGAGCACGATATCCCACACGGATGCAGCGATTACTGCCGCAAGACCGACGTAGGCCAGCGGCGTGAAGAACCATAGTGTGGCAAAAGCGGTAACGCCCCCTACTGCGCCGAGATAAAATGGCCCGCTCTGGCCGTGCGCCTTGCGCGACTTCCACAGCGTCCATAGCGTAAAACCAAGAAAGATCACGAAAAGGGGAATAAGAACCAGATCGTTCACAAGGAAACCTGCACCGATAGCCGACAGTCCCGCAAGGAACGGCGCGAATCCAAGGCAGCAGGCCCCGGCAAAGGTGGAACCCGCGGAACCGAAGATTTGTTTGAACATTTGGGCTGTCCTCCGTTTAAGCTGGCTTCTAACTTAGCTGTTACGATACGGTCGTTGATGCGAAGTCCTGAGCACTGCTTGCGAATTCCGGGATTTGCCGCATCACCCCGCGCAACAGGAAAGCTGTTTCACATCCTTGGTGAAAGTCTGGGCACAAAGTTTCAAGCCTTCGACCATAGTGAGATAGGGAAAGAGCTGATCCGCCAAATCCTGGATGGTCATGCGGTTGCGCAGCGCCAGCGCCGCCGCCTGGACCACCTCGCCGCCTTCCGCGGCCAGAATTTGTGTCCCCAGCAAGCGGCCGCTTTCTGTTTCTGCGACCAGCTTGATGAAACCACGCGTATCAAAGTTGGCGAGCGCCCGTGGCACATTGTCGAGCGTGAGCGTGCGACTGTCTACGGCCATCCCCTCCTTTTTAGCCTGCGCCTCGGTCATCCCCACGATAGCCACTTGCGGATCGGTGAAGATCACCTCCGGCATAGCGGATAGATCCAGAGTCGCATCGCCGCCCAGCATGTTCACGGCGGCGCGGGTGCCCGCCGCCGCAGCGACGTAGACGAACTGCGGCTGGTTAGTGCAGTCGCCGGCGGCGTAGATATGCTCGGCCGAAGTACGCAGATGTTCGTCGATCACAATCGCCCCGCCCGGCCCGGTTTCTACGCCCGCCTTGCCTAGCTGAAGCGATTCCGTGTTGGGGGCCCGGCC
>JBHHZP010000091.1:0-14194 GCA_046758085.1 Acidiferrobacterales bacterium
GAAGTTGACGTTGTTTTTCGCCCCCTTGGTCAAGCCGAGCCCCGAGTGCAGACGAGGAGCGGGCTCAAAGAGGCGCGGGAAGGATCCCGCGCGTCCAGGCCAGGCAACAGGGACGTGCCTTGCCTGGACCCCCTGAGGCAAGCTCTGAGGCGAGGGCAGCCGCGGGGTGTGCGGCCGCAGACCCGGGGGAGCGTTTCTTTGGGTACTTTCTTGTCGCGACAAGAAAGTACCTCGCCTTCGGGTGCGAGAACCCGATTAGAATACTCGCCGGGTAGGCGACACCATTTAGTTTGCAAATAGTTTGCAAACTACAATCGCGCCGACAGATAGGCGGCGATCACAATGAGAGCTCCGCCGAACCATTCGCGCTGCGACAATATCTCGTCCGTGAGTAACTGCTGGGAGATGGCACCGGCGACAAGCTCAAACAACAAAATGACGGCTGAGCGGTGCACCGGCATGTAACTAACTCCGTACTGCACCAGC
Organism: Acidiferrobacterales bacterium; assembly: GCA_046758085.1. GTDB lineage: Bacteria > Pseudomonadota > Gammaproteobacteria > Acidiferrobacterales > SPGG2 > VRUB01. The sequence continues at coordinate 487 of JBHHZP010000091.1, forward strand.
ACGGTCATGACCAGGACGCCAAACACTCCCAGCGCACCCGCCCCGACCGCAACCGCCACACTAACACCGGGTATCGGCAAACCAAACGACACGATCAGTACCCCGGCCAGCACCACTACGCCGAACCAGGTCACGGCGGACTTTGCTGTTATGCTGATCTGCTGACCCTTGCGCACCAGTACATTCGAGGCCGCAAACGCGAGGCCGGCTAGAATTGCTAACCAATCTGCGTGCGTTTGTGGCCAGGGGGCGCCTATTACGGGGTTCCATAACATTGCGACCGCACCAGACATGGCAAGCACCAGCGTCGCCAACGACGTCATGGACGCGCGCTCACCCAGCATCAGCCACCCCAGTATTACGGTCCATAATGGCGACAAATAGAACAGCAGCAACACACGCATCACATTACCGTCGAGCACGGCCAGTATGAAGGCGACATTGGTGCAGCCCCCTGCAACGGCAAGCGGCACCAAGATGCTCCAGTGCTCACGAAATTCGCGGCGACACCGCACGGCGAGCGGAAGACTTACAGTGACAGCCGCCAGGTACACGGCAAAAGTCAGCCATATGCCGTACAAGCCCTGGGCCTCCAGTAAACGCAGGGGATACCAGACCACGCCCCACATGGTCGCACCCAGCAGAAGGGCAATGACGGAGAAACGACTTAAAGACGTGTCTTGCATCAAGAATCGGTCGTCCTGAATCCCCGGCGAGGACGGTGGCGTCGCGTCGATCAATGCGAGCGGCAAGCCGGACGCGTCGCTCCCCGGATGTTGTCTGATCGCTGCCCGGTTATTGTGCGGGTTGCGCTTGTAACGGGGCAAGCCGATGATGACCAGAATCTTGTAGAATTCAAGACTGGGGCTCGGTCCAAGCATCTTCGCCCGCGGGAAACACGTAGAGCCGATCCGGGCACACACCACGGCGGGAGATGAGAACCCTCAAACAGACCCTGGTGGTCGCGCTCGATTCGTGTGTACGGTGGGGCTCCGACGAGGGTGGAAACCGGTTACGGCTTTTTTGGAGAATAGTTTATGAATAATATCCAGCAGATCATTGACGATGCCTTCGAGCGCCGCCATGAAATCACGCCGCGGACTGTCGAAAGCCAGACAAAAGACGCCGTCATGGAGGCCATAGACTTGCTCGACAGCGGCCAGGCCTGTGTCGCCGCACAACGCAACGGCCAATGGGTTGTCAACGAATGGCTAAAAAAGGCAGTTTTGCTCTATTTCCGCATCGAAGACAACACCCTGATGCGGGGCGCGTTTACGAACTACTACGACAAGATTCCTTCGAAGTTCGCGGACTACAACTCGCGGAGTTTTCGCCAAGGAGGGTTTCGAGTTGTCCCACCGGCAGTTGTGCGTGAAGGTGCATATGTTGCTGCTGGCGTTGTGCTCATGCCGAGTTACGTGAACATCGGCGCTTACGTCGATGAAGGCACGATGGTAGACACCTGGGCTACGGTCGGCTCGTGTGCCCGCATCGGCAAGAACGTGCATTTGTCGGGCGGCGTGGGTATAGGCGGTGTTTTGGAGCCGGTCCAGGCCGCTCCGACAATCATAGAGGACCACTGTTTTATCGGTGCGCGTTCCGAAATCGTTGAGGGGGTCGTTGTCGGGACCGGATCGGTCATCTCAATGGGCGTATACATCGGGCAGAGTACTAAGATTCTCGACCGCACCACGGGGGAGATCATCTATGGTCAGGTGCCCCCAGGCTCGGTGGTCGTTTCAGGCAGCCTGCCCGCCAAGGACGGAACGCACAGCCTTTACTGTGCTGTTATAGTCAAACGGGTGGACGAGAAAACGCGCTCGAAGGTGGGTATTAATGAGCTGTTACGAGATGTATAACTATAGTAGCGAGTTACAAGTGCGAAGTAGCAAGGAAGACAACCATGGTACGTCCTTGTTATCGCTCTGCGGACTGCCACCGGATATCCTGGTGTAGTTGTTACGTGCCACTTGCTACTTGTCTCTTGCTACTTATGACCTTTCGCTGGTTGCGTCCGCTTTATTACCGTCATGCGCCCAATTATGCGTGTTGATCCGACACTTGAACTTGCGATGCACCTCATACGCCGGCGCTCGGTGACGCCTGATGACGCCGGCTGCCAGCAGCTACTTATCGAGCGCCTCGAACCGTTGGGGTTCGAGGTGCATCGATTAAAGTTTGGTAATGTCGATAACTTCTGGGCCGAACGAGGACGCGGGGCACCACTCGTAGTACTTGCCGGACATACCGACGTGGTCCCGCCTGGCCCGGCCGATGCCTGGGACAGCGACCCATTTGCACCTGAAATCCGTGACGGCTACCTCTACGGGCGTGGGGCAGCCGACATGAAATCATCGCTCGCCGCGTTTGTCACAGCAGTGGAAGTCTTCATCGATCAAAACCCCAATCTCCAGGGTAGTCTCGCCTTTTTAATCACATCGGATGAGGAAGGGATCGCGCGAAACGGAACGGACAAGGTCGTAAAGTGGTTGCAACAAAAAGGAAAAAAAATCGACTACTGCCTGCTCGGCGAGCCCTCCTCGACACAAACGATTGGCGACACGATAAAGGTTGGCCGACGCGGCTCACTGGGTGGACGAGTATCAATCAAGGGAATCCAGGGCCACGTTGCGTACCCGCATTTGGCACGCAACCCAATTCACATGATGGCGCCCGCGTTAGCTGAGCTCGTGGCCACGAAATGGGACGAAGGCTACGAAAACTTCCCCAGCACTACCTTCCAGATATCCAATATTCACGCAGGAACCGGCGCCGACAATATGATTCCAGGGAAGCTCGAGGTCGAGTTCAATCTGCGCTACTCGCCGGCGGTGACGCACACCCGGTTGCGCCATCGCATCGAGGAGATCTTGACACGCCATGGCCTCGACTACACGGTAAGGTGGCGACTATCGGGAAAGCCCTTTATTACGCATGATGGTGTGTTACTGCACACGGCGCAGCAAGCCATCCAGGCGGAGCTCGGACAGGAGACAAAGCTCTCGACCGCCGGTGGCACGTCGGACGGCCGGTTTATTGCTCCAACCGGTGCCCAGGTAGTCGAGCTCGGGCCTGTCAACGCGACGATTCATCGTGCCAATGAGTGCGTCGCCATACGGGATCTATCCCGCCTTGCCGCTACTTATGCCAGGATACTGGGTATGCTATTGAACGGCCAAATATAACATTTTTTAATCAATTAGTTATAACACATATATGAGACCGTTTCTCGTTCAGTGTTGACAGCTGGATTTCCGCACGCACTGCACCAAGTGGCTATAATAACAGTCAAAACCGCAAAACAAGCACGATCGCTTACATGAGCAAAACCGGATAGTGAAGCGAGACTGGTTCATTGGCCTGCTCATTGCCCTGGTATTCGCTGCCGCTACGTTGATCAGCGTTCCAATTCTGCAAAACCTGGAACGCCTGGCTTACGACACGGGGGTGACACTAACCCAACGTGACCCGGGGGGCACCGACACGATCGCCATCGTTGCGATAGACGATGAGAGTATCGAAAAGATCGGTCGGTGGCCTTGGCCGCGCAATATACTGGCGCAGATGATCGCGTGGCTTTCGGAGGCCGGCGCCAAGGTCATTGGCCTGCAGATATTCCTCACCGAGCCTCAAACCGACCCGGGTCTCGCGTATTTCCGCGAACTGCGCGAGTACATGGCTAGGGCCAAGTTCCCACGAGTAGCCGGAAAACAGGCGAATACGATCATGAAGGTTATTGAACGTGCCGAGCAGGACCTCGATACCGATCGTAAGCTTGCGGGCTCCATATCGCATGCGGGTGACGTCTACATGCCCATGTTTTTCAGTATTCGGCCTCCGCTGGGCCGGCCGGACTCCGCGCTGCCCGAGTTCGTGCAACGCAATCGCTTAACGAAGGTGATCAGGCGCCCCGATGCCACCGGCGCCCCACGGGAAACCGAGGCCGTGCACTATCCGCTTACAGTGTTTGGCGCCAATACAGCGGGTATTGGACATCTTAACCTGTTTGCCGACCCGGACGGAGGAATCCGCAAGGAAGCGCTCGTTCTCAAGTACTACGACGAATACTACCCGTCACTGGCGCTGTTGCTGGCTGCGCGAAGTCTCAACCTGGGTCCGAAGGACATTACCGTTTACCTGGGCCAGGGGGTGAAACTTGCGCGCCTGGAGATCGACACCAACCCGCTGATGGAGATGCATACGGGATTTTATACGGGGCGTGATAGTAAACCGCCGTTTGCGACCTACTCGTTCCAGGACGTACGCGCCGGTAACGTCCCGGCCTCATCTTTCAAGGACAAAATCATATTGATCGGATCAACGGCCATTGGTGTTGGCAACACACATGTAACGCCGATCTCATCCGCCATGTCGGACGCAGAGCTCACCGCCAATACCATTGCGAGCATCCGCAACCAGGACTTCTATGTTCAGCCGGAGTGGACGGTCTGGGCGCAGGCAGGAACCTTTCTCGCAATCGGGCTTTACCTGATGTTCGTGCTGCCTTCTCTGGCTGCTGGTCTGGCTGCTTTGTTGTCATTAATGCTGTTTCTCACCTTGCTCGGCAGCGAGCAGTACTTGCTGATAAGCCAGAAGGTGTGGCTGGAGAACGTGCCTTCCGCCCTGATGCTGCTGGTGGGTCATATCGCGCTCACCACCAAGCGATTTCTTGCTACGGAGCGGCAGAAAAAGTCGGCCGAAACCGATTCCGCCCAAACCAATCGTATGCTTGGCTTGTCTTTTCAAGGGCAGGGCCAGCTCGACATGGCTCTTGACAAGTTCCGGAAACTGCCGGTCGACAAGTCCGTATTGGATTTAATGTACAATCTCGCGCTCGACTTCGAGCGCAAACGTCAGTTCAGCAAAGCCGTGGCGGCCTACGACTATATCCTTGAGCACGATCAGAAGTTCAGGGACGTCGCAGAACGCAAAAAACGTGCAGGTGAAGCCGAGCACACGGTCACACTGGGCAATAGACGTATGACGATCGGGGGCACGCTTATCCTTGATGGCATCGATCAGAAGCCTACGCTCGGTCGCTACGAAGTCGAAAAGGAGCTTGGGAAAGGCGCCATGGGCACGGTCTACCTCGGCCGTGATCCCAAGATCAACCGGGTGGTGGCAATCAAAACGATGGCATTGTCCGAGGAGTTTGAGGAAAACGAGTTAGCGGTGGCGCATGAACGTTTTTTCCGCGAGGCGGAGACGGCAGGCCGGCTAAGTCACCCGAATATTGTCACGATTTACGATGCGGGCGAGGAACAAGATCTTGCCTATATTGCTATGGAGTATCTGGAGGGTCAGGACCTGACTCACTACATCCGGTCGAAGGGACGATTGCCGCTCAAATTCGTCTTGACTGTCGTGGCCAAAGTCGCTGACGCGCTGGATTATGCCCACGAGCAGGATGTTGTTCACCGGGATATAAAACCGGCCAATATCATGTACAATGAGCGCGACCGTAGCGTTAAAGTGACCGATTTTGGCATTGCACGCATTACGGCCTCGAGCCGCACCAAGACTGGAGTGATTCTGGGCACCCCGTCTTACATGTCGCCGGAGCAGCTTGCCGGCAAAAAGGTAGATGGGAGGTCGGATTTATTTTCCCTGGGTGTCACCATGTACGAAATGCTTGCCGCTAAACAACCCTTCGGCGGTGAAACGATGGCGGCGCTGATGTATCAAATCGCCAACACCAGACACCCGGACATCACCGCCCGCTGCCCTGGCCTTCCCGGCGGCGTGATGCCCATTATCGACAGACTGCTGGAGAAGGATCCGGACAAGCGCTTCCAGACGGGCGGCGAGCTCAGGCAAGCCGTTGTAAACTGTATGAACTCCCCGCCAGAAAATCGGTAGCAACATGGGTGATATAGCGATAACAGGCATAACCGATCCAGGCATGATGCGCCCCAATAATGAGGATCGCATCTCGACCACCCCCGAGCTCGGCCTCGCAATCGTCGCCGACGGTATGGGCGGTCACCAGGCGGGCGAGGTCGCCAGCGGCATGGCTGTGGACGTGGTAACGCGCCACGTGGTTGACGTGTTTTCGCGCGCCGCGAAAGCCAATAAAGGCAGCAAGTCCGAAGTCCCATCGGTGGAGTTCGAGGCCATCGATCAAGCCATTACCATCGCCAATGCCGCCATCTTCGAGCTAGCACAAAAAAGCCCGGACTGTTCCGGCATGGGTACGACGATTGTGGTGACGTTATTTTACGACGACAAGTTATGTGTGGGTCATGTCGGCGATTCGCGCCTCTACCGATACCGAAACGACAAGATCGAACTACTAACTGAGGATCATTCTCTCGTGCAAGAGCTCGTCGCGCGCGGACTGATTACCCCCGAAGAAGCACGTAACTCCGTTAACAAGAACCTGGTCACGCGCGCTCTTGGTATAGAGCCTACCGTCGAGCCCCAGATCCGCGAGTGTGACTTCGAAGATCAAGACATATTCTTGCTCTGCTCGGACGGATTGAACGATGTGCTGCCGGACGAGGAAACCGCCCAGATTCTCAAGGATCACGGCGATGATCTGGATAAAGCGGCCGAACGCCTGGTAGCGGAAGTCAATGCCCGCGGCGGTCCTGACAATGTATCTATAGTGTTAGTGCGTCCTGAAAAACATTTTTCCCGTGATGAGAAGGCAATACAACGACTTTCCGGTGAGCTGCAAACAAAGCAGACAAGCCCTTGAACTCTAGTGCACTTTTTATAGGAACGGGTGGGTAAAAAAGTGGCTACAGTAATCCTAAGGTATGAGAACAAGGTCCTCGAGCAGTTCGAATTAGGTCAAGGCGACATGAAGATCGGCCGGCGGCCGAGTAGTGATATCACGATTGATAACATGGCCGTCAGCGGCGAGCATGCAAACATTTTCACGATCGGCGATGACTCGTTTATCCAGGATCTGGGCAGCACGAATGGCACTTATGTCAACAACAAGAAGATCGCCAAACACCATCTTAAGCATGGCGATTCCATTACGATCGGTAAGCATACACTCAGCTACGTCAATGAAAACCAGGCACAACCGGCGGATGACTTCGCCAAAACCGTCATTATCTCGCCACCAGGCGCTCGCGCAACTGGAGCCAACCGAAAGGCTGGTCTGTATGTGCTAAGCGGACCGAACACCGGCAAACGCATCGAGGTAACCAAGAGAATCACCAACCTGGGCAGGACCGGCAAGCGCTCTGGAACAATCACCCGTACCGATAATGGCTATGTACTCGCCGCGGGTGATGACATGGAGCTGCCGAAGTTAAACGGCCGAGTCATATCCGCGAAGGGCGCTACCCTTAAAGATGGCGATGTGATCGAAGTGGCCGGTACGCGACTGCAGTTTCAGCTAAAATAACCCGAGTGCAAAGTAACAAGTACCAAGTAGCAAGCAAAATCGCCTCTTTTAACCTGCCACTTCACACTTGCTATTTGCTACTCAGGTTGTAATAGTTCCAATGCCTCGGCCAGGCGTTTCACGGCGAAGAGCTCGATCCCTTTAATAGCCTTCTTCGGTTTATTGGCAGAAGGAATAAGCACGCGCTTGAAACCGAGCTTGGCCGCCTCGCGTACACGCTCCTCCCCGCGTTGGACCGGGCGCAGCTCCCCGGCGAGCCCGACTTCGCCAAACACCACCAGATCATGACCCAGCGGCTTGTCGCATACGCTCGAGACGATCGCCGCGATCACCGCAAGGTCGGCTCCAGTCTCCACGATCCTTACACCGCCCGCCACATTGATGAACACGTCATTATCGTATGTGGCCACGCCTGCCTGGCGATGCAGCACGGCTAACAGCATCCCCAGTCGATTCTGATCGAGCCCGACACTGACCCGCCTGGGATTGGCGAGGTGACTCTGATCTACGAGCGCCTGCACCTCAACCAGTAGCGGGCGCGTCCCCTCCTGAGTTGCCAGCACCACGGTGCCCGAAACCGCATCTCCTTGCCGACTCACGAACATCGCCGATGGATTGCTCACTTCGCGCAGACCCGTTTCAGTCATGACGAAAACGCCGATTTCGTTCACCGCACCGAAACGGTTCTTTATGGCACGGATAATACGGAAGCGGCTAGACGGATCGCCTTCGAAATACAGCACCGTATCGACCATGTGCTCCAATACGCGTGGGCCAGCCAAGGTACCTTCCTTCGTGACATGCCCGACAAGAAACAGGGCAATGTTATGCTGCTTCGCGAAGCGCACGAGTTGCGCCGCTGACTCGCGCACTTGCGCGACACTCCCCGGGGCAGACTGCAGTAACTCCGTAAATACGGTCTGTATCGAATCGATCACTATCACCTTTGCCGCCTCCGCGCTCGCGGCGTCAAGAATCGACTCAATTCGGTTCTCAGCCAGCAGCCTCACTGGCCCGCTCTTCAAACCTAATCTGTCCGCGCGAAGCGCTACCTGCTGAGCGGACTCCTCGCCGGTGATGTACAACACGCTGGCGCCTTGGCTGAGCGCGGTCAGCGCCTGTATCAGGAGCGTCGATTTTCCGACCCCGGGATCACCTCCAATCAATACGACCGAACCACCGACTATGCCGCCACCCAGGACCCGATCAAGCTCCGACAGGCCAGAATGCAGGCGTGTGATCCTCTCGAGCTGCACCGCATCCAGCGACTGCACGGCGGCGCCGGACCCAAGCTGCTGGAGACGTCCACCGGAGCCGGCGTCCGGGCGCGCGACCGTTTCGAGCAGACTATTCCAACTGCCGCACGCCGGGCACTGACCGGTCCACTTCGGCGCCTGCGCTCCGCATTCATTGCACATAAAGACCGATTTTGCCCTCGTGGTCATTTCGGCGTGAGTCGTGTCGTTTTGTGCAGTCGATTGAATAGCTGTAGCTCGTGGCTAGCAGCGGGTGGCGAGGAAAAACTAGCATCTGCATCGGATAACAGTACTCGCTACTAGCAACTCGCTACCCGTCACTCGTCAGTTAATTTCTACCCGCGGTACCCGTTGCGGCATTCCCGCCAGCAACTCATAACCGATCGTGCCGGCGCATTCAGCGACCTCCTCCACCGGCAACCCCCGGCCCCACAACACTACGGGGTCACCCACCTTGGCGTGGGGCTGACTGCGCAGATCAACGGATATCATGTCCATGGATACCCGCCCGATCAGCGGCACGCGTTGCTCGTTGACCAGCACCGGCGTGCCGCTTGGCGCATGGCGCGGATAACCGTCACCGTAACCCATGGCTACAACGCCAACCGGCATGTCTTGCGGACATGTCCAATCTCCACCATAACCGATGCGCTCGCCCTTGCGCTGAGGATTGACGGCAATAAGCCGGCTTGTCAACGTCATTGCCGGCTCCAGCCCAAGCTCCGCCGCACTGCGCCCCAGCAACGGTGATGCCCCGTACAACATGATACCCGGTCTAACCCAGTCGAAATGACTTGCCGGCCATGCCAACACGCCCGCCGAGTTAGCCAAACTTCGCTCCAGCTCCAGTCCCGCTGCCACGTCGTTGAATCGGTCAATCTGTGCGGTCGTGGTCGGATCGGTCGTATCGTCGGCATTCGCGAGATGGGACATCAGGCGGATGCGGTCGATAAACGCGCAACTCTCGAATCGCTCAAGAACTGCCCTGGCGACTTTCACATCAAACCCGACTCTGTGCATCCCGGTGTCGACCTTCACCCACACATCAATCGGATTCGTGCCCCTGCCGCGCTCGAGTAAGGTCAACTGGCTCTCATGGTGTATTACCGGGTTAAACCGATAATGGTTCAACAGCGCCAGCTCGTCCTCATCGAAGAACCCCTCCAACAGGCATATCGGGTGTGCAACCCCAGCATTACGCAATACTATGGCTTCGTCGAGGCTCGCGACGGCGAAGGCTTGTGCCTGCAGGAGATTACGCGCGACATACGCGAGACCATGACCGTAGCCATTCGCCTTGACTACGGCCATGATCCTGGATTGTGGAGCGGTCTGCCGGACCCGGTCTAGGTTGTGCCGTAACGCCTGTGCGTCAATCAACGCACGCGCCGGCCGCGTCATCCAAAGGCCTCGTCAAAATCAGCGCTGATATAGCTCTCGAACTTGGTATACTGGCCCAGAAAAGTAAGTCGGACGGTGCCGATGGGGCCGTTACGCTGCTTGCCGATAATGATCTCCGCAGTGCCCTTGTCCACACTATCCTCGTTGTATACCTCGTCGCGATAAATGAAAAGAATGACATCGGCGTCCTGCTCGATACTGCCGGACTCTCTTAAGTCAGACATCACTGGTCGTTTGTTGGGCCGTTGCTCCAGACTCCGATTGAGCTGAGACATGGCAATGAGCGGAATATTCAGTTCCTTGGCAAGGTTTTTAAGCGACCGTGTAATATGGGAAATCTCCGTGGCACGATTCTCGTGTCCTTCATAGGCTTGCATCATCTGCAGATAGTCCACCAGGATCAGCCCCAAGCCGTGTTCTCGCTTGAGACGGCGCGCACGAGCCCGTAGCTCCATGGGCGTCAGGCCAGGCGTGTCGTCAACGAAAACCGGTGCCTGCGAAAGGAGGCTCATGGTCGACGTCACTCGCGGCCAATCTTCGTCGTTGAGCTTCCCCGTGCGGATCCTGTGCGTGTTGATCCGGCTCATGGACGCCAACATGCGCATCGCAAGCTGCTCACCTGGCATCTCCATGCTGAATATCGCTACGGGCAACTTTTGTCCCACTGCCACACTCTCAGCGATGTTCATAGCCAGTGACGTCTTCCCCATCGACGGCCGGCCTGCGACTATGATCAGGTCCGCGTTTTGTAGACCAGACGTCATCTCATCCAGATCGCTAAAACCGGTGGGAACGCCCGATAACGGGCTGTCGGAGTGGTAGAGCTTGTCGATTCGATCGACTGCCGAAGTTAACAGCTTCGTAAGCGTCTGGAACCCACCGCGCCTGTGGCTGCCCTCGTCGCTAATGGCCAGAATGCTTCTCTCGGCATGATCCAATAGCTCGATCGTGTTTCGGCCTTCGGGCTCGTAGATACTACCCGTGATATCGCTCGCCACGTTAAGCAGCTGGCGCATGATGGAGCGCTCACGTACGATGTCGGCATAGGCATGAACGTTGGCGGTGCTGGGCGTATTCTTAGCCAGCGCACCAAGGTACGCGAGCCCGCCCGCGCTCTCGAGCTCTCCTTGATGCTGGAGCTGCTCCGATACCGTTACGACATCTGCTGGATTATTTTCCTCGCAAAGACTGCAGATTGCACGGTAGATAAGCCGATGCTCCCTGCGGTAGAAATCCTGCTGGGTAACCTTATCGCCGATCTGATCCAAACATCGATTGTCGAGCATAAGGCCACCAAGGACAGACTGCTCGGCCTCGATGGACTGCGGTGGGACTTTGAGCCTATCCGCCACAGTCTCGGTTGCTGCCGACGAGTACGCACGCTCCTCCATCTACTCTGCCCTCATTAATGGTCGAACCGTCGCATGCGTGCAGCCAAGTATGGCCCACGCGGGTCTGGCCGACTAACCAAAGTCCCGGTCATATCCGAGTCTCGACCACAGCCCAGTTACTCTAACGCAAGATTATCATCCGTGCCGATCGCGATCACTGCTCTTCGACAACCGACACTGTGATCTTGACATGAACCTCCGGATGCAGGCTCACCGCAATCTCGTGGTCACCGAGTTCTTTAATCGGACCCGTCGACAGGTGGATCTCGGATTTCTCCAGCTCCACACCGGCCTGCGCCATGGCCTCGACAATATCCAGCGTCGTAACCGAACCGAACAGCTTACCCTCCTCGCCGACTTTCCGCGAGATCTGCACAGTTGCGCCCTCTATCACGCGGGCGCGTTCCTCTGCCTTTACCAACGCCTCCGCATGCATCTTTTCCAGCTCCGCACGGTGCGCCTCAAATGCCGCCCTATTCTGCTCGTTGGCGGCTACGGCCTTTCCATAAGGTAACAAGTAATTGCGCGCATAACCCGGCCTCACTCGAACTTCTTCCCCGAGGTTTCCCAGGTTCTGTACCTCTTGAAGCAGTATCACTTGCATTGGTCTTGCTCCTGCTAGGCGGTCGCTGGCGGTGCATTGACACATCCACCACCTGCCAGCGCCTCGAAACTGTTTTAATGGTGGCTGTCGCTGTAAGGCAAGAGCGCGAGATAACGCGCGTACTTGATTGCGCGCGCGAGTTGGCGCTGGTAACGTGCTTTCGTTCCCGTATTCCGGCTCGGAATGATCCTACCGGTTTCGGTGATGTAGGCTTTCAATGTGCCAAGATCTTTATAATCGATCTCTTCTATGCCCTCAGCGGTAAATCGGCAATACTTCTTGCGTCTGAAATAGCGTGACATGTGCTCGTTCTCAGTGATGTTGCGTTATACGGGCAATTGCTCAAGCCGGCACATCGGTACTGGTATCGGTTTCGTCGGACGTAGCTTGCTGCTCGGCTGTGAGCTCGGGCTCGGATTCAATCTCCATCGGTACTGGCTCCACGTCGCTAGCTCCCGGCGTGTCCGCCGATTTCGATTCTTCCTGCGCCTTCATCAACGGCGACGGCGCAGTAACCGCCGCCTTGCGCCTGATCGTGAGGTAGCGAAGCACCGCATCGTTGAACTTGAAGGCAGATTCGAGCTCGCGCAGGGTCTCCAGCGTGCATTCGATGTTCATCAGCACGTAATGCGCCTTGTGCACCTTATTAATTAGATAAGCGAGCTGGCGACGGCCCCAGTCCTCGAGGCGGTGAACGACCCCATTATGGGACTCGATTATCGAGCGATAGCGCTCGACCATGGCAGGTACTTGTTCACTTTGGTCCGGGTGGACCAGAAAGACCACTTCGTAATGACGCATTGACTTGCTCCTTATGGATAAAGCCTTCCGCTGCCCGCTGGGGCCGGTAAGGCAAGGAACGGCTGGCGGGGCCGCAACCCCGAACCTGCATTCTAAACCATCGGCCCCTAAACTGCCAACATCAACTCTGTGAGGTGTCAGGTGTGAGGCACGAGGAGAACGCTAACCCGCGGTATTCCTGGATCACCCCTGTCGCCTCACGTCTCGTCCCGCACGCGCGCCGCGCTGCCGGACGGCCTCATAGAGAAAAACCGCTGCGGCCACCGAAACGTTCAAGCTCGGCACGATTCCTCGCATAGGAATGCTGACCAGGGCGTCGCAGTGTTGCCGTGTCAACCGCCGTAACCCCTTCTCCTCGCCGCCTAAAACGACGGCAAGCGGGCCGGTCAGATCGGTCTCGAAGAACTCGCTCCCGGCGGCCTGGCTGGCCCCCAGCAACCAGATCCCAGCGCGCTTGAGCTGGCGTAGGACGCGCGAGAGGTTGGTCACCTGGAACAACGGCACGGACTCTGCTGCCCCGCACGCCGCGCGCCGTACAGTGGCGGTCACTGATACCGCCCGGTCGCGTGGAACAATGACCGCGTGTGCCCCCGCGCCATCGGCACATCGTATGCAGGCGCCCAAATTGTGGGGGTCTTGCACGCCATCCAGGATAAGCAGCAGCGGTGTTTCGGCCAACTGTGCAATGAATCCTTCCAGATCGTGCTCGTCAAGCCGTGATGCTGTGCATGTGCGGGCCACGATGCCTTGGTGGCGAGCGGTTCCCGCCAATTCATCGAGCCGCGCACGTGGTACCCATTGAAGTTTCACATGCCCCGCCCGCGCCGTTTGCACGATCTCGTAAGCGCGCCGGTCGGCGAGGGTCAGGCGATCGAGTGCGGGCGAGTACTCG
>JBHHZP010000092.1:0-14069 GCA_046758085.1 Acidiferrobacterales bacterium
CCATCCCTGGAGTCGTGCCCACAGCGCGCTCGGTTGCGGGCTCAACGTAGTGCAAGCTACGCCTGCGCGCATTTTCTCTCGCACGCCTTGCCGCCTGCGCTTCGCGCTCCTGGCTCACTTGGCGGGCCCGGGAAATCCGTCCGTTGATTTCCCGTTCGCCGGGACGAGCGTCCACCCAACACTCGTCTTTATCCGGCTCACCCACGGCCATCTCCGCGCCCTCGCGACGATACCCGGTGAGAAATGCGAGATAGGCGGTGTTCCCGCCGCTATACGTACTTGTCCCCTGAGCCGCTGGCAGTCATGAATGGGGCGATGCCGCACGCCCCGTCTCGCAACCGCCCCGGCGCCAGCTTCGCCGGCCGCCAGAGGGCGAAAATGCTTTATTGGTTCCGCTGCCTGCCCCCGGAAAATGCTATTATAAAAGTGCAGCCGGCTGCTGCACATGGGAAGGAGTGGTAGGTTGCCCGGCCGACAGCACCATACGCGCTGCACCGGTCTCGGGGGCTTTGGATCAATACACTATGCAGTTAAATACTAAGAAATTCGTCGATGCTCAGCTCAAGGAAGCGCTGATCTCAATGACGACTCTGGCGTACATTGAGGAACATGCCCTTCTGACCGAAGACCAGCTGCAAGATGCCAACAAGAGCCTGCAGGCGCTGTTCCTGCGCACGAGTGGCGAAGAGACGATGCTGCGCAAGCTCATCGCGATCCTAAAAACGACCAAGACAATTAACCAGGCCTTTAGCAACATATCCAAGATCCTCGCCGGCATATCGCGCAGCGGACAGACGCTGCAAACCAAGCTTGATTCCCTGAGAGCGAAGCTGGAACAAATGCAGATTTCAGCGGAGGAGAATGCTGAGTTTGTCGGTCCGTTTTTGTCGTTCTCCACGGACTTCCTCGAAAAAATTGGCGAGTTACACAAAGGTATGAGAGAGTACATCGATGTGAGAGAAAGCGAGGCGCAATGTTCCAATGTCTATCACATTGCGCACGAGGCACGTTTGCGGCTCAGAGACAGACTGTCGGGGTCACTCGGAGCGCAAACGCGTAGTGAAATTGAAGAGAAAATTAAGCAGGAAGTTTTTGAAACGTTTGACTATGGTGAGGCTGAGAAGAAATACAAGGATGCCAAACGCAATTCGCGCAGAGTCGAAGTCGAAATCAACGACACGCTGGGTACCCTGAAGGAAATGTGCCAAATGGCAATGAACCCGGATATGCGTGAACGTCTTTCGAGTGAGTCCATCATGAGCGAACCCCGCTATGAGGACGTGTTTACGCTATCTCGCACGGCGCTGAAATCGCATCCGAGACTAAGGGAAGTGAAGGAGAACATACTGGATCTGTTCAAGCTA
Organism: Acidiferrobacterales bacterium; assembly: GCA_046758085.1. Lineage (GTDB taxonomy): Bacteria > Pseudomonadota > Gammaproteobacteria > Acidiferrobacterales > SPGG2 > VRUB01. The sequence goes on from JBHHZP010000092.1 coordinate 1,365, forward strand.
TATCAGCATTCCTACGGTATGTTCAGACTCGATTTCGAGAACCTGAATCGTGCGATACAACCAATGATGGCTGATGCCGTCGCCTACTTCCAATCCAAAGAAGAAGACGAGGACATCAGGGTCAAACGCGAGAAGTTGCAGAAAATAGAGGCGCTTATCCCATTCGTAGAAGACGCGGCGCAAACTCTGACCGACAAAGAAACGGGAACTTATGCCAAGTTCTCGAAGAAATTTTCCGAGATCGTTTCACAGAAGAAAATGCCATGGGAGTATATTAGCGGCGATTTGCTCCGCATGAAGGTCATGGCAGAGGCCGAGCTCAGTGCGCGCATGTAACGCACCGCGGCAAATTCCCAAAGAGAAGATCGCGCGCATCCCCTAGCTTCGCGAAACACCCAGCACTGACCGGGACTAGATCGGTCCACCACAATTCCAGCAGACTTGAAAGTTGGCGGGATTCGTCTCTCGGCATGCGGCACAACGAACGTCGCTATGGTCGGGTAATTTCTCATATCCGGCTACGACCTCGCGGGCACGCGGCACATCGGCCTCCGCCATTACCCACACCTCCGGATAAGCGTGGGTAAAAGGTATCTCTCCAAGGCCGCCTTGCGCGTTCTCATTGAACACGCGCGCCTCGATCCCCGCCTGCTCCAGCAGATGGAAGACAATGTAAGCCTCGGGCAGGTTCGCAGCCGTGTACAGTTTGCGCATAGGCGTACAGATCAAGCGCCTCAATCCACGAGACGGAATCCGACCCTTAGCGTCACCTGGTAATGTGCAACCTCGCCATCTTGAATATGGCCACGAGTCTCGACAACTTCGAACCAATCGAGGTGCTGTAACGTGGCCGAGGCGCGTTTGATCGCATTACGAATCGCGTCGTCGGTGCCCTTAGTGGAAGAGCCCACTAGCTCAACCTTTTTGTAAACATGCTCACTCATCTTTTATCCCTCCGCTGGCTGTGTGACCCCGCTGTCATTGTTTCATGTTGCAGCTGTGCAAGGCTAGCAGCCCGAGGGATCCGGCGCACTTGGACGAGCGCACAGCGGTAGCCAAATCGCTGTAAGTGCGAGCTCGCAGCTGCACACGCAACTGTTGCGCAGTGTTGCCGCAGACGAGCACGCTGCTATCGGGCACAACGATCCCGGGCGACGCACACCGGCAATACCCCATTACGAGGGTGACGCTGATGGGCACATTTCATAGCGGGCGCACCCGCCCGGGGCGGGAACGGTAAGGTTGAGCAGCCAGATAGGCCGGCTCGCACGAGCACCTAATCCGTTGTTTCTATAGCCTTCGCACCGGCACATATCCGGTCGAATGCGTTGTGCTGCGCCGCATTGCCTCATCTTGGCGTGAAAATTGCGTGCAAAACAAAGACTTATGGCCCGCTGGGACAATGATGTCGGACGGACCCGATGAAGAAGAAGATAGCCGTTGAAGATCTCAGGGTAGGGATGTACGTCTCCAATCTGGACCGCTCCCAACTCGTGCTGCCGCACGGGTTCTGGATCCGTTCGCAGGCGCAAATTAACAAGCTCAAGCGCTATTGCAAGCACGTCTACATTGAGGATGCCGGGAACTACGCCTATCCCAGCAGCCCCCGCCCCAGCTCCGGCAAGTGGCCCCCGAACTCTCCGTTTACAACAGAGCAACAAAAAAAACTGGAATTCGAGATGCTCAAAGTCGGCGCCGCACCACCAGACGCGAGCGCGGAGTACCAGGACAAAACAACCCTGGATCAAGAGATCATCTCGATAAGAGGACCGTACACCGAAGCCAACGTATTAATGAAGACGATAATGGCGGATGTACGCCGTGGTGAGGCCTTTGACGCTGCACACCTTAAAAATATAGTAGCACAGATGGTTGAGAGTACTCTTCGTAACCCGAACGCCCTTGTATGTTTAGCACAAGTGCGTAGGAAAGCAGATTACATTGCCTTGCACGGTCTGCATACATGTGTGCTGGCGCTCACACTCGGCCGCCATCAGGGCATGGAGGTTAACGATCTGTACGTGCTGGGTATCGGGACATTGCTTCACGACATCGGCATGGCCAAGATTCCATTGGAACTCTTAAACAAGGCGAGAGGTCTGAGCCAACAGGAATTCGAGCTCGTAAAAAACCACGTGCGCTGGGGAACCGAGATCCTGCAAGAAATAAAAGGAATACCGGAAGGCGCCATTGATGTGGCCCGGCATCATCATGAACGCTATGATGGTTCCGGATATCTTAACGGCTTAGAAAAAGACCAAATTCCCCTGTTTGGGCGAATCGGCGGTCTGGTCGACTGTTATAATGCCTTGACCAGCGATCGTGTCTACAACGTAGCGACTTCGGCACACGCCGCATTGAAACGGATCTATGAATGGCACGGCAAACTATTCGACTCCAAGCTCGTAGAGAACTTCATTCAATGCATGGGAATCTACCCCATCGGCAGCGTGGTAGAACTGAATACAGGGGATGTAGGAGTTGTAATTTCAGTCAACCGCGTTCGTCGACTGCGGCCCAGGGTGCGGCTCGCGTTAAGACCCGACAGAACACCTTATCGGCCACCGAAGACTATAAATCTTATGCAAGATCTGGGCGATGAAGGCCGCCCATTTGAAATCGACCGCGTGCATGAACCGGGGGCCTATGGCATCAATCCGGTCGATTACCTGCCGATCAGGGTGCACCATTAGCGCTAAGAAAATACGCTCGGGCGCGAGCTCAATTCAGTCCCGGCCTCAACATATTCCTTCTCCCTCATCACTCTAATCGAAAAGTCCCATCTGCTTCCGAGCGCTCGCCGGCACCCGGAACCGAGTCGTATCGAGCGGTGCCGTATCGCACGCGAGTCCCAACTGTTTGCAAATCAACTCAAAGCGGCGCGCAATGATTGCTGCAAAAAGGCCCATGCCGGTCATGCGAGTACCGAATCGTGGATCGTTCTCCCGACCCTCTCGCGTCTGCCGAATCAGGTTCATGATCCGGTTATGCTTCAAGGGATAGTGCACGTTAAGCCATTCCTCGAACAGGTCCTTGATCTCTCGCGGCAAGCGCAACAGCACGTAACCGGCCGCCCTGACTCCCGCGGCGACGCTCGCCGTGACGATTGACTCGAGCTCTGCATCCGTGAGACCCGGAATCACCGGTGCCACGAGCACCGCCGTGGGCACCCCCGCGTCGGTCACGGTTCGCAACGTCTGGAGACGGCGCCACGGGGCCGCCGCCCGCGGTTCCATGCGGCGCGCGAGCTGCTGGTCCAGGGTCGTCACCGAAAGCGTCACCTGCGCCAGGCCCTTTCTTGCCATGGGTGCCAGTATGTCGAGATCCCGCTCGACCAGCGCTGACTTGGTCACGATGGTCACGGGATGATGGTGGCGTGCGAGCACCTCGAGAATCTGACGAGTTATGCGCAACCTGCGCTCGACCGGTTGATAGGGGTCCGTGTTCGTGCCCAGCGCAATGGTCCGGCACCGATAGCGCGGATCGCCCAGTTCTTGGGCCATCAGCCGTGCCGCGTCAGGCTTGGCCAGCAGGCGGGTTTCAAAGTCGAGGCCCGGCGACAGGCCTAAGTAGGCATGCGTCGGGCGCGCATAGCAGTAGATACAACCATGCTCGCAGCCGCGATAGGGGTTAATGGACCGCTCGAAAGGGACATCCGGCGACTGGTTGTGCGTGATCACGGATCGCGACCTGTCCGGAACGACGGTTGTGCGCAACGGCGGCGGTTTCGCGTCCAGCGAGCTCCAACCATCGTCGATTGGTTCACGCGACATGCTTTCGTATCGGCCATCCCGGTTGCTGAGGGCACCACGACCCTTGCGCACGGGCAGAACCAAACCATACAAGCCGTTTTTTTGCGATGTGCCCCTCATAGCAGATGTTCAACAGACTATCAGGCATTCTCCGCATCTTGGTCTGGAATCACGGTACACACGACCGCGCATTCTGGCCTGGGGCCATCAAATTCAGAGAATAATACGTTTTGCCAACGCGATAGCCCGAGCTTGCTGTCGATCACCGGTATGGTCTCGGACGGCCCTGTCCGGCCTTGAGATGAGCGTCGCCGTTACCATCTTGGCGATCGTGCAGCCAGACGCCGCGCGGTATCATGTTACGAAGCAAGTGGACCACGTCGGTCTGAACGCTTTCATCGCGGTTTTCCTGGATCATGATCGCGGCCGTTGCGCCCTGAGCATAGACCGCGACGAGCCCGTCGCGTACACCGCTGTCTGCAACAACAGCAGCGACCTGCTGGGTGATGTCCACCAGCTCTTCACGCTGGTGGGGAGATAACTCTATGATCTTTCTCATGGCTGCTCGGTATTGGCTGACCGGCCGCGGACGGCGTTGTGCGCGGCATTCCACCTTGTTGCCGAAAATGCGCCCACTAGCGTTTCTTGCGCTGTTAATTATTGCCACAATGTCACACGGGTTCAAACAGCTCGACAACCGGGAGCCAGAGTTGATTGCAGACAATATGATCGAACGCCTTCGCGGCGGCGTGCAAAGGCTTGCGGGCGAGATCGGAGAGCGCAATGTGTTTCACCCGCAGGCGCTGCGCGATGCTGCCGATTACATTGAACGGGTCTGGACCAGCCAGGGCTATGAGGTCATCCGCTACGACTACGAGCTGGAGGGTGAGAAATGGGCTAATCTTGAAGTCACGCGACGGGGCGAGAGCCGGCCCGGGGAGATCGTGCTGATCGGCGCGCACTATGACTCTGTTTCCGGCAGCCCGGGCGCAAATGACAACGGCAGCGGGGTAGCAGCCATGCTGGAGCTTTCCCGCCGTCTCGCCCCGCAGCGGCTGGGGCGTACGGTCCGCTTTGTCGCCTTTGTTAACGAGGAACCGCCGTTTTTCAAGACCAGCGCTATGGGTAGCCGTGTTTATGTGAATATGGCGCAGGCGCGTGGCGACGACATTCGCGCGATGCTGTGCCTCGAGACCGTGGGCTTCTACAGTGATGCGCCCGACAGCCAGCACTATCCGCCCTTTTTTAGTATGTTTTATCCGGACAAAGGTAACTTTATCGGATTCGTGTCCAACTTCCGGTCACGCGCGTTGCTCAAGCGAGCGACTGCCGCCTTTCGTGCCAACAGCGACTTTCCCGTCGAGCACGTCAGCACCTTCGGGTTTGTGCCCGGCGTGGATTGGAGCGATCACTGGTCGTTCTGGCGCGCGGACGTACCGGCTATCATGATCACCGACACGGCACTGTACCGCTACCCCTACTACCACACAGCAGGGGACACACCGGAAAAAGTGAACTATCCGCGACTCGCGCGGGTGGTCGAAGGGCTGCTGGCGGTGGTCAAGGCGCTCGCCGGCATCGGTTGAACGCGGTCTTATGTCCGAGCTCAGGCGTTACTCGCTTTGGTTGCTGCCCGACGATATCGCCACCGAGCGCTTTGCCGCAATTATCGACAGCCTCAGCGGTCAATACTACGGACCGCGGTTTGCACCGCACGTCACGTTGCTGGGGTGGGTCACGGGCCCGGAAGACGATCTGGTCAAGCGCACGAAACGGTTGGCCGAACAAGCGCACACGCTCCCGCTGCGGGCACAGGCGCTGGCCGGCGAGGCGTATTACTTTCGCTGTTTCTACCTGAAGCTGGAGGAAACCGCGGAGCTGCTGCGGCTGCATGAGCAGGCATCAGCGCTGTTTCGAGGTGGCTATGCGTCGGCCTACTTGCCACACCTCAGCCTGGTCTACGGGCATTTGCCACCCGCAGAGAAAGCCAGGCTCCGTCGCCAGGTCCACGACGACCTCCCCACCAAGTTTGCAGCGGACCGTATCCAGTTGATCCGCATCACCGTGTCAGTGCAGGATTGGCGCGCAGTCGCGAACTGTCCGTTGACGGCATGAATTGCTCCCGCAGGAGACCCCAAAGATCTCAAAGAATATCTTTGCACACGAATACTCTGCGCCCTCTGGTGCAAAAGATATTTGAAACATTAACCAGATGCGAGCTTGTGCGCAAAACGCGTGGTCTCCGGCAGGCGGTACTTCGTCGTACACCGCAGCACTAGGTTAATCGCCGTCCTCAGGTTCACACGGTGACCGACGGATACATAAACGGGACGCACACCCGTACGCGTACGCAACACGGCGCCTATGCGTTCTCCATGATCCGTGAGCGGAACCCAGGCGCCCTTCTCCGGCCGTAGCTCAGCATGCTCGCCGATCAGGCGCGACTTGGCGACACCGATACTTGGAATATCGGCAAGCAGGCCCAGGTGGCAAGCCAGCCCGAATCGGCGCGGATGCGCGAACCCCTGACCGTCGCACAGAATCAGGTCCGGCCGAGTGCGCAGCTGCGCCAAGGCTGCCAATACCGCCGGCGCTTCTCTGAACGACAGGTATCCGGGCACATAGGGAAACCGCGTCTTGCGCCGCACGATGGCATGCTCGTGTAACGCCAGCGTCGAAAAATCCAGAACCGCAACGGCGGCCCGCGTCACCGTGCCGTTGCGCTCGAAGCCGACATCAATGCCGGCAACATAGCGCAACGCCGGCAGGCGGTCTCGGGTGACGATCCTATTTCGTAATGCCTCCTGGATGGCCCGTGCCGCGGCGGTCGTAGTTGGCCAGCGGTGAGATTTGCTGATTTTCATTGACCTGTTGGTTTCAATTCCCGAGCCAGAGCGCAGCGCTGGCAACCCAGCCTATTTGCACTACGCCCATCGTGGAATCCGCGCGCGCCCTGATCTTTGCTTTCTCCACGATCGCGCATGCGGTAATCTAAGCTATTGATCGAAAACCATTCTACCCGGTTGTCGCTGGATTCCGTACCGATGGATATTTCCGTAATCATCCCGACCCATAATCGCCTTAAGCTTCTGGAGCGCGCATTGCGATCCGTAGTTGCCCAGTCCTTCCGTGCGAGCGAGGTGATCGTCGTAGACGACGGTTCGACCGACAGTACCCGGGAAAGGGTATCCAGCCGATTCCCGCAGGTGCAATACATCTGGCAGCCGAATCGCGGTGTCAGCGCCGCACGCAACCGCGGATTGAGAGCGGCGCACGGCGAGTGGCTGGCGTTCCTGGACTCTGACGATGCGTGGTTACCGCAAAAACTACACGCCCAGCAACAAGCGCTGCAAGCACAACCACAATACAAGGTCTGCCACACGGACGAGATCTGGATCCGGCACGGCGCTCGCGTCAACCCTCGAAATAAGCACGCCAAGAGCGGCGGTGCGATCTTTCGCCGCTGCTTGCCCTTGTGCGTGATTTCGCCCTCGTCGGTAATCATTCACCGCTCGGTCTTCGCTGACGTCGGATTGTTTGACGAGTCTCTACCGGCCTGCGAGGACTATGACTTTTGGTTGAGGATCTGCGCCGTTTACCCCGTGCTGCTTGTGAATCGACCGCTGATTGTCAAGTACGGAGGTCATGCCGATCAGCTCTCACGCCGTTACCCCGCGATGGATCGTTTCCGTATCGCAGCGCTGGAAAAGATTATCGACTCAGGCAAGTTGCCCGGCGCCGACAGGCAGGCTGCGCTACAGGTGCTGCTCGAGAAGATCGAAATCTATTTGCAGGGCGCCATCAAACGTGGCAAGCACGAGGACGTCGCGCGTTACCGACGCAAATACACCCGTTGCGCCCAGCTGGCCCGCGCGGCATGCGTTGACGGCGCGATCAATAACAACGCACCCCTTGTGGAGGGGCAAGTATGATCCGTTTTGTCGTTGCGTTGCCTGCCGAGGCACGGCCGTTGATCGATCGGTATCGGCTGCGGCGCCGTCAGCCGGCAGGCCCGTTTGAGATATACGAGACGGGTTCGGTCGCGCTCATTGTCTCCGGTGTGGGCAAGGTTGCGGCGGTGTCGGCGAGCGGCTATCTGCAGGTGCTCCGGCGCGATGAGCCGCATGCGTGCTGGTTGAACGTCGGTCTCGCCGGACACAAGACACGGGCAGTGGGTGATGCGATCCTAGCACAGCGCATCACCGATCGCGCGACATCCAGAAGCTGGCGCCCACCGTTGTGCTTCCGGCTGCCGTGTGATGTCGCCGATGTGCTCACGGTCGACGCACCCGAGTACACATTCGCCGAGCCCGCATGTTATGACATGGAGGCCTCCGGATTCTGTCAGACCGCCGGCCACTTCTCCGTGGCGCACCTCGTGCATTGCTTCAAGGTGATCTCGGACAACGCCACGCACTCACCGGGTCGCGTCGACGCAAGGACTACGCAGCAACTGATTGCGGGGCAGCTCGATGTCATCGACCGGCTGGTGCAAGAGCTTTCACTGCTCTCGGCGAAACAGGCGCACCTCGAATCTGACGGGGTGGCGCTTGATACCAGCGCTCGCCGCCTATGAAGTACCGGACGCTGGGAAGGACAGGCTTGCAGGCCTCCGAGATCGGCTTCGGCGGCTGGGCGCTCGGCGGCGGCGCTTGGGGCAATCAGAAAGACCGCGACTCGCTCGCTGCGCTGAACAAGGCGATCGATCTGGGCGTGAACTTCATCGACACCGCCGCCAGCTACGGCAAGGGCCGAAGTGAACGCCTAATCGCCCGCGCGCTGGCAGAGCACCAGCAGCGCATTTATGTCGCAACCAAGATCCACCCCATGCCCGGCCCTTGGCCGCCGTCTCCCTACTGCAAGATCGAAAGGAGATATCCCGAAGACTACCTTCGCCAGAAGGTCGACGAACGTTTGCGCAATTTGAGCACGGACTGCATCGACGTGCTTCAACTACATACGTGGACGCGCGCCTGGAACAAGACGCCGCGGGCGCTCGACACGCTCAAGGCGCTGCAGGCCGAAGGCAAGATTCGCTACATCGGCATCTCGACGCCCGAACACGACCAGGACTCGGTCATCGAACTCATGCGTGCCGGTTACCTCGATGCGGTGCAGCTTATCTACAACATCTTTCAGCAAGACTCCGCCGCCGAGCTACTGCCGGCCACGGTGGAGCATAACGTCGGGGTCATCGTGCGGGTTCCGTTTGACGAAGGCTCGCTGACCGGTAAGTTTACTAAAGACACGCAGTTCGCCTCCGACGATTTTCGCAATAAGTATTTCGAAGGCGACCGACTCACGCGCACGGTGGAGCGCGTTGGGCGGATTCGTGCGGAGCTTGAAGGCAGCGGCTTCAAGCTGGCACAGGCCGCACTTAAGTTCATCCTGGCGCACCCCGCCGTCAGCACGGTGATTCCGGGCATACGCAACCCCAGGCAGGCCGAGACGAATGCCGCGGTCTCTGATCTGCCCGACTTACCTGATGAGCTTATCAAGCAACTGCGCAAGCACGCCTGGCGGCGGGGATTCTGGTATGCGGGGAAGTGACGTAATCAAACGTTGCGTGGTACTCGCGCCCGGGTTTCCCAACGCATAACGCCACAAACAGCCGCGATAAAGACTGCCAGGAATCCTGCCTTCAACCCTGGTCGATACATGCACATTCTTGTCGATAGATTGACATCGGTATATCAGATACCTCGACTCTTCGGAAAGTCTAGAAAACGTTAGCGCCCTGCACCTCTCCGGGCACAGGCTCCGGGAAAGCAATAATGAAATTTGTGCGCTAAATCATAGCGAAGGACTTTCTGCTGGAGGGCTCGAGCAGTCTTCTATAATTATCAGTATCAGCTTAACACCGTCGGCGGCGTCTCCGTCTGTTGGTCATGCAAGACACCGAGCCCACGCAGCTTACACTTCAAAACCGCGCTACCCTGAGCCAACGCCCACCACGCATTGGCCTGTGGCTCGTGGTGCTCGCCAGTCTTTTTATTATTGGCCTCCTCGCCGTGATGTACTATTTGGGCGCCACGGAGGACGGTAAGCCCATCGATTGGAACGCTCTCATCGCCAGGTTGCTGGCGAAAGTCCAAGAAAACTGGTTTAAAGGCCTCTTGGCGGCACTCGCAATATTCGCCTCCGTGGTGCAAATGTTCTATTTCGTCACTGCCCGGCATCGCGAACGGCTTGTCCTGGACGAGCTTGGCATACGCTACGTATCTCCCCTGCCCAAGGCGTTACAGTTCATCATGCCAAGCTGGTCGTTCCAGTGGAGCGGGATACGGCGTGCGGAATTCAAGGCGAACGCGTATACGAAGCGACCGGAATTCGTCACTGTCGTGTTCCATACGGGGTTTCGAAATCGCACGATTCGTCCCTATATGTGGGTCGATGCCACCGACTTTCAGCCGCCCTCGTGGAAGGAACAGCTGCGGCTTACACCGCCTAAAATCGAGGAGATCGTGACGGAGGTGATGCACAGTCCGGTCATGCGATTCATACAGGCGCGGTCGCACATCAAGCTCGCGCCGCTGAACTTGCAGCGGCTGAAACCATTCGCACTAGAAAAGAACCCGGTAGCGCTTGCTTTCGTCGCCCTCTTCTTCGTTTCCATCATCTACGCATTTGTCGATACCTTAATCTTCAACGCTGAGAGTTACGCTAGCCAGCCATTTTATCCCGTCTACGTCACAGCCGGACTCACGCTAAGCTTGATCGCCCTTCTGCTCTTGCGAGGAGCGAAGGTGCCTATCACGGAGAGCGTCGTCGTGGCGGTTCTGACCGGCGCCGCCTTCGGCGCGGCACTATATCCCGGGTTGTTGCGCGTTAACCAATTTACGGATACGGAAGGCTTGCAAACCTACAAATACAAGATGATAGAGCCAGCCCATTTTATTCCCGAGCAGGACGGACTCCCTGAGTTGAAATTTCCCGACCGGCACCGCGAATTCTGGTCGCAATACGACCCAGATACCACTCAAGAATTCGAGTTGCGGAATGGGGGGTTGGGGTTTTATCAAATTAACATGAAGCCCATTTACAATCGGATCCAGGATTACTACGAGCAAACGTCGCCGTGAGTTGTGTTGGCTTCCGCTGGCGCTAGCGATTTGCTCGCTGTGCGTACGCGAACTCCCGGCGGGCATATACTGTGATTGAGACATTTGACCATCGCGAGTGCTCGGTGGCGCCCGGATAGATGATTGTCAGACGGGAGTCCTTGACCTAGCGTTGAAGGATTATGTCGCCTTAGCGGTGCTTTGCGCCTTGTACCTGTGGTTTACCGGCCCCTTCCACCGGCTGCGGCAATACGGTGTTTTCCGCGCCTGCACGCATTCCCGGTATGGATCTACCGCAATTAGGGCGTTCGGTCATCGTTAGAAATCAAAAAAATACGCATGAACACGGTTCTGTTCGAAATCATCGGGATATCGGTTCTGTTTGTTGGCGTAGCGATTCTCAATGGTGCTATGAGAGAAAAATTCCTTGCCCCGTTAATTGGAGCACAATTGGCGCTCCCGCTAAGTGGCATTTTGCTATCAGGTTTTGTTTTTCTAATCACATTGGGCATGGCTCCGTTTTTAAATTTATCAAACCCGTTAAGCTTGTGGCTTGTTGGAATATTCTGGGTGTTTCTGTTGCTCATATTCGAGTTCATATTTGGGCATTATGTAATGGAAGAGCCTCGGCGGAAATTGCTTGAGCAATTTAATCCCCTCAAGGGCAATTTATTCTTGATGGTGATTTTTGCAACTGCCATTTCACCTTATGCAACGGCAAAACTGCGATCATTGATTTGAATTAGTTGAAAGACAATGGATCGCAATAAATCCATGAATACGGACTGCAAAACCACCCCACCCTGTCGGCGCCAAAAGCGACATGATTGATAGGCATTACGCCCCGATGTGGACGATCACCCGCCGCGTGCCGCCGGCGTGGCGGTGTTCCCAGAGATAAACCCCCTGCCAGGTTCCGAGCGCCAGGCGGGCGTTCGTAACAGGGATCGACAGGCTGGTTGCGGTCAGTGCTGACTTGATGTGGGCCGGCATGTCGTCGGCTCCTTCCGTCGTGTGCGTGTACAGGGCATCGCCTTCCGGCACGAGGCGCTCCAGCCAGCGCTCGAGATCGCGCCGGGCGGAAGGGTCAGCATTCTCCTGGATGATCAGGCTCGCCGAGGTATGCTGCACGAACACCGTACACAGACCCTCGCGGATGCCGGCCTCGCGCACAACCGCTTCGATCTGCGCGGTGATCTCGTGCATCCCCTGGGCCGCTACCCTGACAGCGAGTTGTTTGATCACGGCGCTCCCCAGCGCGAACGCAGGGCCGCTGTCATAGCGATGGTGCCGATCGCACCAGATCGGGCTCACCGCTACGGTCCAGGATTTCCGTGCGGGCCGCATCGCGCAATGCGATCGCCGCTGACCAGTCCTGCCCTTGAGGAAAGATCGGCGCCCCAACGATTACGCTGATCGCGCCGTGGCGCGGGAACGCTGTTTCTGCCGGAACGATGGCGCGCGTGCCGCGGATAGTGATCGGAACCACGGGGACTCCCGCCTCGGCTGCAGCAGCAAAGGCCCCCAGGCGGAACGGCAGCAGCCCAGACATGCGTATGAACGTGCCCTCGGGGAAAAAACCGACTGGGCGGCCCTGCTGAACTGCCCGTACCAAGCGCCGTGCATCGTCCGCACTGCGCTGCATATCAAAACGCTCGACATACTCGGTACCGAGGCTATCCAAAAATACTCGAGCAACAAAGTTCGCACCGAGCTCGCGTTTGGCGACGAAGCTGACCCGACGCGGCAAAATCGCCACCAGCACCAATCCGTCCAGGAAGCTTGAATGGTTCGCCACCAGCACGAACGCACCGGTCTTGGGAATATTGTGCAGCCCTTCGACCTTGAGCGGTGTCGCCGTGAGCCGCCCCAGCAACCGTCCGGCTGCCCCG
>JBHHZP010000093.1:0-13970 GCA_046758085.1 Acidiferrobacterales bacterium
CCTGACGGTCGATCGTCTCGACGGCATCCACGATGGTCCAGGTCTCGCCACCGAAGGCACCGGCGTTCATCGCCAGTGCACCGCCCACGGTGCCGGGGATTCCAGCCAGAAAATGTGCTCCCGCCAGGCCGTGTGTGACCGTGAACCGGGCCACCTTGGCGCACGGTACGCCGGCCTCCGCGCGCACCCGCTGTTCGTCCAGCTTGCGTAGATCATCGAGCGCCCCACTGGTTGCAACGACCGTCCCGCGTACGCCCCCATTACGCACGAGGAGATTACTGCCGAGGCCAAGCCAATAGATCGGTTGGGCGGACGGCTGCGTAGCAAGGAATAGCTGCAGATCGGTCAGATCGGCCGGTACGTAGAAGCAGTCCGCGGGACCGCCGACGCGCCAGCTGGTGTGCTTGGCCATCGGCTCGTCGAATAACAACTTGCCACGCAAGCGGCTCTGGTCGGCGACCGTGATCATTGCCGTGCCTCCGCCAGCGACTGGGGTAGTCCCGGCGCGACCTGGCCGATGCTACCGGCACCCATGGTCAACAATACGTCATTGGCCCTGAGGATCTCACGCAGGACATGCGGCAACGCCTCCACGTCATCAACGAAGATCGGGTTCGCCTTCCCGCGCGCCCGAATGGCACGGCACAAGGCGCGGCCGTCGGCCCCGCTGATAGCGCCCTCGCCGGCGCTGTAGACTTCTGTAATAACGAGCGGATCGACCTCGTTGAGCACGGCGCTGAAGTCATCAAGCAGATCCCGCGTCCGGGTGTAGCGATGCGGTTGGAATGCCACCACGAGCCTGCGATCCGGCCAACCGTGACGTGCCGCCATCATCGTAACCGCCAGCTCGCGCGGATGGTGCGCATAGTCATCCACCAGCACAACATCTCCGCCATCGATATTGACCTGTCCCAAGACCTGAAAACGCCGACCAATCCCTTCGAACCGCGCCAGCCCGTGGGCAATCGCCGCGGTCGCGACACCGACCTCCTTGGCAACCGCAACGGCCGCCAACGCATTCAACACATTGTGTTGTCCCGGTTGCCGCAGCTTCAGTTCGAGCGCCTCGGCGCCGCTCATCTCGACGGTGAAACACATCTGCAACCCATCCTGCTCGATGTTGCGTGCGCGCACGTCGGCCTCGGGGCAAGTGCCATAGGTAATGGTCGGGCGCTGTATCTTGCCGAGGATTTCACGCACGACCGGGTCATCAAGACAAACGATCGCGAGACCGTAAAACGGCAGATTGTGCAGAAAATTGATGAATGTACGTTTTAGTCGCGCGAAGTCCCCGCCATATGTGCCCAGGTGGTCACTATCGATGTTCGTCACCACGGCCATAAATGGCTGCAGATGGAGAAACGAGGCATCGCTCTCATCCGCCTCTGCGACCAGGTACTCGCCGTTGCCCAGGCGCGCATTGCTACCGGCACTGTTAAGCTGGCCACCGATAACGAAGGTCGGATCAAGGCCTCCTTCGCCCAGCACGCTGGCAATCAAGCTGGTGGTGGTGGTCTTGCCGTGCGTGCCGGCGACGGCGATGCCGCGTTGCAGACGCATAAGCTCGCCCAGCATTTCGGCGCGCGGCACCACCGGTATCTTGGCCCGTTTGGCAGCAGCTACTTCCGGATTTCTACCGTTTATGGCGGAGGATACGACCACGGCGTCGGCATGCGCGACAAGCTCTGCGTCGTGGCCAATGTGCACAGCGATGCCGTGCGTTGCCAGGCGCCGGGTGTTTGCGCTCTCACGAATGTCTGACCCGGACACCTCGAACTGCAGGTTGGACAGGACCTCGGCAATACCACTCATGCCGACCCCACCGATGCCGACGAAATGTATGCGCTTGACCCAGTTACGCATGTATCGCCTCCATGCAAAGCTGACCCAGGGTCTCGGCTGCGTCCGGCATCGCGCAGCGCCGTGCGTTTTGCGACATCCGCGCGAGCAGCTCGCGATGCGCGCCGAGCTGCGCGAGCAGCTCGCGTACGCGCGAAGCATTAAACTGCTCCTGCGGCACCAACACCGCGGCCTCGCGCTCCTCCAGAAACTTCGCATTCGCGGTCTGATGATCGTCGACGGCAAACGGATAAGGCACCAGAATGGCGGCACAGCCGGCGACGCTGAGCTCTGCAATGGTCATGGCACCTGCACGGCAAATGATCAGATCGGCCCAGCGGTAGGCGCTCGCCATATCGTCGATAAAGGGCGTGATGCGCGGTGCTCCCGGCACGCCTTCGTAAGCCACACGCGTGGACTCGTTCCAGCGCCGGCCACACTGGTGCCAAACCTCGGGAACCAATTCCCCGTCGAGCAAGCGCAAGGCCTGCGGTACAACCTCATTGAAAATCCGTGCACCCTGACTGCCGCCGAGCACGAGCAGACATAGCGGACCTGTGTGCTGGTTGCTCGTTTGTGGGGGCGGCAAAGTGGCGATCTCGCGGCGCACGGGATTGCCAACGTGGCGGGCGACGGGCACGCTGTGGAACGCACCCGGAAACCCGCAAAGCACCTGGTCCGCGAGCCAGGCGAGCCAACGATTGGTCAGGCCCGGAATGGCATTTTGCTCATGAATCAGCAGCGGCTTGCGCAAGATCCAGGCAATCAAGCCGCCGGGACCGGCAACAAACCCCCCCATCGCCAGCACGACATCGGGGCGGCGTCGCAACATAATGCGCAGCGACTGCACACCGGCGACGAGGAGTCTGATCGGCAGCAAAAACCAGCTGGTGGCGCCGCGAGCGCGCAACCCCTGGATCGATACCCATTCGATGTCAAAGCCGGCGGCCGCCACGGCACGTGCCTCCAGCCCCATACGCGTCCCCATCCACACCACGCCAATACCCTGGCTGCGCAGGTACTCGGCGACCGCCAGCCCGGGAAATACGTGCCCGCCCGTACCTCCGGCCACAACCATCACGCAGCTCACTGCACACCCCATGCGTGAGCGCGCGTCTCACGCTGCACCATCAGCAGCAACCCCACCGCTATGAAGCTGGTCAGGATACTGCTGCCACCGTAACTGAGAAACGGCAGTGTCAACCCCTTGGTGGGCAACGCCCCCATGTTTACGCCCATGTTAATGATCGCTTGCAAGCCGAGCAGTAACCCGACTCCCTGGGCCAGCCGTGCCCCGTACAGCAGTCCAACTCTTTCGGCCTGCCTTGATATCAGAAAAGCGCGTGTCACCAGGATGCCGAACAGCACTATGACGAGCAGCACACCGAGCAGCCCGAGCTCCTCAGCGGTGACCGCAAAGATGAAGTCTGTGTGCGCCGCCGGCAAATAGTAGAGTTTCTGTACGCTCGCCCCGAGGCCAACACCCAACCACTCGCCGCGGCCAAAGGCAATGAGGGCCTGGACAAGCTGAAATCCGCTGTTGAACGGGTCCGCCCATGGATCAAGAAACCCGACCACGCGCGCGAAACGGTAAGGTGCGATTAGGGTAAGGATGACCATTCCGACCACTGCGGTGACGACGACGACACCGAAATGCCAGAAGCGCACTCCCGCCAGAAACAACATACCCAGCACGGTCATACTAATCACCACCATCGCGCCGAGATCCGGTTCCTGCAACAGCAACATCCCGATGGCGACTACGACGATGCTGATGATGACAGCTCCTTGCGTGAAATTGTGCAGCTCTTCTTGCCTGCGTATGAAATAACCGGCGACATATACCACCACAATGAGCTTGATCAGCTCTGATGGCTGCAGGTTGATGACCCCCAGTCTGAGCCAGCGCGAGCTCCCGTTGACGGTAACTCCGGCCCCCGGAATCAATACCAGGACCAGCAACGCCATCCCCGCAAGCAACAGATACGGGCCTGCCGCCTCCCATAGACGCACTGGCGTGCGCATGGTGACGTACATGAAGAACAACCCGAGACCCACGGCAATCGACTGACGCCAAAGATAATAACTACCATCACCGAAGTTGCGTTCAGCGAGAGAAATGGACGCGGAGTAAACCATCACCAGTCCCAGCCCGACCAGCGCCAGCACACATCCAAGCAACCAGGCGTCAGCCTTCGGGCGGCGCCTGCCCGCGCTACGCCGCGTTTGCGCATCCGGCTTGCGCTCATGTGTCAGGCTTGCCATGCGTGTTTGACCTCTCACCAGCCAACGCCACTGCGCTCAAGCTGCCAGACTCCACTCATGATCCACCGCCCGGTGCTAGCTGCTCGTGCACGGCGGCGATGAACACTTCGCCGCGGTGCTCGTAATCCTTAAACATGTCAAAGCTCGCGCAGCCAGGGGACAACAGCACGGCATCGCCAGCACGCGCGAGCTGCCTCGCTCGCGCGACTGCGTCATACATATCGATCGCATGCATAACAGGTAAGGCCCGCTCGAGCGCCGCTTCGATCAGATCGGCGTCACGCCCGATCAACACTACGGCGCGCGCGCGCGCGCGCAACACGTCCCTCAGGATGCGAAAGTCAGCGCCCTTGCTCTCACCGCCCGCTATGAGCACAACCGGGCGCGTGCAACCCTTCAATGCCGCCACAGTCGCCCCTACATTCGTCGCCTTGGAGTCATCGACCCACAGGACCCCATCGTGCTTGGCGATCACCTGGCTACGGTGCGCAAGCCCGCGGAACGCCATGATGCCCCGGCGCATGGCGTTCACGGAAATACCCAGCGCATCGGCCATCGCCATTGCCGCCAACACATTGGCGAGGTTGTGCCGTCCTTGCAGCGCCACGTCACTGGCGGTAATCCACGCCTCCCCGCCTTTGCCCAACCATTCCACGCCGTGCTTGTGGACCATACCAAAATCATCAGCCGCCGCCGGCTGTACTGTTCCGAAGCGCACGATGCGCCTGCCAGCCCTGGCCATGGTCATAACGACGGCGTCATCGCAGTTAAGCACCATGACCCCGTCACCGCTAAAGATGCGCGCCTTCGCCGCCGCGTACTCCGCCAAGGAGCGATAACGATCCATGTGATCGCAGCTGAGGTTCAACACCGTCGCCACGCGTGCATTGAGACTGTGGGTGGTCTCCAGCTGAAAGCTGGATAGCTCCAACACGTACACATCCGGTGGTGGCGATTCCAACAACGACAGCACCGGCACACCGATATTGCCCCCCACGCGCGTATCGAGCCCGTCCTCGCGGCACATGGCCCCCAGCAGCGCCGTCACGGTGCTCTTGCCGTTGACGCCGGTGACGGCCGCTACCGGGGCCGTCACCTCCTGTGCAAACAGCTCGACATCGCCCACGGCATTCACGCCAGCGGCGATCGCTTGCGCCACCACGGGCTCGCGCAACGATACGCCCGGGCTCACCACCAACATGCCCGCTTGCTTGAAAAGCCGCGCATCCCAGCCCCCCATCGAGCACTCGGCGACCGGTAGGGTCTCACGCAGCTCGGAAAGCATCGGCGGATCGCGACGGCTGTCGACCACACGCACGCGGTATCCGCGCGCGACCAAATGGCGTGCACAGGAAAGACCGGTCAAACCCAGGCCCACAACCAGCGCTTGTTTGCGCGATTTGCGTGGCATCGTCGACACCTGCATGCTTAACGAACCTTCAACGTGGCGAGCCCGATCAACACTAGGATCACCGTTATGATCCAGAACCGCACAATGACGCGAGGCTCGGGCCACCCCTTGAGCTCGAAATGGTGATGCAGCGGCGCCATGCGAAAGATGCGCCGGCCCATGAGCTTGTAAGATGCCACCTGCAGCATGACCGACACCGTTTCGATGACGAATACGCCGCCCATCACGAACAGTACGATCTCCTGTCGCACTACCACGGCGATCACGCCCAATGCCGCCCCCAAGGCCAATGCGCCTACGTCGCCCATAAATACCTGGGCCGGGTAGGTGTTGAACCAAAGAAAACCGAGACCCGCGCCGACGATCGCAGCGCAGAAAACCAGTACCTCACCGACGCCCGGGACATAGGGAATGCCGAGATAATTCGAAAAGAACACGTTTCCCGTGGTATAGGCGAAAATTCCGAGGGCACCGGCCACCATCACTGTAGGCATGATCGCCAGGCCGTCGAGGCCATCGGTGAGATTGACCGCGTTGCTCGCGCCGACGATGACGAGGTAGGTCAGGAGAATGAACCATGGGCCGAGGGCCAGTGCGAAATGCTTAAATACGGGCACAATGAACTCTGTCTCCACAGACGTTTTCGCGCTGAAGTAAAGAAATACAGCTATCGCGATGCCTGCGATTGTCTGCAGCAAAAACTTCATGCGCGCGCCGATACCGCGGGGGTCTTTGTCTACCAGCTTCTTGCGGTCATCGATCCAGCCGATGGCCCCGAACGAGAGCGTCGTGAAGAGCATCACCCAAACAAACCGGTTCTTGAGGTCAGCCCACAACAGCGTTGCGATCACGATTGCCACCAGGATAACCGCACCACCCATGGTTGGCGTGCCCGCCTTGGCAATGTGAGACTCCGGCCCATCGAGTCGCACTGTTTGGTGGATTTGTTGATAGCCCAGCCGGCGAATCATGGCCGGGCCCACCACGAAACAGATCACGAGGCCGGTGAGCACGCCCAAAATGGCGCGAAACGTCAAGTAGCGAAAGACGTTGAAGAACGAGAACTCGCGGGTCAGTTCTTCAAACAGGTAAAACAGCATTCAAGCTTGCCCTCAAGCATTATCCAATGAGGTCGTCGGCGCGCGCTCAGAGCTCGGATTTACGATCTCCCGCACCACGTGCTCCAAATGCATGGAACGTGAGCCCTTGACTAGTATTGTCATATCCGCGTGCATGCGATCGACCAGACTTTCGATCAGCGCCTCTCGCGCCGGGAAATGTCTGGCGCCCGCGCCGAAGCTTTCCACGGCGAGCTTGCTTAACTCGCCAATCGCGAACAGATGCGCGATCCCCATACGCTTGGCCAAAGCGCCGACGCGGCGGTGAAAATCCGGTCCGGCCTCACCCAGCTCGGCCATGTCACCCATCACCAGCATCGCCTCTCCCGGGAAATCCCTGAGCACCGTAATTCCTGCACTCAGCGATGCCGGGTTGGCGTTGTATGTGTCATCGATGATGCGCGCCCCGTTTATGCCCTGCTTGAGCTCGAGCCGGCCCGATAGCTGTTGCAGCTTCTCGATGCCACGCTTGATATCACCCGGCTCGGCACCCGCTGCGAGCGCGCTGGCGGCTGCCGCCAGGGCGTTAGCTACATTATGTTCACCCAGAAGAGGTAGCCGCATATCCATAACTTGCTGTGTGGTTTTGATACGCATCGCGCTGGCGGTGGTCTCGAGCTGATACTCTGCGCTGACATCGGCCCGGTGCCGCAACCCGAAGGTGATGCATCGTCGCGGGGCCGCGAGCGAGCGCCAGAGATCGGCGTAATCATCATCGGCATTGATAATCGCGATACCGGCCGGTCCCAGTGCCGAGAACACCTCGCCCTTCTCGCGCGCCACATCGGCCACCGAGCCGATCCCTTCTAGATGGGCCTCCGCCGCATTGGTGACGACCGCAACCGTGGGTCGCGTCATGGTGGCGAGGTAGCGCATCTCGTCCTGCCGGTTCATGCCGAGCTCAATGACGGCATGGCGGTCACGTGAACGTAGTCGCAGCAAGCTGAGAGGTGCGCCGATATCGTTGTTGAGATTGCCTTGCGTGGCGCAGCCCGGTCCGGTCTCGGCCATGATCGCTGCAATCATCTCCTTGACAGTGGTCTTGCCGTTGCTGCCGGTGACCGCGATGACTGGAAGATCGAACTGCCGGCGCCAGTAGGCCGCCAACGCGCCGAGGCCGCGGCGCGTATTCGCTACCCGCACACAGGGCAATACGGTTTTGCTCGCACGGGCCAGTAGTGCCCCCGCGGCGCCGCGGCGGGCCGCCTCGCCCAGGAAATCGTGTCCGTCGTAGTTCGGCCCCGTGAGCGCCACAAATAGATCGGCCGGATTCAATGTGCGCGTGTCCGTGCTGACGCCGGAAAATTCCGCATCGGCCCCAATGAGCGGGACATCCAGGACATGTGCCAGTGTAGCGAGCGTCATCACGCAGCGTCTCCCAGGAGTCTGCGCACCGTCGCGCGATCGCTGTGGGGCACGCGCCGGTCTCCGACCTGCTGATGGTCTTCATGGCCTTTGCCGGCGATGAGCACGACATCGTGCTCGTCCGCCTCCACAATCGCTGTGCTGATGGCCTCCACGCGATCACGGATCACGCGCGGACGTGCCTGCATGCCGGCGGCAATGTCGGCGATAATCCGATCGCTGGACTCATGGCGCGGATTATCGTCCGTCAACACCACTCGGTCGGACAGCTGCTCGGCCAACTGGCCCATCTGCGGGCGTTTGCCACGATCGCGATCCCCGCCACAGCCGAACACACAACACACGCGGCTGTGCGCATGCTCGCGCACCGCACGCAACACCTGTCCCAGGGCATCGGGTGTGTGCGCATAATCCACGACCACCAGTGGCGCGCCGGCTTTCCCGCCAAAACGTTCCACCCGGCCGGCTACCGGCTTGATCGCGCTTAACCCGGCCTGCGCCGCATCCAGGCCGACACCGCAGGCCAGCAGCGATGCCAGTGCCGCCAGCAGGTTGGCTGCGTTGAACCGCCCCAGAAGCGGGCAACGGATCCGGAGCGCCCCTTGCGGCGTTATCGCCTGCACCTCCAATCCGTCGGTCAGCAACCGGATCGCCCGTGCATGCACATCGCCGCCTTCAATGCCAAAGCTGATGGTCTCGACACGTCCGGCAAGACGCCCCAATAACTCACGACCAAACGCATCATCGCGATTCACGACCGCACATCGTAACCCCTCGACTTCAAACAATGCGGCCTTGGCCTGCGCGTAACGATGCATGTCGGCGTGATAATCCAGATGGTCGCGCGAGAGGTTGGTAAACACGGCGATGTCGAACGCCACTCCGGCAGTGCGCTGCTGGTCCAACGCATGCGAAGACACCTCCAGGCACACGCGGGAGGCGCCCGCGTGCAGAAATTGCCCGAGCAAGCGATGGATCGCGACCACATCGGGTGTCGTGTTGTCCATGCCCTCGAGCGCATCCGGGAAACCGCCGCCTAGCGTGCCAATCAACGCGCACCGTTCTGGCGAGCTATCTAGGATTTGCGCCAACAAGTGCGTGCAAGTCGTTTTTCCATTCGTGCCTGTAACGCCAATAACCGTCAGCTCATTTGATGGCGATCCAAAAAACCGATTGGCAACGATCCCGAGCTGCGAGCGCACATCGTTCGTGACGACTACCGGAACCGCCAGACCGGTGAAGTCATAACCTCCACCGGCCTCACACAGCACGGCGACCGCCCCCCGGCGCAATGCATCCTGGACAAAATCGCGCCCATCCGCACACGTGCCTGGAACCGCCACAAACAGGTCGCCGACGCTGACCTGCCGGCTGTCGAGTGCGAGGCCACCCACCTCAACATCGTTCTTGCAGCGTTCGCTTCCCAGTCCCGTCAGCAGATCGCTGAGGCGGTGCCGGCTACTAATCTTGCTCGCTATCGCTATCATGCCGGCGGCGCGCCTGTGGTCGGGGCCGCCCAGCGCAGCCCTTGCTTCGGGATGTCGGGCGCTATGTTCAGCAATCGCAGTGCACCGGCCATGACGCGGCTGAATACCGGCGCCGCGGTCTGCCCGCCGAAGTGCCGTCGCGCGTCCGGCTCATCCACGCTCACCACCATGATCAGTCTCGGATTGGAGGCCGGTGCCATGCCGGCAAATGAGGCGACATAACGGTCCTTGGCGTAGTCTCCGGAAATGAGCTTGTGCACCGTGCCGGTCTTGCCCGCCACACGGTAGTGCAGCAGCTGCGCCGCCGCACCCGTACCGCGCCGGCTCACGGCAAGCTCGAGCATACCGCGGACCTGCTGGGCGGTACGGCGGGTCATAACCTTGACGCCCCGCACGGGCGCATTACGGCGCAACATCGTGACGGGGACGAGCACGCCGTCGTTGGCAAGCACCGCGTAGGCGCGCGCGAGCTGCAACGTCGTCACCGATATCCCGTAGCCGAAGGAGGCGCTCGCCTGATCTATCGATACCCATTGCGACGGCGGGTTAAGCAGGCCCGTAGATTCGCCGGGCAGGCGGCTGCCCGTGGTTTCACCGAAACCGACGCGCCGCAACATTCCCCACATCCGTTCCTTGCTCATGCTCAAAGCGATCTTGGCCGCGCCCACGTTGCTCGACTTCTCGATCACCTGGGCCACGCTTAGTTCGCCATAGTTTCGCAAATCGCGGACGATCTTGGTGCCGACACGAAGTTGACCGGGGGCCGTGTCGATCAGGCTTTCCGGCGTCAACTGACCGCTCTCGAGCGCCGCGGCGACGGTGAACGGCTTGAGCGTAGAGCCGGGCTCGAATACTTCTGTTACGGCACGGTTTCGAAATGCCGCGCTTGTAAGCTCGGAGCGATTGTTCGGATTGAAGCCCGGAAGATTCACCATGGCCAATACTTCGCCCGTGTGCGCGTCCATGACAATAGCGGTGGCCGCGCGCGCATTGTATGCCTTCATGGCCGCCCCGAGCTCGCGGTAAACCAGGTACTGGATGCGCCGGTCCAGACTGGCAACGAGGTCCTTCCCCGGCGTGGCGAGGGATACGCTTTCTACTGTTTCTACAATATTGCCGTAGAGATCGCGCAACACCCGCTTCTTGCCAGGGGTGGGACGCAGCATCGCATCATAGGCGAGCTCAAGACCTTGCTGGCCGCGATCGTCGATATCGGTGAAACCGATCACATGCCCACTCACGGCGCCGGTCGGGTAATAACGGCGGTACTCCCGCTGCAGGAACACCCCGGCGATCTTCAAAGCGCGCGCGCGCGCGGCCACATCCGGTGTGACGTGCCGTTTGAGATACATGAACTCGCGACCGGCGTGCTTGCGGACCTGGCGCGCCAGATCACGTTGCTGCAGGCCCAACACGCGCGCCAGCGCCGGCCAGCGTTGGCGTGCGCGCATCAAGGCTGGCGGATCGGCCCATACCGACTGCACCGGTGTGCTGATCGCCAGTGGGCTGCCATTGCGATCTAGGATCATGCCTCGGTGCGCATTGTCCATCACGGTGCGCAAATAACGCGCATCACCCTGGCGTTGCAGGTAATCTGACGCGACCACTTGAAGGTAGGTGGCACGGACCCCCAGTAGCCCCAGAATCACCCACAGCCCGCTCAATATCAGCCAGTAACGCACAGGGTGGCGCATAGTTCGGCCCGCATGGCTCACGGATGCGCGCCCTCGCGCAGATCCACAACGACAACCTGGTCGGGTTCAGGTATAGCCATACCGAGCCGGGCACGGGCCAGGTTCTCCACGCGTCGATGTTCCGACCAGGTGCCCTCTTCCAGCAGCAGCTTGCCCCATTGGATGTTCAGCGCGTCACGTTCTTCCTGCAGCGATTGGTGTTGCGTAAACAGCTGACGTCCTTGATGGCGTAATGTGACCACCAGCATCGCCATGACCAGGACCGCCGCCGTGAGCACGGCCGCCGGTCTAGGCACGATCCACCTCTATGCGCTCGGCTACGCGGAGAATCGCACTGCGCGCGCGCGGGTTGCGTTGCACCTCTTCCGCTGCAGGGCGTAGCGGCTTGCCGATAAACTTCAGCTGCGGTCGAAGCTCGTGTGCGCGCACGGGCATGCCCGGTGGAAAATTATCGCCTCGCACCTGGGCGCGCAGAAAACGCTTAACCAACCGATCCTCGAGCGAATGAAAACTGATCACCACCAAGCGCCCTGCGGGCGCAAGTGCTTGTACCGCCTGCGGCAAGGCCGCTTGCAATTCTTGCAACTCCTGATTGACCAACAGGCGGACGGCGAGGAAAGTCCGCGTCGCCGGGTGTTTTGTGCGCTCGCGCGTCGGCACCACTCGGGCTACCAGCTGTGCCAGCTGCCGGGTTGTTTCGATCCGCTGCCCAACGCGCTCGCGCACAATTGCACGCGCAATTCGACGCGCATAGCGTTCCTCGCCAAGCGTAAATAACACCGACGCGATCTCCGCCTCAGCGGCGGTGGCCAACCACTGCGCCGCCGAGATGCCTGTCGCCGGGTCCATACGCATATCCAACGGTCCGTCATGCTGGAACGAGAATCCACGGTCGTGGTCCTCCAGCTGCGGGGAGGATACCCCGAGATCGAACACGATCCCGTTGATACGCCCTGTGAGCCCTTCCTTGTACAGATACTGCCCCATCAGCGAAAACGGCGCTGGCACCACCGACAGCCGCGTCTCGCCGGCGAAGGTAACGCGTGCCGCGGCGACCGCCTGGGGGTCCCGGTCAAATGCAAGCAAGCGCCCTTCTGGACCGAGGTGGTCAAGTATCGCTGCACAATGCCCACCGCGCCCGTAAGTGGCGTCCACGTACACGCCGCCGGGCTGTAGCCTCAAGGCATCCACAACCTCATCAACCAACACCGGAAGATGTGTGGACTCGTCCACTGTTAAAACGGCCTTAGCGCCGAATGTGTCCCGGCACGGTATTCTGGCCTGCCGGGTTGTGCGCTGTACCAGCCTAATTTTCCCTATTCTCGCACCAGGGGCAAACTCCGCCCATGACGGCCGCCCCGCACCGCCGGTCACGCCATCGTCTCCACGGACGCCACCAGCAAAGGTTGTCGGTTTGGCGCCGCGGCGCCCCGTATCAAAGCGACAGGGATCCGAGTTCGTCGGGAAGTTCTGCGTCCTCATCACCTGCCTCACCCAGCCACTCTGCCCGGCGTGCGGTCCACGCTTCCTCGGCCCAGACCTCAAACTTATTGCCCTGGCCGATGAGCACCACCGACTTATCGAGGCCGGCAAATTCGCGCAATGCGGGCGGCAACAGAATTCGCCCGTTGCCGTCGAGTTCGCATTCGGTGGCGTGGCCAATGAGCAGACGCTGCAAGCGTCGTGCTTGCTTGTTAAAGCTAGGCAACCGCACCAGTTTGCGTTCGATCTCCTCCCAGTCGGGTAGCGGGTACAGCAACAAGCAATGGTCACGATCGACGGTAAGCACCATCTGACCTTCGCACGTACGCAACAGGTTTTCCCGATATCGCGTCGGGATGGCCATGCGCCCTTTGCTGTCGAGATTTAATGTCGCGAGCCCACGAAACACGCTTCCCGCCTTGGTTGTTTATATCCCACAAATATCCACAATTTCCCACTATCCGACACTATAGTTAGGTTCTTTGAGTACTGTCAAGCGAATTCCTGTCCATCTACATGATCTTTTTCTTTTAGGGACAGACGCTTAGTGGATGCCGATGGACGGTCATCGCGGTCGTGGGGCGGTCGCGCTCACGGCACCCGCCGGCAATAAACCCTATCAGGCTGCGGCAAAACTATACTTCAGTACCCTGATAGAGCGGTGCAGGGATGCGCCGCACATTTTTCAAACACGCAAGTGTTTGGAAAGTGGCGCAGAGCAAAAACCGCGCTTTTTGCTCTGCGCGCTGACCCATTGTGCCGGGAGCGCAATGGGGGCGCAAAGCGACGCCGCAGGGGCAAGCCACAGGGGCGAGGCGGATACAGGCGACGCTCCGGGGGGTGAGCCGGAATAAGGCGAGTGTCCGGTGGATGCTCGTCCCGGCGAACGCCCAAGCCAGGGAAGGCTTGGGCCGGTGCCCGAGCGAAGCAGGGAGTGCGCAGCCGCAGGGATCGTCCCGCTGAGCGGGCTTGCCACGGAGGGCAAGCCCCGAGCTTTCGAGCGCACCGGGAGGGCGTAGCGAAGAAAGTGGCGAGTCAAAAAGCCAGGGACGGGCTTTTTCAGGTAGTGCAGAACGGCGCGTAGACGCGGCTCAGGAAAGCGGGAGTCGGCCGATAAGCCGGGTTCTGTCGGAGGACAGTCATTCATCTAGGACACGCGTCACCGCGTGCCTCAAGCGGCCTACCCGGGAACGGTGCGGGCCACACCCTGATTCCCCTATTTGGCCTTGCTCCAGGTGGGGTTTACCCTGCCACCGGTGTTACCACCGGCGCGGTGCGCTCTTACCGCACCTTTTCACCCTTACCCGGC
>JBHHZP010000094.1:0-13631 GCA_046758085.1 Acidiferrobacterales bacterium
CAGTGCCGCGGGGGAGCACTATGGCGGGACTATTCGAATTTACGGTGCCAGGGATCCTGCTCTGTTTAGTTCCGTGGAACATTTCGGTTTTGCGATCAATGGGGCCGTCACGGCACCCATACGAGGATCCGGTACTATGCGAACTGCCCAAGATAATGATGCAATTCGATTGGTTATGGAATCCGGCAACATTCGATCCGGTACTTTTATATTGATGGGGTTAAAAAGCAACAACTGACACTACGTATCAATACCAAAATTTGCAGGTTTTGGGTGCAGGTTCCCATTCCGCCTATTGGCGCTCAGCCTCAGCACGCCGCGCAGCCGTGAGTCGAGGACGGAGTTCATCCGCATCCGTGGGAGCACGCTCAGAGCCACCTGCCGTAGCGAGTCTGTACCACATATAGGCACGAACCCAGTCTTTCGCAACGGGCGCAATGCCGAACTGCCAGTAGTGGCCCAACTCAACTTGGGCGTCTACATGCCCTCCGTTTGCCGCGACACATAGCCAACGCCATTCTGCCGCACATAAGCTCCCGGGTAGCTTTACTATGTTACTACATCTCATAATGGAGGTGGATCATGACACTGTTTATAGCTTGTCTGTTGATCTACATGCTTCAGTTACATTGGGCGTGGTACATCGGTGCGGTGGTACTGTGGGGTGGACATCTTTTTGTTTACTATTACACAATGAAACAATTGAAAGAACAGATAGGAAGTTAGAGCAATTGGAGGGCTCCTTGGTCCGCTGAGATATTTGAAGATGTGAAGTCACCCTGCCGTGTGCGGGGATTTTTTTTGTCTTCGGGGAGCAAGTGCCGGGGGTGTTCCTGGCGCTGTGACACTTCCAGACAGGCGATTGTCGCCTGGAAAGGGTATGTTGGGATCAGACTCGATTTCTACTACGCATCGGTCGCAGCGAGGCGAGGTACGTGACCGGCGATGCTCGGGAGTTGTGGCGTGCTGCCCGCGCAAGCGGGTGGAGGCGGAGATGGTGGCCAGGGACAGAATCGAACTGCCGACACGGGGATTTTCAGTCCCCTGCTCTACCGACTGAGCTACCTGGCCGGTTATCTATCGTATTTGTTACGTCCTTAGCGCGACATGCCGGTTGGCGCGAACGCCTGCTGAAACAGGCTTGCTCAGGATCGCCCGAAGCCGCGAATTATAGAAAAGGTCCCAGTCCCTGAGAAGCCACGCCCGGCCGCGCACTTAAGACTTTTTGGGCGGGGCCACCTTGGTAGGGGCAACGAAGCCGCCCGGCAGCTTCGACCCCGGGCCGAAGAAGTAGTTGTCCATCTCCTTTTCGATAAAGGCGCGCGCCTTCGGGTCGAGCGGATTGAGCCGGTGCTCGTTGATCAACATGGTTTGGTGATCGAGCCACATCTGCCAGGCCTCCTTGGACACGCTCTCCCAGACCTTCTTGCCGAGCTCACCGGGGTAGGGCTGGAAATCCAGCCCCTCGGTTTCCCGGCCGAGCTTCACGCAGTGGACTTTACGGCTCATGATGTCTCCTTTAACTGTTCCAGCAGGCGCTTGACCGGGGCCGCGAACCCGCGCGCGTCAGGACGATCGAGGTTATACCAGCTTGCTGCCGCCGGCTCCATGAACTTGTCGCTCGCACCCACGACACGACCCGTGATCGGCGTAATGTCCAGATGAAAGTGGCTGAACGTATGGCGCCGCGGCGACCACGGGCGGTCGAGCTTGACCCGCAGTCCGAGCGCATCGCGGCACCAGGCCGCCGCCTCGTCGACCGCGCACTCGGGAAACCCCCACAGGCCGCCCCACACGCCCGCCGGCGGTCGGCGTTGCAGCAGTACACGGCCACGCCCGTCGCGAATCATGAGCATCGCCACTGCGCGCACCGGCCGCTGCCGGCGGGGCGCGGCCCCAGGGTAGGCCAACGGGTCGCCGCATGCCTGGGCGGCGCAGGTGTCGGTTAGTGGACAGTGGGCGCAATCGGGATTGGCGCGCCGGCACACGGTCGCCCCCAGGTCCATAATGGCCTGCGTGTACTCGCGCACGCGCGAGCGCGGTGTGTGCTCCTCGGCGAGCGCCCACAGTCGCCGTTCGACCTTGCGTCTCTCGGGCCAGCCGTTGATGGCGTGGTAACGCGCCAGCACGCGCTTGACGTTGCCATCGAGGACCACCGCGCGCTGAGCGAAGGCGAAGGCGATAATCGCCGCCGCCGTCGATGGCCCGATGCCCGGCAGCGCGCGCACCGCTTCGAAATTCCGAGGGAACCTGCCACCGTGTCGATCCATAATCAGGTTTGCTGCCTTGTGCAGGTTGCGTGCTCGTGCGTAGTAACCTAACCCGGTCCACAGATGCAGCACCTGATCGATATCGGCACGCGCCAGATCGCGGATGTGCGGGAAACGCGTCGTGAACCGTTCGAAATACGGCACAACGGCCGCCACCTGCGTCTGTTGCAGCATGATCTCGGAGACCCAGATCTGGTAAGGGTCGTTTGCCTGCTTCCACGGCAGGTCCTTGCGACCGTGTGTGCGGTACCATGCGAGCAGTCGTTGAGCGAAGCCGGACGCGCTCATGGCGCGGCCAGCGCCTCGAGGTTGGTTGCAGTTTTGATCAAGGTCTGGCGCAGCTTGCGTTTCAGCAGCCATGCCCCGATCAGCGGCGGCAAAGAAAAACCGGGCACCAGCTCGGCATGGTAGCGCACGCGGGTTTGGCCGTACTGCAGGTCGAACTGCCAGTGCTCGCGTCCGTATCGAAAGTCACTGTCCCCGGGCACCATGATGCTGACGATGTCGCCGTCGGGACGGATCTCGACGTCCTTAATCTGCTCAATGGTCTTGCACAGAAACAGCATGCACGAGCGAAAGCTCAAGCGGATGCGTTGCCGGCCGTCGGCAAACGTCTTGACCAGGGTCGGCTTGTTCATGTTCTCCGCCAGGCGCGGCCAGTTCTTGTAATCGCTGAGAATGGCGCGCGCCGCCGCCGGTGTAGCCGCTAGCAGCACATCGAAATCGACCACATAGGTGTCGTCCATGCGCGTGACTTCGAGCATGCGGATCGTGGCCGCGCCCGCGCGCGCCGACGCACAGACCGTGGCCACAATGAAAAGAAACAGGAGGCACGCGGCCGCGTTTCGCATGATGGGCGGCTAGAATTTGAATTTTTTCTTGAGTCTCTTCTTGAGCTTGTCTTCGAGCTCTTGCTTCTTCTCTTCCTTCTTGGTCTCGATTTTCTTCTTGACCTCGGCCTTGATGAGCGCATTCCAGTCCGGCTTGAATTGCGGCTCGGCAAAGCTGCCGCGGATGTCTATCGGAATCGTTGTACCCCGGCGCGAGGCGTCCTCCGCGAATTTTACCATCAGACGATAGTTAATCGTCTGCCTGGGTAGATCGGCGGTGCCCTTGCCGTTTGCCCATAGCCCACCCTTTTTCTTGCTCGCGAGCAAGAACGGTCCCTGCAGGCGCAGATCCTCGTTGCGGGCGATGCCGTTCTTGATCTTGAAGCTGGCGCTGAGGCTATCAAACGGGGTGGCGTCGGTGGGCTTGGGTTTGATACTAGCGGGCCGGCCCTTGGCCTTCTCGGTGAGCGTGACGATATCATTGATCATCTTCTGCAGGTCCACGCCCTTGAGCTCGCCTTTTTTAAGCGAGAGCGCGAGCGTGCCGGTGAGCGTGCGGGTGATTGCATCGGCATCCAGGCCACGGGCGCGAAGCGCCAGGCGCAGGGTACCGCGACCGGAGAGCTGCTCGGTGATGCCGGCATCGGTGAGAAAGGGTCCGAGGCGGATGCGGGCGAGCGTCTCGTTCAGGGTGAATGCAGGCGCCTTTCCGCGCGCATCGATCAGCGTCTTGCCGGCATAGGCGCCGCCGTAGAGCTTCGCCTGATTGGGCCCGAGGGTGATGAGGCCGTTCTTGGCCTTGAGCTTGATGGCCACATTGGCGGAACGTACCCCGAATGCCTTGAGCTTGTTGGCGCGCAGCTCGCCCTGCACGGCGAGTGCGCGCAGGATATCGAGCGGGATCGCTACCGGGGCGGGGGCGCCGGCCCCCGGGGGGGCGGGTGTCTTGCTGCCCGGGGCGCTCGGCGGCGGTGCCGGGGGCGGGAGGTAGCGGTCCAGATCGATCTGGTTGAGCGAGAGCTTGAACCCGTAGGCGGGGCGGGCGAAGTTGCGAATCGTGAGCGACCCCGTAAGGGCGGTCTGATCGAGTCGGGTGTTGAGCCTGCTCAACGCGAGGTGTTGCCCCGAGGCGCTGAAGTCTGTCCTCAATGACACCTTGGCCAACGCGCGCTTATCGGCCGTCGCATAATCGATGCCGAGCTTTTCCATGAGGCCGCGCAGGCTCAGCGGTTGGATCTGCACGTGGCCACTGAGCTTCGCCGCCTTCGCCACCTGGCGGACCTTGGCGCGGGCGCTGAGCTTCAGCTCATCGGCGATCAACGAAAGCTTTGTCACATCGAGCGTGTCGCGGGCGAGATCGGCTCTGAAGCGAGTTTTGAGCGAGGCCTTCGAAAAGGCGTTCTTTTGCGCCGGCTCGAGCTCAATGCCCAATAGATCAGCCAGCGCCGCCGGCTTAAAGTTCGGTACTTCCAACTCACCGGCGACTTTGGGTTTTCCAAGTATGTTGCTGGCCTTCAGCTTGCCTACCAGCGCGAGATCGTTGACCCTCAGTTTGAGCGCGGAAAACGCCAGCGTTTGTTGGCCGAGGTCCGCCTTGAACGCTGAATTCAATCCGACCGTGTCGATACCGGCTGGTAGCGCAACGGCGAGCTTGTTCGTCAGCGGTTTGGGATCAAACGGCGCCACATTGATGCTGCCCTCGACGACAGGCGCTTCCCTGATTTGACGGCCTTTGAGATTTCCTTTTAATGCCAGCTCGTCCACATTGAGTTGCAGCCTCGGCATGTCGAGCGTCTGCTGCTCGAGGTCGAGCGTAGTGCGTGTATCGAGGCCGATACGTACCGTCTGCGGTGGGTCGCCGACATCAAGGTCAAAACCTACCTGCATGTCGACAGCCTCACCGGGAACGATCTTTCCTGACTTGAGCTCGAGCGCCCTTAACTCGTAGCGCTGCCCCGCCCTCCGATCGAGCCATAGGATCTTGCCGTTGCTGGCCCGGATGCCGCCGACCGTCAACGCCGCGATGGCTGGCGCTGTGGGCGCAGCCGCGTCAGGCGTGGGGGGCTTTTGCGCTTTCACCTCGCCGACGGTGAGATCGGCCCAGTTGGCCGCGCCTGCTTTGTTCTTCATCAAGTTGAGCTCGAGCCCATCGAGCAGGATCGTGTCCACGACGAGTTCTTTGCGCAGCAACGGCAATACTTCGACACGCACGCCGGCACGCGCCACCCGCGCCAAGGGTTGTTGCCCAAACCCCGGGGCATTGGCGAGCTCGACCGCACCCGTCTCCAGCCCCAACCAGGGGAATAACGAGAGCTTGAGGTCGCCCTCGATTCTCAACTCCCGCCCGGTGCGGTCTTTGACCGCCAAGATGATCTCGTCTTTGTAGTCGTTCGGGTCGATCAGCAGCGCCACGGTGATGGTGAGCGCCACGATCCCCACGAGCGTTACGCCCAGCGCGATGGCCAGGATTTTCAGGGCTTTCCTCAGCGCTTCGTCCTCCGGTAAGGGTTGGAGCGGGTGATGGGAATCGAACCCACGTCATCAGCTTGGGAAGCTGAGGTTCTACCATTGAACTACACCCGCGTGCGTTGGGCCGCGCTTCGCAATACAATAGTCGAGACCATTGTAACCCAGTTGGTTTTCACTGACAGGCCCGACATGACAAGAATCTTCGTGAACGGGGAAGAACGGCCGTTGCCCGGCCCGGTGACGGTGGTACGACTGCTGCAGGAACTGGGCCTAGCGGACGCGCGCGTGGCGGTGGCGGTCAACCGCGAGATTATCCCCCGCAGCCGCCACTGCGAGCATCAGCTGCGCGATGAAGATCAGGTGGAGATCGTTCGGGCCATAGGGGGTGGATAATGAGCACGCACGCTGAGCAGATTCCTGAACGGGCGCGCCCGGCGGGCGCGGACGACCCATTGGTAATCGCCGGTGTCGCCTACCGGTCACGCCTGCTCGTCGGCACCGGAAAGTACAAGGACCTGGACGAGACCGCTCGCGCCATCGCCGCGAGCGGGGCACAGATCGTCACGGTGGCCGTACGGCGCACTAACATCGGCCAGAGCCCGGGCGAGCCCAGCCTGCTCGATGTGATCCCACCCAATAAGTACACGCTCTTGCCGAACACCGCGGGTTGCTACAACGCCGAGGATGCGGTGTTCACCTGTCGGCTGGCGCGCGAGCTGCTGGGCGGCCATGAGCTGGTCAAGCTCGAGGTGCTGGGGGATGCACAGACGTTGTTTCCGGATATCCCCGAGACCCTGAAGGCCGCCGAGATCCTAATCGAGGACGGCTTCAAGGTGATGGTCTACACTAATGACGACCCCATAATGGCGAAGCGCTTCGAGGATATCGGTTGCGTGGCGGTGATGCCGCTGGCCGCTCCGATCGGCTCCGGGCTCGGAATCCGTAACCCTTACAATATCCGCTTCATCGTGGATGCCGCGCAGGTGCCGATCCTGGTCGATGCCGGCGTCGGTACCGCCAGCGACGCCGCGGTCGCGATGGAGCTAGGATGCGATGGTGTGTTGATGAACACCGCCATCGCAACCGCCAAGAACCCGGTGCTGATGGCCTCGGCCATGAAGAAAGCAATCGCGGCCGGGCGCGAGGCCTACCTCGCCGGGCGCATGCCGCGCAAGCGTTACGGGTCGGCTTCATCACCCATCGACGGGGCGTTTTTCTGAACTCCAGCTGCAAGTAGCCAGTTACAATTTGGCAAGGAACCACGAGGACTTGCTTATCACTTGCTACTTGCCACTGGTATTACCGTTGGTCTCGCATGACTCGGTCTAATGTCACGGCGTCCGAACGCCCCAGGCCTGTGCGCCAGGTCCGCAGTTATGTCAGACGCGAGGGCCGCATGACCCGCGCGCAGCGACGAGCGCTACACCAGCTTTGGCCCAGGTACGGAATTGACGCGCAGGGTGGGCTGTTGCAGTTCGACCAGCTGTTCGCACGCCGCGCCCCGGTGTATCTGGAGATCGGGTTTGGCAACGGTGAGGCCTTGTGCGAGCTGGCCAGCGCACACCCGCAAAATAATTACCTGGGCATAGAGGTGTACCGCCCGGGTGTGGGCAGCTTGTTGCTGAAACTGGAGCAATATGCGCTCACTAATGTGCGCGTCATTTGCGCAGACGCCGCTGCTGCCCTGAGCCATCGCATCCCATGCGACTCGCTCGATGCGATCTACCTGTTCTTCCCCGATCCCTGGCCGAAGAAACGCCACCACAAGCGTCGCCTGGTCCAGTTCGACTTCCTCGAGCAGGTGACGGCCCGGCTAAAACCGGGGGGTTACTTCCACGTCGCAACGGACTGGGAAGACTATGCCACGCATGTCCTGGCGGTGGCCGCATGCGTGCCCGCCCTAAGCAATATCGCCGGCGGGCGGCACTATGCGCGCCGTCCCGATTACCGCTGCCGCACCCGCTTTGAGCACCGCGGGCAACAGCTCAGGCACAGTATCCGGGACCTCGTGTTTGAGCGCCGCCGCTAGCGGCAGCCGACAGGCGCGCCCAAACCATCGAGGACGAGGCCTGACGCCCCGCAGCCGCGCGGTCGCCACCCAAGCGCGGCGCGGGTGTCGCCTTGCCCGCAGGGGGTGCTACAATTCATCAATAGATCTTTGATTTATAAGCCCAATCTGGATCAACCTTTTCGAAGGGCAGAAACGGCGGGTCCGTGAACCATTGCGGAGGATCGGAGAGGACGACGCAATGACAGTGACCTATCATCACGCCCTGGCACCCGGTACCCGAATCGAGTCCTACGAGGTCAACCACGTGCTGGGCGTGGGTGGCTTCGGTGTCACCTATCGCGCCTTTGATCATACGCTGCAGCGTGAGGTCGCGATGAAGGAGTACCTGCCCACCGGGCTCGCGGTGCGCACGGCCGATGGCACCACGGTCGGCCCGAAGTCCGACAACGACGTCGAGAATTACGAGTACGGGTTGAAGCGCTTTCTCGACGAAGCACGCACGCTGGCGAGATTCCGCGAACCCAATATCGTTCGCGTCATCCGCTACCTCGAGGCGCACGGCACCGCCTATTTTATTATGGACTACGAAGATGGTCAGCCGCTGAGCAAGCGCCTGAAGAAGGCGGTGACCTTGAGCGAAGATGAGATCCTGGCCATCATCGTTCCCATTCTGCGTAGCCTGCGTGCCGTGCACGCGCAACAGTTCCTGCATCGCGACATCAAGCCCGGTAACATCTACCTGCGCAACGACGGCTCACCGGTGCTGCTGGATTTTGGCTCCGCGCGACAAGCGCTTGGCGAGCAGAGTCGCGCCATGACCGGTATGGTCACCCCCGGATACGCGCCCTTCGAGCAATACTTCACCAAAGGCAAACAAGGCCCCGCCACCGACCTCTACGGGATCGGCGCAACCATGTACCATTGCGTCACCGGCGTAGCCCCGGTTGCATCGACCGAGCGCATCGCTGCAATTCAGGACGGTGAGTCCGATCCCATGGGAAACCTGGATACCCATGTCGAGAAAAGTTACAGCCCGTCCTTCTTACGCGCCCTGATGTGGCTGCTTGAACCGAATGCCAAGCACCGCCCACAGACCGTGAATGAGGCATTGGCGGCGCTCGAGCACGGTGGCAACGACCAAGCCGCGACCACAGTGACACCGCCCAGCGCGCAAACCCGCAGCACGATGGCAGCGACAGACTTCCCGGAAACCGTCAGCATCGATGAGCTGTCCGATACCGGCGTGTCATGGGAGGCAGATGTGCTGCACACAGTGGAGATCAACCTGGAACGCCACATAGGTCCTTTATCCAAGGCGCTTGTGCGTAAGGCTGCGCAGAAAACCGCCAATGTCGAGGAATTGACCGAGCTCTTGGCGCGGTTCATTCCCGCGGAGCGCGATAAGACCGTGTTCCTGGCCAAGACCCAGGTTATACGAAATACGCAAATGCCCAAAAATCTGCAACCGCCAGAAACGCCGCAGCGGCGCGGCCCTCAACGCCGTGCGCCCGTAGAGCAGGACCGACCACTGCAGCAATCGATCACATTGGACGAACGCCTGTTAAAGACGGCGGAAGAGAGCCTTGCCGTCTACGTCGGCCCGTTGGCCAAGATCCTGGTCAAGCGCGCGGCAGGGCGGACCTCGGATCTGGATGAGTTCTGCCAGATCCTGGCCAAGGAACTGCCGGACAAACAGCGGCGATCCGCCTTCTGCACTGCGTTGCGTCGAAAAGCGCTATCTTAATGCATCGAAATTGGCAGAATTCTGCGCCATAAGGGGCTAGAATAAGGCGATTGTCGACCCTGCATCATTATCACGCGCGCCTCGCAGGTCTGCGGTCAGGTGGCGCCTTGCACCAACGAGACACGCAATAACACGTCCGGCAGATACACGCCATGAGGACCACGCTCATTATCTTCATCCTGACCGCGCTGCTGGTCATCAATATCGCGAGCGCGGGCTGGACGGCCAAGCGCGTGCTTGATCCGGTCAAGGATGAGACCCGTTGCATGCTCGAGTCGACGACAAAAACGATCAATGACGGCTACCAGGAAACGGCGATAGTGTTGCGAGTGGATGACAAGGCGTTGCAAGTGGCCACGCAGTCCAATATCGATCCGAGCAAAGACGACATTAGCATGCAGGTCGACAAAAAACAGCCTATCAAGATGGACAAGGTCTATCTGGAGCAGAATGTAATTTTCGAGCGGGAGATCGCGACAATCATCAAGCAGTTCAAGGAAGGGTTGCGGGCGAGGTTCACGCTGCGCTTCTGGCCTACCTATCCCGACACCGGTCAGAAGACGGTGACATTCAGCCTGATCGGGTTTACCAAGGCATATGGTGGTTTGCCTGACTGCTAATCGGTTGTCTCGTTCCTCAACTGAATGAGCGTTACCGATAATTAACCAGGGTTGGCACCAACAGGAGAGGGTTATGAAATTAACACTAAAATTCAACCTGGTCTTGATCCTCGTATTTTCGCTCGGCCTGGCGGGGACCGGCATCCTCACTTACAGAATTCTGCAGCAAAACGCCTTCGAAGAGGTAGTGCAGCGCGCGGGGCTGATGATGGATGCCGCACTGGCGATGCGCCGCTATACCGTCAAGGAAATTAGGCCCTTGTTGGCGCTGCAAATGAAAAAGGTATTTCTCCCGCAAAGTGTCCCGGCCTACGCGGCCACCACGACCTTTAACAAGGTTCGCAAAAAACACCCGGAGTTTTCATACAAGGAAGCCACGCTGAATCCCTCGAATCCGCAAAACCGGGCGGTGGCGTGGGAGGCGGATATCGTCCAGGAGTTCCGCAACAATCCTGAACGCAAAGAAGTCATCGGCGTGCGCAACACCCCGACCGGGCAATCACTCTATCTGGCGCGCCCGATGCAGGTCAAGAACCCTGGCTGCCTGACCTGCCATAGCACGGTCGAGCGCGCCCCAAAGACGCTGAAAACGAAGTACGGTACGGCCAACGGGTTTGGCTGGAAGATGAACGAGATTGTCGGCGCGCGCATTGTTTCGGTCCCGTTGTCGGTGCCGTTGGCACAGGCGGAGGATGCGTTCATTACATTCATGACGTCGCTCGTTGCTGTATTCGCCATCATTATCATCATTCTGAATCTCATGCTGCGCTCCATTGTCATCAAACCGGTGACTAAGATGGCGCGCATCGCGGACGAAGTGAGTAAGGGCAACATGGAGGCTCCGGAGTTTTCGGAGCGCGGCAAGGATGAGATCAGTGTGCTCGCGGCCTCCTTTAACCGCATGCGGCGCAGCCTCGAAAAGGCGATGAAGATGTTGGAGGAGTAGCACGGCATCGGTTTCGCCCTGGTAGAAATCATGGAACGACACACTAGAACCTGGCTTTGTAGCGTCGTGTTTCTCGATATTGTCGGGTACACACAGAGACCTGTGGCTCAGCAAATCGAAATGAAGGAACATCTGCAGAAGCTGATCTCGGATGCCCTTGCCGGTGTCGTCGAAAGCGATCGAATTCTGGTCGATACCGGCGATGGCGCTGCCCTGTGTTTTCTTGGTGATCCGGAAGAGGCACTATTCGTTGCCATTAACCTGCGCGACGTACTGGCCGTCAAGGCCGAGCGCGGCCGCACCCCCTTCACGGCTCGGATCGGGATAAATCTCGGGCCGGTAAAGGTGCTCAAAAGCATAAATGGGCAGCTCAATCCGCTGGGCGACGGGATCAATAACGCGCAACGGGTAATGGGATTTGCCGAGCCTAACCAGATCCTGGTGTCGCGTTCTTTCTACGACGTCATCGCCTGCCTTTCGCAGGAGTATTCGCAACTGTTTCATTTCGTCGGGACACGCAAAGATAAGCACGTCAAAGAGCACGCCGTATACGAGGTAATGCTCCCTGACAAGAAGGAAACGTACACTACGGCATTGGCTGCGGCGGAGCAGACACGTCGACAGCGCCAAGAAGAATACCTCGCCCTCACCTGGGATCCGGCTGCGTTAGCGACGGCGGCGCACGCACTCGCGCTATACATCGGTCCGCTCGCCAAGGTACTGGTGCAGCGGGCGGCCAAGCAGGTGTCCACCACCGAGGAACTCTATGCCACGCTCGCCGACATGATTCCCGTAGAAGCGGAGCGCGAGAAATTTCTCGCAAGCGCGCCGGGCGCTGCCACCCCGCAGGCGCACGTGCCCCCGACAGCACCGGATTCGGAGCCCGGCGAGGCAGCACGCCACGAGGCCGGGCCCGCACCGGACAAAGGGTCGTGGGATCCGGCAGTGCTTAAGACGGTGGAGCAGGGCCTCGCCGTTTACATGGGACCGCTGTCCGGTCTGTTGGTAAAAAAAGCTGCGAAGAAGTGCGCAACCCCAGAGGAGCTTTACCGGTTGCTGGCGGCCGAGCTGGCCACGGAAGAAGAGCAAAACGCCTTCCTTCGGGCTATGAGTAAGTCAGACTAACCCCGGAATCTGAATTCACACCAGAGAGCGCCAAGATCGCAGAGAAAGCCCAAATAAATCCAACGCAGAGGCGTCAGGAGCGGTAGCAGGCGCGCTCAGGGCGCGATGCAATCCATGTCATCTGTGAACACGGTGGGGCCGGCGTAGCTCTTGCCGATCACGGCCGGCGCCTGTGCTCTCGCGCTGGAGGCGGCATGAACCAGCGCCAGTTTCTTGACGTCCATCTTGCTGGCAATGCGGGCGATCGACGCGAGCAGCGAATCCGCTGCAAGCCGGGAGGCAGTGTCGTTGCCGCTTTCGACGACGAGCAGGTCCGCGCCTCGGGCGAGCCATCCGAGGTTGCCGTTGCCCTCATTCATGGCGCTTGTGAAAACAATAAATCTGTCGGCCGCCTGTACACGCCAGGCGAGTACCGGCATCGGGTGGGTGGCGATTGCGGCTGCCGCTACGCGCACGCGCTCATTGCGGTACACTTTCGGGTTATAGCGACCTTTTATACGTACGGCATGCGGTTTCAGCTTGTAAGTCCCCCGGCCCAACGGACTCAACAGCTCGCCAAGATACCGGTATGCACCCCGCTTGCTGTCAAACAATGCGCGCACAAAGGTCACAGTAGAGGGCATCAACTTACTGCGATCCGGTCCATACAGCGGCATCGGGCGCGTGCGCGGCTCGCGCAGCGACGCCTGCACCAGGACAGGGAGATCGGCGACATAGTCGACATGTAACCGCGAGATGAGGATGACATCGAGATCGGTGATTCGCGCTGTGCTCTTATCAAAGTTCGCGGCGCTACCCACGCCGACATCAATAAGCACTCGCGCCTTCCCGTCGATCCAGATTAAGTAGCTGCTCGAGGTGAGCTCGGCGCGCGGATACGCGTCTGCGGAGCCTAGAACCTGGACTGACACGCCGTACGTGTTGCACGCGCCTGCATGCGCAGCGGGCGACCCTATCGCCAACAGTGCGCCGAGCATACAACCCCGCACGCGCGCAGTTACCCCTGCTCCGTCTGGTGGGTGCGCTCGGGATGAATTGATCGGGTTGATGGTACGGTAACCAAGGCCGTTTTTCGCGCGCCGCCGCAGCTGTGGGCGGCAACAATGTCCAAGGACGACTATATAGCCAGCGCCGCGCGCGCGCGGAATCGCCATGTAATCAGTCATCGTCGCGATAGACCCGGCACTCGATCAGGTTCCCGTCTGCCCCGACGATGCCGCGAAAGGTAATCGGGCGACAGCAAACGTAGCAGTCCTCGATGTACTCTTGTGACCCAGCCGACGTATCGATGTGCGTCTCGAAGGTCTCGCCGCAGTACGGGCAGCGCACGCGTTTGATAACAGGCATTGTTTTCGACCGGTGTAACCATTGGGGCACCCAGGCTCAAGCTTTTCAGACCCACATCGCGTTTGCAAGCGCGACGAAGCGTCGAGGCACCTGAGACCGGGCATGGGTGGCGGCGGAAAGTCGTGATTATTGCCTTACGCGCGATGCCGCAGCATCTTAGCAGGATGTTGAAAACACCCGGAACCCGAATATTTCTCCGCGGAGCGCGAGGCGCACGACTCCAGGGACGGACGACTCCAGGGACGGACGGCTCCCGGGACGGAGGACGA
>JBHHZP010000095.1:0-13549 GCA_046758085.1 Acidiferrobacterales bacterium
CGAGCGCACGATTCATGCCTTGGCGAGCACTTGCCGGTGAAAGGCCTCGAACATGAGCAACGACCACAGCACGGTGCCGTGGTCGTTGCGGGCCGATTGGTGCTGGTGCACGACCCGCGCAAGAAACGCCATGTCGAACAATCCGCTATCCGCAAGAGTGGAACCCAGCACGGCCTGTCGGACCCGCTCGCGGAGCGGGCCGCGAAACCAACTTGCCAGCGGCACAGCGAAGCCCATCTTGGGGCGATACAGTATGTCCGTTGGCAAATACCGTTCGAGGGCCTGCTTGAAAACGATCTTGCCCTCCCGACCCTGCAATTTGAATTCCGGCGGCAGTCCGGACACCCATTCGACAAGCTCATGATCGAGCAGCGGTACGCGTACTTCGAGCGAGTGCGCCATGCTCGCGCGGTCCACCTTGGTCAGGATGTCGCCGGGCAGATAGGTCTTCAAGTCAAGGTACTGGACCAGCGACAGCGGGTGGTCTGTCGGGGCGCGTCGTGCGTGAGCGCGTAACACCTCGGTTGCCTGGTAGCCCTGAAGGCTTTGACGAAAGGACGTGCTGAACAATCGCGCACGCAATGCCTCCGGCACCACCGAAACACTGTGGCAGTAGGCCTCGAGGCTATTCTTCGCCAGCGCCTGAAAAGTGGACTTGGCGCGGACTACTCTTGGCGCCCAGTCGGCCTTTGGGTAGATCCTGCCGAGCAGCCCGAATAGCGGACGGCGTAGTCCCTGGGGCAGCGCTGAGCGCACCCATTCTTCATAGACATGCCAGCGATAGCGCCGATAGCCGGCCAGATTTTCATCCCCCCCGTCCCCGGAGAGCGCGACCGTGACGCGTTTGCGGGCAAGCTCGCACACGCGGTAGGTGGGCATGGCCGAGCTGTCTGCATACGGTTCATCGTAGACAGTGGCTAGCCTGTCGAGAAGGTCGAAGTCATCCGGTTCTACCTGCTCCACGTGATGGTTCGTGCGGTGGCGTTGCGCCACTCGTGCCGCAAACTGCGCTTCGTTGTATCTGGGATCGCCGAAGGAGATGGAGCACGTGTTGACGGGCTCGGCTGACAGGCTCGCCATCATGGCGACCACCGCACTGGAGTCCACACCGCCTGACAAGAATGCCCCGAGCGGGACGTCCGAGATGAGCCGGATTCTTACGGCCTCTCGCAGGCGCGCCACAAGCTCGCCTTCGGCCTCTTCTTCGGTCATGTTCCCAACGGGCTGGAAGGGTACATCCCAGTACTCGCGCGCGACACCAAGCGGCTGGCCACGCTGCAGCGTTAGCGTATGGGCCGGCGGCAACTTGTGGACATGGGACAGAATGGACTTGGGCTCGGGTACGTAACCGTAAGCGAAGTAATCTTCCACTGCCTGCGCGTCGAGCTCCCGGGAGAGCCCGGGGTGAATCAGCAGCGCCTTGAGCTCAGAAGCGAAAAGAAACTGCTCGCCGGGAAGGCACGTATAGTACAGCGGCTTGATGCCGAGTCGGTCTCGAGCCAGGAATAGAATCTCCGCTTTTCGGTCCCAAATCGCGAAGGCGAACATGCCGCGAAAGCGTTCTACGCAGCGCTCGCCCCATTCCTCCCAGCCATGGACAATCACCTCCGTGTCGCAGCGCGTGCGGAACACATGGCCGAGTTGTACCAGCTCCTTTCTCAACTCTACAAAGTTGTAGATTTCGCCATTGTAGACCACGCTCACTGAGCCGTCCTCGTTGAAAAGTGGCTGCTTGCCGCTGGAGAGGTCGATGATGGACAAGCGACGATGCGCGAGACCGAGCCCGGGCTCAATGTGTACCCCTTCGTCGTCTGGACCGCGGTGAGTTTGTGCATGATTCATTCGCCCGAGAAGCCGCACATCCACCTCGCGCCTGGACGACATCTCAAAGATGCCAGCGATGCCACACAATGTCGTTCCCCCGGTATCCCGCCTGACCCGTCAGCGCCGCAACACGGTGTCGTAAAGCGCCTGGTACCGGCGCACCATGCCGTCAATACTGAACTCGCGCTCGATGCGTTCGCGTGCAGCGCGACCATGGCACCACCTCAAGGCCGGATCATGAACATATGCGATCATTGCCTGGGCCATTGCTGCCGGGTCGCCCGCGGGTACCATCATGCCGGTGACGCCATCGACGACGATCTCTGGTGTACCGCCGACGCGCGTGCTCACGGTAGGGAGCCCGGTCGCCATGGCCTCCAACAGCGTGTTGGAAATGCCCTCGCCCAGGGACGGCAGCACGAAGACGTCGAAGCCGCGCAGTAAACGCGCGACGTCATCTCTGGGTCCCGCGAGCCAGGCGATCTCGGTCGCGTTTGCATCCTCGAGCAGTCTTTCTATCTCAGGCTGTAACGGGCCGT
Organism: Acidiferrobacterales bacterium; assembly: GCA_046758085.1. Taxonomy (GTDB): domain Bacteria; phylum Pseudomonadota; class Gammaproteobacteria; order Acidiferrobacterales; family SPGG2; genus VRUB01. The sequence goes on from JBHHZP010000095.1 coordinate 2,364, forward strand.
CTCCGACGAGAACGAGCCGTAGCGTCTTGCGTCCGTCGGGGAGTTGCTCCAGCAACCGCAGGAACGCATGGACTAATGTGAGCGGGTCTTTGACGTGCGCCAACCGCCCGACGTTCCCAATGACGATGCTATCTGAGTTGCAAAAACCGGAGACTGGTAAACGCGTGCGGCGTTCCGAGGCCGGGCAAAAACGGTGCGTATCTACGCCATTATATATGTGGGCAATCTTCCGCTCCGCGATGCCGACGGTGTCGCGCAACCATGCGGCCAGATCATGCGACATCGGAACGTAGCGGTGCACGAAGGGCGAGCAAACACGACGTAAAGCGTTGTATTTCCAGCTGTTTCCGTGAAGATCCATGATATCCCGCCCATGCTCGCCATGGATGCGATGCGGTACCCCGGCGAGCACTCCTATGAGGACGCTATCTAACGCTGCCAGATTGCGCGTATGAAGGATCGCTGGGCGTAATCGGCGAAGGAGCCGCCAGAGTTTCAGGTACACAGTGGGATCTTTTCCTTCTTTCTTGTTGAGCGCGAAAATCGATACATCTTTGCGGTGGATACGAGAGCGAAAGTCCGAGTAGTCGGTAAGGGATACGATCGCATGGCGATATAGCTCATCTGGCATTCGATTGATGATATTGACCAGACCGTTCTCCAGGCCCCCGATATGTAGGCGGTAGATGATATGCGCCACCAAAGGCGCGCTGTTCGGGGCGCGAGCCATTTTGCCGTTACCGCTAACGCTGTCGACCTGCTGGGCTAGTAACATCATGGACCACCGGCTAGTCCTGGTCAGCAGGTCTCCCGCTTCCCGGCGCGTGCGCGACCGGCGACGTGTCCGCTTCCAGGACTTGCCTCAGTCGTTCCATATTGCTGGTCCAGTTATAGCTGTTCAGCACGAATCGTCGACCCAGCTCGCCCAGAGCTGAGCCGTTGTCCGTGCAAAGCAGCTCGACGGCTCGGTCGGCCAATGCGTTTGCGCCGTCCGCCACCAGATTCGCAAGCACCGGGCACGGCTTGATGCCGGCCATGGCCGCGGGGGTTGCGACAACAGACTTCGCCATGGCCATCGCTTCCAGTATCTTGTTTTGCACGCCCCTGGCGATCCGCAGCGGCACTACGGCGGCATGGGCATGCGCGAGATAAGGACGAACGTCAGACACCATTCCTGTGACATGCACACCGGCCTGGTATGCCAGCTCACGCACCGCCTGCACGGGGTGTGCCCCCACGATGTAAAAGCGGCACGCCTGAACGCGTCTGCGAACCGTGGGGAAGATTTCGGAGACAAACCATTGCACCGCATCGACATTGGGCCAGTAGTCCATGGCCCCAGTGAAGACCAGGACCTTGTCTCCCGGAGGGTATGGATTTGGATAGTCTTCCGAAGGTGAGAAATAGTCTGTGTCCACACCGTTTTCGATATGGACAACGCGCTCGGCCACCTCGGGCGCACATGTTTTGAACAACTCCGCCTCGGCCCTGGATACAAAAATGCTTGCGTCGAACCGAGCGGCCACGATCCGCTCGTACCGCAACAGATTTCGGTGTTCACGCTTGTAGAGCCAGCTCGTGGGCCAGCGCTTGCGCCCACTGTACTGGCGCCATTTGTCGGAGTCTACATCCACGAAATCGATCACACTGCGCAGCTCCGGTCGTAGGTGGCGGATCACATACTGCGCCATAGCGGCGGAGTAGACCAGGACTCGGGTGATGTTGTAAGTCCTCAGTGTGGAATGCACCCAGGCCTGAAGGCCAGGATCGTGATAATAGGGAAGCGTCAAAGGTTCGCCCGTCACCAGGGCCTTTGCGCTACGCAGCCGTGCATGCCCTGGCCTCAGTACGGCGACATGGAGCTCAGCGCAGGCCTCACGCACGGCAGCAACATGGTCCCAGTCATTTGGATCATCCACAAACGTCCCCACGTGGACGCGATACCTCGGGGCCAGGTAGCTCAGAACATTCCAGGAGCGAATCTTGTCGCCCTTGTTGGGGGGATAGGGTAGACGATGCACCAGGAAAAGGAGGTCTTCCATGAGACTAGCCTAGATTTCTGGCGATGAGCGGTCCCAACAGCTTCGTGAGCGAAAGCGGCATATGCTTCCACAGCTGCACCAGCAGCCGGTACCTTGGGTTCAATGGGCTGATGTCCGGCGTGCTTTCGGCGTTGAGCAGAAGGTACTCATAGTGAAGCGGCTCGGGCTCGAACCCCCAGTGTATCTTGAAGCTATACGAGCCCGTTCCTTTCTTGCTGCGCCCGTAATCAAAAATGCGCACGCCGCGCTCACCCGCTCTGCGCATCAGCTCCCAATACATGAAATCGTTGCCAGCAACCGCACGCGCCTCCGGTAGACCGCCGCCGTAATAAGGCAAAACTGTGTCACGAAAATAAAAGCTCATGACGCTACTGATAGGCCTTCCGTTGTGTGTGATAGTAAGCACTTCGCAGTCCGGCCCGAACACTTTCTGAAGGATGCGAAAGTATTTCTTGGAAAACACCGGCGTACCGAGGTTACGCACGCTAGCCGCGTAGATGTCATAAAAACGGTTAACGTCGGTATCGATTTTGCTGACAAGACCCGCCTTGATCCCCTGTCGAATCATACGACGTTGCTTGCGCGGGATTGCAAGCAAATTATTGTCAGGGTCGGGGTCGATTTCTTTTCGAAAGATGACGTACAGGTCTTTGGTTGTCCATTTCGGCTGGTACGGTGTCTGATTTCGAAGCTCGAGGTAGTCAACATTAAGTTCCCGCGCTACCTCAATGGTTTTCTCTTCCAACACATTACGCGTAGCATCGTCTTCTGCAACGATGCCGCCATATACGCAAAAAGGAGTAGAAATCAGTGCGTTGCCAAAAAGCCAACTGCGAATGTGTGCCAAGGGTATTACGCCACAAATTCGTCCTTCCCGCTCAGCATAATAATAGTAGGTGGGGTGACCAAAGCTGCGGTCGAGCACCTGCTTCCACCCTGCTCGATGAAAGAAGGTGGCCTCGGGACTTGCTGAGACAAAAGCATCCCAGCGGCCAGCCGAATGCCACTCAAGCTCGTGGACAGTCAACATTTCTGACTTTCTAGAACCCGTAGAACCCACGCTGCACGCAGGCGACAGTCAATCATGTTTCGCGAAGTCGCGATACCAAGGTGTTTTCGGCGTGCCAGTATCCCAATTTATTTGCCTTTGGGAAAAGCTGTGCTGGGTTTGCGCTCTATCAAGTGCGGAAGTTAGAAAGCCATAATCGTTTTACTGCGAGCAGAAAACCTAACCCGCAAATTATGCCCAGCTGGTTATAAGAGAAATCCACCACACTCATTTCTCTACCGAATGCCGGCTGGAGCGCTTCAGCAATTAAACCGATAAGACTCACGACTATAAAAGATATGCTAAGCCGCAATGCGGAAAAAGCGCGTAGTAAGTCTGTAAACATCAATAGGCTTAAAAGGGCAAGAATACCATACGCCGGTATGTGGAATAGGTTCCACCACCGAGGAGAAAGCACTTCGCTTGCGGGCGTGTCTTCCGGCATGAAACTGGCAACGAGAATAACGGCTAGCCAAACGATCCAGAGAAAAATAACGGCCCCTTGTAGGTATGGTCGTCTAATCTCCATGAGTTTTCGTGGACTTTCTGCGTTCCAAAAAGTTCAGGTCTGTCAAAATGTCTTTCACTGTCGTAAATTCAAAGTCGCAGAGCAGCCTTGTTAGGCGCTCTTCGCACCTGTGTAGGTTATTGTAATGGCGAAACCGCGACAGCCAGCCAGACCCTATGCGCGGTTGATGCGGGTCAATTTCCCACGGATGCAAATAAAATATGAATGGTCGACCTTCCTTGTTATTGATGCTTTTCAGTGCCCTTCTGCTTAAAGCGTACGGAAACAGACGAAAGTAACCCCCTCCCGATACGGGAAATCGCCATTTAAACAACTCGACGGTTGACATAGGAAACTCAGCGATCGAGTGGCCATCCGGTGTTTGCACCCGATAGGGATGTCGTGAACTACCCGGCATTCCATAGCGATCGTGGTGTATAGGGAATATGCTGGAATCATAAACAAACCCGAGCTCCACCAAGCTATCCAGCGCCCATGTAGAGCGCTCGGTAATCGAGTAACTTGCTGCGCGATAACCTTGGACGGGCGTCTGCATGATATCTTCCAAAATATTCTTAGCGCGCAGCGTGTCCTCCCGAAAAACCTCCGGATTCTGGTTGTAGACTAACTCGTGACAGTAGCCATGACAGCCGATTTCGTGTCCTCGCGTGGATATCTCCTGAACGAGACGTGGGTATCTTTCGGCCACCCACCCTAGTACGAAGAACGTGCCCTTGCAGCCACGCTCATCGAAGATATCCAACAGCCGGTAGGTATTTTGCTCGACCCGCGACTCGTAGGTGTCCCAGTCATACTGGTTTATCGTGCTTGCGAATGCCGAGACCTGGAAGTAGTCCTCGACGTCGACTGTCAGGGCGTTTTTGATGGGTTGAGCTACAGCCATAGTTGTACAAAATTTAAGTTACAAGATGCAAAGAAGCGTTAGCCGATAGTCTTGAGGAGCGAGCCGCTAACCGCAAAGACCGCAAAGAACCAGAGTACGGGGAAACAGGCAAATCGATCACGCTAATCATCAATGCAGCACACCAATCAGGTTGTACTCTTGTAGTGCACGAACGTTTTTGTGCGCTACCAGTGCATGCACCCATCGAAGTGGCATGCTCTTACGTAGTGCGGTCTAACCCGAATATTTCACCGCGGAGCGCGCAGAGAACGCAGAGGCTTAATCTGAAACGGTGTTGCTCCTGCCGTCGAAGCGGATACGCTGTCACAGTTTGTACCTCTGCTCGGGTGTCACCCGCGCGTGTTTAGTTGTTTGTTTTCTCTGCGATCTTTGCGATCTCTGGTGTGAGTTCTTGCAATTTCCGGGCTAGAATGGGTGCACCGGGGCCCTGTTAGCCCGCCCCCACTAGGGCTTGTTCTTGTCTTTCAAACTTTGGGTCAACTGCACAAGCTGATTCTCGATTCTCTTCATCTTCGCGGTGACATTGCCTGCAAACTTGGGCACGAAGTCATACAGCCTGGCGAGCTTCTCCTCGAGCTCCCGGGTATGGGCTAAACCTTCCCCCGAGCCGTTGTCGCCCCAGGGCTGCGTGGCCTGGCCCGTTACGGGCTGGGGGTTGGGTTGGCTGCCCTTCCCCACCCTCTCGGCATAGGGTGGCCATTGCAGCTCCTCGATTGCCGCTTTGACGAGGTGGTTCGATATGAGCAGGATGTTCTCGACAAAGGCCGCGGTCATGACCGTGTCGCAAAGAATGTTGACCAGCCGCGGGACGCCACCCGTGTAGCGGTAGATAAGCGGAATCGTCTCCGCGGGAAAGAGCCCGCGCTTATTCGCCCCGGCGATGGCCAGCCGATGCTCGATATAGTCCCGGGTCTCAGCATCGGATAAAGGTTTGATGTGAAACCTGAGCTGGACCCGCTGAGCGAGCTGTTCCAGGCCGGACGAGTTCAGCTTATCGCTCAACTCCGATTGGCCCGCGAGCACGACATTGATAATCTTCTCGTTCTGTACCTCTAGCCCCGTGAGCAGCCGGATCTCCTCGAGCACGCGCTCGCTCAGGTTCTGGGCCTCGTCGACGATAAGGACGACCTGGCGCTTTTGCATGTGCTGATGGAGCAGGAAGGTGTTGAGCCGATCAAGCAACTCGACCTTCTTCGCTTCGTACGCCTTGATCCCGAAATCTGCAAGCACGAGCTGGAGAAACTCGATCTCGTCGACCTGCGTCTGGAAGATCTTCGCTACCGTAACGCTCGTCGGGAGCTCCGAGAGGACCTTCTTGATTAGTATTGTCTTGCCGCAGCCAATCTCGCCCGTGATAACGACGAAGCCGTCGGGGCTCCATATCGCGTAGTCCAGGTAGGCCTTGGCGCGGGCGTGGGCCTTGCTCAGGTAGAGAAAGTCCGAGTCCGGGGCGACCTGGAACGGGTAAGTCTTTAAATTGAATGCGCTAAGATACATGGCCGTGCCGTTGCGGTTTGTGCGGCCCCCCGCTGTCGCTAACGTCTTCTACTATTGTAACCGATCTCCAGGCTCACGCGCGTCTCACGGTAGTTTTGCGTGGGATTATCGCTGTTCCGATCCCGCCAAGCTACACCGCCGCCGACGAAGGTGCCCCGTCCTACCTGATAGGTCACGCGCAGCCCGAGAGCCTTGTCTCTATTGATCTGCTCCGGCGGATTCGGAAACTCCTGTTTCTCGGCGTTCAGAAAGAAGGATCCCAACAGCCGGCGCCGTAAGGTGCGCCTGATTTCGAAGTTTCCCCCAAGACTCCTCTCGTCCTGGGTATTGATCACAAAATCGCGTTCGCCCGCAAAAAACGTCACGGTAGCACTGGTGCGGCGCCCGGTGATTGTGTAGAAGGCGTTGACGCGCTTGTCGATAAAGAGGTTGCCCCGTGCGCCCCCTTCCGGACTCAGGCGTGGATCGGTGACCCCTCTGACGAGCAGGTTGCGGCCGGCGTCCGATACCTCTCTCGCCAGCAGAATACCCATCGTCGATTTGGGGGTCAGGCGGCGATTCCAAGAAAATCGCACCAAAGGTTCTGTGCCCGTTCGGTCGTCGATGTCAATCGATGTATCCCCGACATCCAGCACCAAGTCTGAGCGGGCCGTTTGGCCCGCCACCCGAAAGAAAAGATCGCGCCGGTCAAAATCGAGCAGGCTCTCGTCCTTAAAATCGACACTCGACACATCCACATTGAACGAAAGTGTGGCGGCGCTGGAGAGCTGATATATCCACCTGGCAAATCCCGCTGCACGTTTACTATCTTCGTTCGTGATTTCAAAGTCAGTGCGACCATAACGCACGCCAAGCTGTAGCGAGTTCCGGAGCCCGAAATGAAAAGAACCGTCTGGGCCTGTCAAGAAGACGTTTACGTTTTGCTCGTTAGCCGGGGTTAGCGCCGCGCGGTTGACAATGGTTTCCTGCCTCGCAAAGTCCTGCACCGTCCATGTAAATCGATCCGGCACCGCATTCCAGTTAAGGATCATTTCCAGTCTTGGAAGAAACTCATCATCGAAAGTATTGTTTTTGTAGTTGCGCGATTCGGCCTCCAACGCAACACGGCCATCGAACTTTGACGATCTCTTCGACCAATGGAAGCCGAAATCCACAGTGTTTATCAGTTCATTCTGCGGGTCCGTGGCCGAGAGGTTGACGTTGTCACTGTACTCGGGACGATAGGCGATAGAGAAATTCGACTCGGCGGTAGCTCGAGACTGAATCGCCAGGAGGAGTATCGCCACGCCCAGGCCGGCAAGAAGTCTGCTTAGGACGGACGCGCTTGATATCGAAATGTTGGCACCGCCATGTGCGTCAAAAGGGCGTATTACAGCTTGCACGAATCTGGTAACTGTTGGTTCAAGGCTTCATGTCAACGGACGCACGTATATGAACTCACTATACAGGGCAGTACCCGTTCGTAATCAAGTTACCTCAATCTCTGAGGATTTTTCGGTAATCCGCCGGTGGACAAGGCTCGGGTCGTGTTTTCTTTTTTTCGTGATTCTTGCTTCGGTATAAATCGTTAGATGTTCGGCCCAAGACTCTTCCGCCCCCCTATGTATATCATTCCTGCTCATGCCCGTAGTAATCCGCGTAATAAGCGCGAGGATAGTCGCGACCGAAAGAATGTTGGCTCTTGTTAAGGATAAGATTAATTGGCTTAGTGGGACTGAGTGTGCTAATCCCTTCCTTTACTACATGCTGGGGTGTCCGGTCTGCTTCAACGACAACCACAACCTGTCCAACGAGCTCTGCCAGCACTTGTGCTTGAGTCGTTGCCAGTAGAGGTGCCGAGTCGAAAATAATCATGGTATCGGAGTACCGCTCTGCCAGCGTACTGACAAGCCGCTCCATTTCGCTGCTCGCAAGAATCTCGGTGGCGTGAGCGTGCCGGTGGCCGGCCGGCACAATTACCAGACCAGGATGTTGCGTCCGGATCCCCATACGAGCGAAGTCCAACCGGTTATCCAGCAACACGTCGATCAGTCCGGGTCTGCCGTCTAACTCTAGCTGACGACTGACATTCCGTTTTACCGAATCAGCATCTATCAACAGCGCCGTGTGGTCGCGTTCGAGCACCATGCTGAGGGACAGATTGATAGCCGTAAAGCTCTTGCCCTCTCCAGGGACTGAGCTGGTGACCATGATGACGTTGCCGCGTTCGACACGCACATCATCCTTGCCGAACGCCTTGGTGAGAAGAGGCCGTTTGATCCGCCGGAACTCTTCCATGACTTGCGGGTCAGGACTTTCGCATCGGACCACATGTCCCGCACCTAGCTGTGCAACCGGGGCGCGATCCGTATTCGTGCCAGTCAACCGCGTGGTCGCGATCGGTTTCGGATGCCGGCCGGCTTCTCTTGTGCTCGGCATGTCCGGTGGGGGCTGCGCAAGGTCCTCGCGCTTCAGGGGATCGACCTGTGTGAGGCTCCTCCGTTGTAACCACGCATCATAGCGCTTGTCCATTGCCTTCTGGATAATGCTCATGGATATCCTCACGCCATGCTTAGTAATGACTGCGCAACACGTACCCCGATCTCCTGGAGCACCAAGGCCCCGCCGTATGCGCAACCCAGCAACATCGTGGTAATCACGAACGATGTCAGCTCCAGGCGCAATCTCAGTCTTTGTCTCGGCATCAGTCTCATGCTTACGATCCCGAGAACTGGCAAGCCGGTGGCGTCCCGCAAGGCCTTAAAGCTACTGAAAACGGGGCGAAGCTCATTTAGCAGATAAGCGAGTGCCACGCCGGCCGCAAGCCCGATCATGAGCACTGCTGTCAGGAGCAAGGCACGGTGGGGGCCCTTTGCCTGCAAGGGGACGACTGGTGGATCAATGATACGGAACTTGACATCGTCACTCGTTCGTTCCGCCTTTTCGGACAGCCGCGCCGATTCGAGACGCTGGACAAGCGATTCGTACTGCGCTTTCGTCACCGAGTAATCTCGATTAAGTCGCGCCAGCTTCGCCTCTACCTCCGGGATGGTATCCACCATTTGCCCGAGCTCTGCGACCCGATTCTGCCTGTCTTCCACTTGGGCCTGCAGTGCAGCGACCTCAACGTCTGCCTCGTTGAGCGCGATCTGCAATCGTTGGTAGACTGGATTGAGTTCTGTGGGCTGTCCATCCGCAGTCTGTTGCGGCCCGATGCTTCCGAGCTGTGCTTTTCTTCGCTGCTCGAGACGGGCGATTATCTGCTTGACCGCTTTGACGTCGGGGTGCCGCGCGGTGTACTTCAGCAAGAGCTCGTCGAGCTCTTGCTGATACCGTTGGATCCTTGTGTCAAGCGGGGTCGCGCTGGTGCGGAAAGTGCCCGTGGGGCTTACTATCCCGAACACAGGCTCCTCCCCCTCGAGTTGTTTCCGTAGTTCATCGCGACGGTTGATGGCCGTCCTGAGGCTTGCACGCGCCTGTTCCAGATCGTTCATGACCGCCTGAAGACGCGCGTAGTAATCTCCTTGTTGACCCGGCATCGTTCCGACGTGTTGCTTCTTGAACTCGGCCAGACGCCGCTCCGCCGCGCTCAGCTGCCTCTCGTACTTGCTTATCTGCTCGGCCAGAAAGCGTTGGGCGACTGCGGAGTCGCTACGCGCGGTGCCGAGGGTGTCTTCGACGAGCACGTCCAGCAATTTCTGGACAACGCGTTGGGCCATGTCAGGCGCGCGATCCGTGTAGGTGATGGAGTAAATATTATTAACCTCCCGGCCACCTTGGACCTTGATGGTGCGTTTCAGCCACGTCAGCAGGCTTTCCATTTCCTCCGGCGTACTGGTCCGCAGATCCATGTCCGTCTCCCGTACAACCCGTTCCAGATTGGGGCGACTCAGCAACGCGCGCGTCATCACGGCAACTCTCGTCTGGACATTGGATTCCACAGTGAGGCCCTGCAACAGGGGTCTGAGGACGGACTGCGTGTCTACGTAAATGCGCGCTCGCGCCTCGTATTGGTCCGGCAATGCGTATACGATCGCCCACCCGGTGATGGAGATGACCCACGCGAGCAGCAACGCGTGCCAGCGGTAGCGCCACATACCGCGGGCGTAGGCGGCTATCTGAGCGAGAAGTTCTTGCATCGACTGCTGAAAAGTATAGCGTTAACTCTGCTGATGGTTTGGGCCAGGTAATTTCAGGGCGTTGCCCCGCTCAGAACCTTGATTCGGGTATGATGAGAATATCACCGGGCCGCATGGTCATGTTTGCGCTCATCTCGCCTTTTTTGATCAGATCTTCCAGGCGCACCTTGTACACGGCCTGCCGGCCGCCGTATCGGCGCACGAGCTTGGCCCGGTTGCCGGCCGCGAACTGGGTCAGGCCGCCAACCTCGATCATGACATCGAGCAGAGTCATCTTCTCGCGATAGGAAAGCGCCCGCGGATTCGCCGCCTGCCCGACGACGCGGATCTGTTCACCAAATGTACCGACAAAGCCGGTGACGATGACGGTGACGACGGGTGTTCGGAGATACTTGGCAAGGACCTTTTCGATGTCACGCGCCAGCCGCGTCGGCGTCTTGCCCTCCGCCACCATGTCTTCGACCAACGGTGTGGAGATCTTACCGTCGGGTCGCACCGGAATCGTTACCGAGATCTCCGGGTTCCTCCAGACGAACACCTGCAACTGGTCGCCCGGCCCGATCCGGTACATGGTCGCCTTCGGCGATTTGGCCTTGGTGGGTGCTTTGGTGATGCCTGAACCGGCGCACCCGGCCAGAAAAACGGCAATAACCAGAAAACCAGCGAAACGCATCGCCGCAAGACTGAACTTCATAGCCTTTACCCTTGTCGATAATGAATTACTAAAGAACCCCGACCGGTAGTATGCTTGAACCCTACCATACCCTGGGCATCCAGGTCGCGCGCCTATATCAGGGTTTTCTTAACCCGTTTCTAACAAATCGGCCGTGAGCGATTTCCAAGCTGATCGCCCGGATTTGCTGCCCGCGCGTCTGCCAGTGGCTCAATATTCTAAGTATATGATGTATTTTGCTTTTCCGTGCGACGAAAGAACAATAGGAGAATCGGGGGAATCGACGCTAGCGCCAATACTGCGTGAACTCACACCAGAGAGCGCAGAGATCGCAGAGAGAACAAATTGTTAGACACCGCCCATGGCAACCGGCCC
>JBHHZP010000096.1:0-13526 GCA_046758085.1 Acidiferrobacterales bacterium
TGGCATGAGCGCGCCCTTTTCGGCGATCCAGATTTGTTGGGTCGCCTACCGGCGAATATTCTAATCGGGTTCTCGCACCCGAAGGCGAGGTACTTTGACTCAGACCCTCCCTGGTCCTCGCCCTGCGGGTCGCCTTCGGCGGTCCAAATTCGATCCGGTCGAATTTGTCTTTCCGCGACAAGACAATTTTGTCTGGAACAAAATTGGCCGCACTTCAGTGCGCCCGATCAGGGGCCGCGCCAGGGATGGTGCGGCTCAAAGTACCCAAAGAAACGCTCCCCCGGGTTCCGTGCAGGGAATGCACCTATGCCGCGGGTGCAGGGACGCACAGGAGCGGCCTGCGCCCGCACACCGTGCGGCTGCCCTCGCCCACGAGCTTGACTCAGGGGGTCCAGGCAAGGCACATCCATGTACCTGGCCTGGACGCGCGGGATCCTTCCCGCGCCTCTTCGAGCCCGCTCCTCGTCTGCACTCGGGGCGCGGCTTGACCAAGGGGGCCAAAAAACCAAAACCCCGCCACTCCGTGCTTGCGCTTCGCCCTCCCTCCTCGCTACTAGCCACTCGCTACTAGCTACCGCTTTATTGCCAATCATGGTTCACGCTTTTGCGTTAAAGGTTTTCCTAGGAATTTCTCTGCGGTCTTTGCGAACTCTGGTGTGAGTCCGGGCGATCTCCAGCCTGGCGCTGTGCCTCATGACCCGAATCGAAGCGGCCGTTCTTGAGGAAATAACAGACCTGGTGCGCCACTTGCTTCGACACAACCATCGCAGTATGCGACACGTGTAAGGTGATGTGGTCGGTGGCGCCCGGGAACCGGGCCTCGGCGAGCGCAACCACACCGTCATTGGGCCTCACGAACCCGGGAAACAAACGCCCCATACCGATACCGAGGTCGCCGCAGATAACGCCGAAATCCCGGGCCGGTAGCTCCCAATACTCGGGCATCCCGGCCAGTAACTGCTGAATCGAGTTCCCGGTGATCTTGCGTCCCAGCGGCGTGCGCGCGAGCACCGAGGCCGGATAGCTACCCCGGTGCGGGGAACCGAGGGTGACGATACGCCCGCGCGGCTGCTCGGGATGCTGGTGGAACAGCGCGCGGATCACCAGACCGCCCAGGCTGTGGCCAACCATATGCATGACCGGCGCGTCGAGGTCACGCAGGTAATGGTTCAGCGCCTCGGCGTTTTCCAGCAGGTTACGGCTGACCGAGGGATAGGAGAATGTGTGCCGGGCGTCAAAGCCGCAGCGCTCCAACCGGCGGCGCAGCGCGAGCAGGCACCAACCCGAAAGCCAAAGCCCGTGCACCAGTACAACAGTTTCTCGCCCTACGTCAGATTCCACGTCTCATGAATCGCTGGCGCAATCAGCCCGAGGGAGAGATACATTCCCGTTCAATCTCGTCGAAACGTGATGACTACTGACAAACGTGTATCGCATGACAGACATGCGCGGGGTATGATCCAGTGCGTTGGGGGTCAACCCTCATGGGCGTGGCGTAGCAAATGAATCGCGTCGCGGTTGGTCCAGGAGGTCGCACGCTTTTCCGCTTCGCTCACAGAGAGCCACTCGTACTCCACGTGCTCGGCCGGGTTCAGCGTCACAATTGCCTCCTCAGCAAGCTCGAGTGAAAAGAGATGCTCCAGGTTCTCTCGTGTCCCGGGCGGATAACAGTGTTGCCATTGCGGCATGATCTCAAAGCGGTATGTCTTCCCCCAGTCTCTCAATCCGTCATCGGTGTTCAGGCCGGTCTCCTCCTTGAGCTCCCGGCACGCCGTAACAGCCGGTTCACGCTCATGCCATTTCATGCTGCCGGTCACCGATTGCCAGAACCCCGGCCTGTCCTTGCGACGCATTAACAATACCTTGCCCGTGCGGGTGTAGACAATCACCAGGACAGACTCAGGTCGTTTAAACCCGTTCATGAAAAACGTTCAGGATTGCGCTTTCTTGGTATCAGTCGTCCCGACTGGCTTGCGCAGCCTGATGTGGAGCTCACGCAGCTGCGTGTCATCAACGACACTTGGGGCCTCGGTCATGGGGTCTGCCGCCCGCTGAGTCTTGGGAAAAGCAATCATTTCGCGAATCGAGGCAGCACCCACCATCATGGCCGCAATGCGGTCAAGACCAAACGCGATTCCTCCATGGGGCGGTGCACCATACTTCAATGCTTCGAGCAGGAAACCAAAACGCTCGCGCGCTTCTTGCTCGTCGATACCGAGTGCGGCGAAAACCTTTTGCTGGATGTCCAGGCGATGGTTACGAATCGAACCGCCGCCGATCTCGGAGCCGTTCAACACGAAATCGTAGGCACGTGACCGCGCGTTCGCGGGATCGATATCCACATGCGGCGCGTCTTTTTCCTTTGGTGCCGTAAAAGGATGATGCAATGCCGTCCAACGCTTGGCGTTTGCGTCATACTCAAACATGGGAAAATCAACGATCCACACGGGCTGCCACCCCGCTTGTGTCAAACTGCGGTCCGCACTCAACTTGACACGTAATGCCGCCAGCGAGTCGTTTACGACGGCCGCATGATCGGCACCGAAGAACAACAAGTCACCAGACTTCGCCCCAACGCGTTCCAGGATTGCGGTGATCACCGAGTCGGGCAGAAATTTTAATATCGGCGACTGCAAGCCGTCGCGTCCTTTGGATGGCTCTTTCACCTTTATGTAAGCGAGCCCTTTGGCACCGTAGTTGGCGACGAACGCCGTGTAACCGTCGATCTCCTTGCGCGTAAGCTCGCCGCCGTTGGGTAGGCGCAATACTGCTACGCGTCCACCAGGACGCTTCGCGGGCTGCGCGAACACCTTGAAATCCACGTCTTGCATGAGGTCACCGACGTCCACGAGTTCAAGCGGCACACGCAAGTCCGGCCGATCCGTGCCGTAACGTGCCAGTGCTTCGGCGTAGGTCAGGCGCGGAAAAGGATCGGGTAACTCTTCATTGAGCACGACCTCGAACAGGTTGCGCATCATGGCCTCCATTAACGCCATGACGCCGTCCTCGTCCAAAAACGCGGTTTCTATGTCAAGTTGTGTGAACTCGGGTTGCCGATCGGCGCGCAAGTCTTCATCACGGAAACACCGCGCGAACTGGTAGTAACGCTCAAAGCCGGCAATCATTAGGATCTGTTTAAAGATCTGGGGAGATTGCGGCAGCGCGTAGAAATGTCCCGCGTAGATGCGCGAGGGCACCAGGTAGTCGCGCGCTCCCTCGGGGGTGGACTTGGTCAGCATCGGCGTTTCGATCTCGATAAAACCTTTCTCCTCGAGGAACCGGCGTAGCGTCGACGTTACGTTGTGGCGCAGACGTATGTTTTGATGCATCGTTTCGCGGCGCAGGTCCAGGTAGCGATACTTGAGCCGCACAACCTCGCTTACGTCGGGCTCGTCGAGCTGAAATGGCAAGACCTCCGCCCGGTTCAGGATTTCCAGCCGCGTGCCCACGACCTCGACCTGCCCGGTATGCAAGTGCGGGTTCTCGGTTCCGACAGGACGTCGCCGCACACGCCCCCAGGCTTGCAGTACATACTCATTGCGAACACTTTCCGCAATTGAAAAGGCATTGGTCTCGGCAGGATCGAATACGACCTGCACGATTCCTTCGCGATCACGCAGGTCGATGAAGATCAGTCCACCATGGTCGCGATAGCTATGCACCCAGCCACATAACGAGACCTCTTGGTCAATCAGCGTCTCGTCGACCTGCCCACAAAAATGACTGCGCATCGTGCTGTTACGGTTGTGTCCTGGTGTGTCGAGGCAGTGAGATCGAGCTCAGGCGGCGCCGGAACGGCGTGCGAGAAGCTCTTCTTTTTTCCCCGGTGGAAGCACAACACCGGCGGAGATAATCATCTTGAGCCCCTCATCCACCGACATTTCCAAAATCAATACATCATCTGTCGGCACCATAAGGAAGAAACCCGAAGTGGGGTTGGGTGTGGTGGGCACAAAGATGTGACTGAGTCGACTTCCGGTTTTGTCTTCGGACTCGCGCGTGCCGTGCTCCCCCGTCAAAAACGCAAGTGTCCATATCCCCTTGCGTGGGTACTCGATCAGAACGACGCTGCGGAAAGACTTGCCGGAGTCTGAAAACATCGTTTCCATGACCTGCTTGACACCGGAGTAGATCGATCGGACCAGCGGTATGCGGGCCAGCAGACGCTCCCCCATCCGCACCAGCGTGCGCCCAACCAAGTTGGCGACCACGATCCCTGTGACCAGCAAGATAACAATCGTTAGCACCACGCCCAGACCAGGCACTCTGAAACCCAACAGGTTTTCAGGACGAAAATCGGGCGGCAGCAGCAACAACGTCTGGTCCATGAGATCAATCATGAACTTGATCACAAACCAGGTAATGCCGAGCGGTACCCAGACCAGAAGCCCGGCGATGAGATAGCGTCTGAAGTGGCCCATCACGGTGATGTTGTGCTAGTCGTTGCTGCCAGTACTGCCGCTGGCTTTCTTTCCACTTACTTTTTTCTCTTTCTTTTCGGAGTCCGGCTTGGGCTCGGCGGCCTTCTCCTTTTTCTTATCGTTGTCCCTGAAGTCCGTAACGTACCAACCCGTACCCTTTAGTTGAAATCCTGCCGCGGATACCAACTTTTTCAGCGCAGGCTTGCCACACGACGGGCAGTCTTTCAATGTGGGGTCACTGAACTTTTGAATGGCCTCGTGCTCCTGGCCACAGGCCCTACATCGATATTCATAGATTGGCATACTGAAGCCTCCAAAAACGACACCGCCCTCGCGTACATGGGGGCGGTGCGGCGATTTGCCAAGTGCGGATTATACCGGCGCCCGCCTGGTAACGCATTATTTGTTAAGGATTGTTTTCTCGAAAGTTGGCCTGCCGGGTTCACTGGGCCAGCACGCTGGGCGGCGGATACCCACGGCGCGACGGCACCCTGCCCGGGGTTATCGAGTGCATGACCGTATTCGCTGGCGCCGCGCGCGCTGGGACCGCCTACTCGCGCCCGGTTGCGGACAGGGCCACATCGACGACCAGGACCCGCGGAGCCGGTGCTGGCCCCGGTGACGACCCTCGATGAACGTGGCTCGATGCCGGCTCACACCCGTCGATGACCCTGCTTGGATGTCGCGAAATCTAGATCCCCAACAGGAATCGAACACCAAGATCGGCGTTCGACACGCCTCAAGAACGTCCCGTTAACTGGAAACCGATGGACGGCTTCGAGTAACAGATAAACGGCCGCGCACCCAACGAGACCATCTTGCAACGAGCCCTGCTTTTTCAAGTTAGATTGCGAAACGCCGCATGAACACTGTCGTTTCACAGATACCTTAGCCCGCGGTCAGCGCGTAAGAATTTCTTTTCGACCAACGCGGCCGATGGTGCGCCCGACCAATTCCGGGGTGCACAACTCTGCACCGGTCACGGCCGGTCGCTCGAATGAAACAGATTGTAAATTAATCAATTAGTCATTGTTTGTGATCCGGTTCCTGAAGGGCAGCTAGCACCCCAAGCGGCGATTCCCATCCGTGCTAACGGGCTCCGTCCAGCCGGCAGCCGGAAAATCGCAAACAATTTTTCTCGCAAGCTCTACCCTCAGTGCCGCAGACTGTGCTAATTTACCGGGGCACAATTTCCTCCACAATCAATCCAAACTTCCGCGTAGGAGCGATAAATGACAAACGGCCAAAAACCATCGACCAAATCAGAAGTCTATGGCTATATTGCTGAGCGCACCAGTCTCAAGAAGAAAGAGGTCAGTGCCGTGTTCGAGGCTCTCGCCGAGATGATCGAACGCGACCTGAGAAGGGGCGCCGGTATTTTCAACGTTCCCGGGCTAATGAAGATCAAGCTCGTGCACAAGCCCGCCGTCCCGGAACGCAGAGGAATCAATCCGTTTACAAAAGAAGAAACTACCTTCAAGGCGAAACCAGCACGCAACGTTGTGAAGGTTCAGCCCTTGAAGGGCTTGAAGGACATGGTCTGAACTCGTTCTTAGCTAGAATAAGACGAACATAAGTCATCACCCAAGGACGGGTTACTTCTTTCTCACGCAAATTGAAGTCGGCATTAAGTTTGCCAACATGTTGGCGACGTGTCCGCGCGCGTGGATGCCTGTGGCGTACGCTGCATGGTGGGTCCGATGCGCTTTATGTGAACAAATCGTGCTGGTCACTTCGCCGGCGCGCGGTTGTTTGTGCCTTGAAAAAAATAACGGTCGCTACCAACATTAACGGTCAGGTTGCGTGGCGCGCCCGTAACCCCCACCACCAGGGGTTTCGATAACAAAAACATCGCCGGTATTCATATCGATCTGATCGCAACCTGACAACTGGACCGTGCGCCCATCGGTGCGCTTGACCCAGTTTCGCCCCACAGCCCCGGGCTCACCCCCCAGCACGCCGAAAGGCGGCACATCACGGCTGCTCGAAAGAATCGCCGCCGTCATAGGCTCAAGAAAACGTATCCGACGCACCACGCCATTACCGCCGCGGTGTAATCCCGCGCCAGCACTGCCGGCACGGATCACAAAGCTTTCCAGCAACACCGGGAAACGCCACTCTAGGACCTCGGGGTCTGTGATGCGTGAGTTTGTCATGTGTGTATGCACGGCGTCAGTGCCATCAAAATCCGCGCCGGCACCGGACCCACCGCATATGGTTTCGTAGTACTGCCAGCGCGCACTGCCGAAGGTGAAATTGTTCATAGTCCCCTGCGATGCTGCCAGCATGCCAAGCGCACCGTATAGCGTATCCACAATACGCTGCGATGTTTCGACGTTGCCGGCAACGACCGCGGCAGGGTACTCGGGGTTGAGCAGGCTTCCCTTCGGGATAATGATATCAAGCGGTTTGAGGCATCCCGCGTTTAGTGGAATATCGTCAGCCACGAGCGTGCGGAATACGTAAAGCACTGCTGCCTTGCAGACTGCAGCAGGCGCATTGAAGTTGCTCGGTTGCTGGTCCGAGCTGCCGCTGAAATCGATGCGCGCCCGACGCCTCGGCTTGTCGATACAAATACTAACCTGAACAACAGCACCGTCGTCGAGTCGGTACGTGAAGCTGCCATCTTTCAGCACGTCAATCACACGCCGTACGGACTCCTCCGCATTGTTTTGCACATGGCCCATAAAGGCGTGCACGGTTGCAAGGCCGAAATGATCGATCATCCTTTGCAGTCCCTGTACCCCGGCCTCGTTCGCGGCAATTTGCGCCTTGAGATCGGCGACATTTTGGTCCGGGTTGCGTGCGGGGTACTTGTTAGACGCGAGCAAGGTTCGTAGCCCCGCCTCGCGAAATTGACCCGCATCCAAGAGCTTGAAGTTGTCGAATAGCACGCCTTCTTGTTCGATTGAGCTGCTGTTGGGAGGCATCGAGCCTGGCGTAATCCCGCCGATATCGGCGTGATGGCCGCGTGAGCCGACATACAGCAAGATGTGCTCGCCCGCATCATCATAAACGGGCGTAATGACGGTGACATCAGGCAGATGAGTGCCCCCGTTGTACGGCGCGTTTATAACGTAGGCGTCACCCGGCCTCATGGCTTTAGCACAATGCCTAATAACGCTCTGCACGCTCTCGCCCATGGACCCCAGGTGCACCGGTATATGCGGTGCATTCGCCACAAGCTCGCCCCGCGAATCAAAGATCGCGCAGGAGAAGTCCAGACGTTCCTTTATGTTTACGGAGTGACTGGTATTTTGCAACGTCGTGCCCATCTGCTCCGCAATCGACATAAACAGATTGTTGAAGATCTCCAACCGGACAGGATCTACCTGCGTGCCCACCGCGGCCATTCGCGCGAGTGGCGTAATACGTGTCAGTACCAAATGATTGCACCCGGTCAAACGCGCGCACCAACCAGGTTCAATCACAATAGTGCTGTTCGCCTCGATGATTATCGCCGGGCCTTCGAGGGGATTACCCACCGGTAGCTGGTCACGGGAAAAGACCCGCGCTTCGAACGACTCCTCGCCGTTTTGGGCAGCGTTGACAGTGTAGATGCCTACATGTGCAAGCGGCTCGCCGGTTCGATCGTGACCGCCTTCATGCCATTGCACACCGCCGACCAGGTCATCGCCTACGTCTCCGGCGCCGATCACTTCCACCGAAGCTGCTTCGATGATTAACGATCTATCCGTATGAATAAACCCGAACCGCCGGCGATGTACCCACTCGAACTCGGCGCGTATGGCCTCACGCCCTCCGTAATTCACGAGCAGTGCCGTATCGGTGCCGTCGTAACGAATGTGGAGCTTGCGTACAACAGTTATGTTTTCTTCATCGACGCCCTGAGCTTGCATCTCTGCGCGTCCAGCGTGCTCGATACTGGCAAGAACCTGCTCTAGCTCCGGCATCAGATCATCGGCCAGACGTGCCTCCACGGACTGCTCGCGCATAAGCCGCCGGTCTGCAAGACCCATACCGTAGGCCGACAATACCCCCGCATAGGGATGGATAAGAACGCGTGAGATTCCAAGCGCATCAGCAACAAGACAGGCGTGCTGGCCGCCCGCGCCGCCGAAGCAGGTGAGCGTGTACTCGGAGACATCGTGGCCACGCTGCACCGATATCTTGCGAATTGCGTTGGCCATGTTGTGAACGGCGATTTCGAGAAACCCGTGTGCCACCTGCTGCGGTGTGCGGGTATCCCCGATGGCGGCAGCAATCTCTGCAGCCAACCTGGAAAATGATTTATGCACCATCGACGCATCGACTGGCAAGTCGGCATTGGGGCCAAACACGTGCGGGAAGAAGCTTGGTACGATCTTTCCGAGCATGACGTTGCAGTCCGTAAGCGTCAATGGTCCACCACGGCGGTAGCACGCCGGTCCGGGGTTGGCGCCAGCAGACTCGGGCCCGACGCGATAGCGACTGCCATCAAAACGCAAGATGGACCCACCTCCGGCCGCGACTGTATGGATGTACATCATTGGCGCGCGCATGCGAACCCCGGCTACGTCGCTCTCGAATGTGCGTTCGTACTCACCCTCGTAATGCGACACATCGGTCGATGTCCCGCCCATATCGAAGCCAATAATCTTGTCAAACCCAGCCGCAGCGCTGGTGCGCACCGCTCCTACCACACCTGCGGCCGGCCCCGAGAGAATGCTGTTCTTACCCTGGAAAAACTCGCTGTCCACCAGGCCGCCGTTAGATTGCATAAACAGAAGACGCGTACCGCCCAGTTGGCCGGCGACGGTGTCGATATAGCGCCGTAAGAGCGGCGACAGGTAGGCATCCACAACCGTTGTGTCGCCACGGCCGACCAGTTTCATAAGGGGGCTGACCTCGTGGGAAGTGGACACCTGAGTAAAGCCGATATCCCGCGCTAGCCCAGCAACACGCTGCTCATGCGCGGGGTAGCGATAGCCATGCATGAACACAATCGCGGCCGAGCGGATATCCTGCTCGTAAGCAGCCTGTAAATCCGCGCGGGTGCCATCAAGGTCCAGCGGAACAAGCTCTTTGCCATCCGCGCTGTAGCGTTCGTCAACCTCGACGACCCGTTCGTACAACAGATCCGGCAACTCGATGTGCCGCGCGAATATTCTTGGCCGGTTCTGGTAACCGATGCGCAGCGCATCACGAAACCCCCGCGTGGTGACGAGCACAGTGCGGTCGCCCTTGCGTTCGAGCAGGGCGTTCGTCGCCACCGTCGTACCCATCTTGACGGACTCGATCAGCTCCGCGGGAATCGGTGCGTCGCCTACAAGACCGAGCACATCACGCACACCCTGCAGTGCGGCATCCGGGTAACGTTCGGGGTTTTCCGATAGCAGCTTGTGCGTACTCAACGTGCCGTCGGGGTGGCGCGCCACCACGTCGGTGAATGTCCCGCCGCGATCAATCCAGAACTGCCATTGTCGTAACCGAGTGTTCATCTGAGCTTTCTATCGCTGCCCGTGTTCACAGCCACATGGCATTAGAAACAAGGACTACGGGCAGTGGACTGAGGACTGAAACCGCGATCAGTGCCTGCCCGCAAGCGGCACGAATGCGACGGGCAGAATATCCCTGCTGTGAACGGCGCCTGCCCTATCCTTCTCCACCTGCATCAATGTCTGGCTGGAATACGGTGTACCGATGGGTATGGCCATTCTACCGCCGGGGCGGAGCTGCTCGATGAGTGCATCCGGAATGGCGCGGGCGGCTGCAGTTACGATTATGCCATCGTAAGGGGCGTGCTCCTTCCATCCGTAGTAGCCGTCTCCAATCCTGAACTCAATATTCTCGTAACCGAGGCGTGAAAGTCGCGCCTTCGCTTGCTCGCCAAGCTGCTTGACCATCTCGACCGTGTAGACCTGCTTGGCCAGCTCGCTCAAGACGGCCGTCTGGTAACCACAGCCCGTGCCCACTTCCAGTACGATGTCCTCCTCGCCCAGCCGTAAGAGGTCCGTCATCAAGGCCACGATATAAGGTTGCGAGATCGTCTGCCCAAAACCGATGGGGAGGGGTTCATTACGATAGGCGACGGCTGCCATGTCTGACGGTACGAACTCGTGCCGCAGCACGTGACGCATCGCCTGCATCACCCGTGGGTCGAGCGCCTTTTTACCGATCCATCGGCTGGTGTATTTAACCTCGGCCTCGATCTCCCGGACCATTTGCTCACGCTCTTTCATGCAGACACACTACTCAAAGTCGTGCTACCTGCCGCTACTCTGTATACGCTCCAGGCGCAGGCGCTCGCGCTCGTCGAACAACCGCCGCGTGGCCACCCACACCGCGGCAAGCGTGCCAAAACCGGTACCGCTAGAGATCATAAACATGATCAAGATCTGGTACTTCACGGCCTCGAGCGGCGGGCTGCCGGCGAGAATCTGGCCAGTCATCATACCTGGAAGGCTGACCACTCCGGCCGCCGCCATGGCATTGATCATGGGGATGGTGCCGCTGCGCATGCTCTCATGCCGGATATCGGCTATCGCCTGGGTCCACTTTTGTCCCAGCATAAGGCGTGCCTCAATTACGGCACGTTGTTGCCAAGCGCCTTCTGTCAGTCGGTCCAGGGCCAGGGCAACTCCGTTCATTGTATTGCCAAGCATCATGCCCAGCAGCGGGATCGCGTACTGAGGCTCATACCACGGCGTCGGATGGATGATGACTGTCAGCACCAGGATAATGATGGTAAAAGTCGAGATAAACATCGACACACTGCCAACCCCATACCCCCACCACCCCAGCAGCCGGCGTTTCTGTCGCGCCATCACCTCACGCCCGGCGATCAGCAACATGACCGTCGCCATCAGCGCGATCCAGCCGATATTTACGTTTTCGAACAAGGCCTTCAGAACGATACCAACGAGCAGCAGCTGCACCACGGTCCGGACTGCGGCAATCGCTAGCGGCTTGCCGATCCCCAGTCCGAGGGGTAACGACAGCGCTGCCAGTGCCATTACCAGCAAGGCGGCAAGCGCCAGGTCCAGGGGTGTCAACAGTACCAAGTTCATCGGCTTCTGCCTGACGTTAGCTTACCGTCAATCAATCGCAAGTGACGGTCGCCCACGCGCTTAATCTGGCGTGCGTCATGGCTAATCCAGATCACCGGCACCTTGTTCTGCTTTCGATACACCGATATCAATCGCTCCACCTTGCGCGTGTTCGCGCTATCAAGACTCGCCGTCGGCTCGTCCAGCAACAAGGCCTTTGGGTGTTGCGCCAGCAGTCGCAGCAATGCCAGTCGTTGCCGTTCACCCGTTGACAACCGACTGACTCTCCGACGCAGCACATCGGGATTAAACCCCAACTCCTCGAGCGCGTTATTGTCGACATCGTTAAAATGCTCGCTGACGCGATCGTGCCACCACGCACTTTCGGCCGGTAACAAACCCACCTGGCGACGCCATTGCGATGCGGTGACACTGGAACACTCGGCATTATCCAGGTATGCCGTGCCCTCGTGCGGGTCGAGATCAGCGACTGCTCGCATAAGCAAAGTCTTGCCAGTGCCGGACGCCCCCGAGATACACACACATTCGCCCGGATTCACATCCAGACTCACCGGCCCCACGTTACGGGTAGACAGCTTGACCAGGCGCAGACGACTCAACGCACTCACTCCCGCCACCACACCAGCGGTGTGGACCGCCGACAATGCACCCTTTCAGTGCTATACAACTAGCCTCTCCAGCACATTACGTATCTCTTGTGGAATCGGTACCGACTTACCCGTAGCGCGGTCAACGAACACATCGACAAAGTAGCCCACGGCTGCTGCGTCGTCTCGACCTTGCCTGAACAGGCCAATCTCGTAGCGTACGCTCGAGCGCCCGAGTCGCGCGACGCGCAGACCGGCATCGACGACTTCTGGAAATGAAAGCGAACGACGATAGCGACACATATTCTCGACAGTAAACGGCACAACAAGGCCTCGCACGATATCGATCCGGCTCTCGACCATCAGATATCGGGTGATCACTGTGTCAAAGTAGGAGTAGTAGACCACGTTGTTCACATGGCCGTATATATCATTGTCCTTCCAACGCGTGGGTATCGAAAGAAAGTGTGGAAAGCGATCGCGAGTCTCGATTTCTTTTAATGTGTCACCAGACATGGGACCTCAAGCCAGGCATGCTCGACGTGCTTATGAAATCTGCTCGCTTCGTTATTCGTTGCGCCGCTACACCCGTGCGACGTTTACTCGAAAGGATAAAGAATAACAGAACTGCATGATGTATCGCACGCGCCCTGTCTTCGCCCATCCAACCTGGAATGCGCTGCAACGGGCTTATTCACCCGCTATCATGTGCATGCCAGCCCACTACACCTATTAACGGTATAATATGCGCTTCGCCGGGTGCGGTTCCCGGCCGCATACGCAAATACAACTGGTAGGGAGCATACCCATTCATGGCAGACGAGACGATATTCAGCAAAATCATCCGGGGCGAAATCCCCGCCACCATTCTGTTTCAGGACGAGCGCGTTACCGCATTCGCAGACATCCACCCGCAGGCACCTACCCATGTCTTGATTGTTACTAACAAGCTCATTCCCACGGTAAACGATGTCACACTCGAGGACGAGGTCGATCTCGGACATATGTTCGTGGTAGCCGCGCGAATAGCGCGAGAGCAAGGCATCGCTGAAGATGGTTATCGCTTGATTATCAACTGCGGACGTGACGGTGGACAGGAGGTCTACCACTTGCATATGCATCTGCTGGGAGGACGCCGCCTCGGCCCCATGCTAAAGCGGTAGCTAGTAGCGAGGAGTGAAGGCGAAGTCCAAGCACGAAGTGGCGGGGTTTTGGTTTTTTTGTCCCCCTTACTCAAGCCGAGGGAGGAGTGAGAACGAGGCGCTAGCCTACGCGCGTTAGGCGTGAGGGTTTGATGTGAAGTGCTTTTTTTGGGCCCCCTTGGTCAAGCCGAGCCCCGAGTGCAGACGAAGAGCGGGCTCGAAGAGGCGCGGGAAGGATCCCGCGCGTCCAGGCCAGGCACATGGATGTGCCTTGCCTGGACCCCCTGAGTCAAGCTCGTGGGCGAGGGCAGCCGCGGGGTGTGCGGCCGCAGGCCGCTCCTGTGCGTCCCTGCACCCGCGGCATAG
>JBHHZP010000097.1:0-13275 GCA_046758085.1 Acidiferrobacterales bacterium
AGCAAGCCTGTTAATACATTATCGCCGGTAGGCGACCGAATTAATGCGTATCGCTCGGCAGCTTCCCGTAGTTATGATGATGCCGGACCGGGTGTGTGGTCCTCGGGCGACCGTGGTGCCAGGCGCTTGAGTATTGGCAACAAATGTCGCCACACATTGTCCAGCATGCGGCTTTGCGCCTCGGCACGCGGGTGTAGTCTGTCCGCCTGCATCAGTTCGTCGTGACCGCCTATGCCGTCGAGCAGATAGGGTACCAGCGGCACCTGGTAAGTTTTTTCCAGGCCGCGATAGATGTCGTGGAACTTCTTTACGTAGGCGGCGCCATAATTAGGCGGGAGGCGCATGCCCACGAGCAGGACCTTGGCACCGTGATTTCGGCTGGTGCTCACAATCGCTGCCAGATTTCGCTGAATCTCGTCCATCGGCAGGCCGCGCAAACCGTCATTGCCGCCAAGCTCGACAATCACGACCTCGGGCTTGTGCCGCTGCAGGGCCAGCGGGAGGCGGTTGAAGCCTCCGCGCGTGGTATCGCCGCTAATACTGGCGTTGACGACGCGGTGCGGATAGCCTTGGTGCTGAAGCCGGCGCTGTAGCAACGCGACCCATCCCTGTTCCGTGCTCAGGCCATGGCCTGCGCTCAGGCTGTCGCCAAGCACGAGAATCGCGGGCTGCTGTGCCAGCGCCTGCATCGCCCAGGCATAGAATACGATAGCAAGGAGTGGTCTGAGCATGTCTCAATCTTCCCCTGCACCGATTACGGTGGCGCAGGACGTGAGCAAACAGGTTATCAGCCCCGGTGGGGATCTGTTAATTCTGGACAAGGTGAACTTGAGCATCGGTCGTGGCGAGGCCATTGCCATAGTCGGTGCGTCGGGGTCCGGCAAATCCACGTTGTTGGGACTGCTGGCCGGGCTCGATGTTCCCACGGCCGGTCGCGTGCTTCTCGACGGAATCGATCTGGCGACGCTGGACGAGGACGGGCGCGCGCGCGTACGCGCAGGCCGCGTCGGCTTCGTGTTCCAGTCATTTCAGCTGCTACACAGCCTGACGGCGCTCGAAAACGTCATGCTGCCGCTCGAGCTTGCGGGCGAGGCCGGCGCCCGCGAGGCGGCCGTGCGGGTATTGCAGCGCGTCGGCCTGGGGCCGCGGCTGCACCATTATCCAAATCAGCTCTCCGGTGGTGAGCAGCAACGTTGCGCAATGGCACGCGCGTTTGCTAACCGACCGAAGCTGCTGTTTGCCGATGAGCCCACCGGGAACCTGGACCAGGCGACCGGTGCGCGGATTATTGATTTGTTGTTCTCGCTCAATGCTGAACGTGCCACTACATTGGTTCTGGTGACGCACGATCGCGCGATCTCCGAGCATTGCCACCGGGTGCTGGAGCTTGAGGCGGGGCGGATTAAAAACGGCCACCGGCAACCTGACCACCGATGATCAATACGGCCACATTCTCGCTGCGGGCGTTGCGTCGTGACTGGCGTTCCGGCGAGTTGCGCATCCTCAGCGTTGCCCTCGTGATCGCTGTTGCGAGCATGACGGCCGTGGGCTTTTTTACCGATCGTGTGCGGCAAGTCATGCGCGAGCAGGCGAGCGAGCTGCTCGCCGCAGATCTGGTGCTCGCCTCATCCGACGCGCTCGATGCGGTTTACGTTACCGGCGCCGCCGAGCGCGACCTGCGAATTGCGCGCACCTTGAGCTTTCGCAGTGCAGCGCTGGCGGGAGAGAGGATGCAACTGGTCGAGGTGAAGGCGGTCGAGGCGCGCTATCCGTTGCGCGGCACGCTGAGAATCGCTGCTGCACCGTTTGCGCGGGACCGTGAAACACGCTCAGTCCCACGGCGCGGCAACGTGTGGGTAGATGCCCGGGTGCTGCAGGCGCTCGATGTACCGGTAGGAGGCGTTATTCACTTGGGCGAGGCGACATTTAGCGTTACGCGCGTGTTGACATACGAGCCCGATCGCGGCGGCGATCTGTTCACTATTGCGCCGCGGGTGTTGATGAACATAGAAGATGTGCCCGCGACCCGACTGATTCAGCCCGGCAGCCGCGTTCGGCACAGGTTGCTCGTGGCCGGCAAGCGTGTGGATGTGCAGGCATTTCGGCGCTGGCTTGCGCCACGACTGATGACGCGTGAACGCCTGCTCACGTTAGAAGAAGGGCGCCCGGAGCTGCGACGGGCAGTGCAGAAGGCACAACAATATCTGGGCCTGGCCGCATTGGCGAGCGTGCTGCTGGCCGGGGTGGCAGTGGCGATGGCGGCGCGGCGCTACGCTCAGCGCCACCTGGACACCGCCGCCATCATGCGTTGCCTGGGGGCGACGCAGCGAATCATTATCAAGGTATTCGCCTGGGAGATGAGCTGGCTTGCACTCGCAGCGAGTGTGGCCGGTTGCGTACTCGGCTACGCTGCCCAAGCCGTGCTCGCCCGCCTGTTGTCCGGTATGGTGGCGGGAGCATTGCCGCTGCCGTCTGTGCAGCCCGCGCTCGTGGGGGTACCGGCAGGCATGATTGTGCTTATCGGTTTCGCCCTGCCGCCGTTACTGGCACTCCGGCATGTACCGCCGATGCGCGTGCTGCGTCGCGATATCGGGTTCATGTCGCCGGGCAACCTGAAAATATACGGTGTCGCACTAACGGCGATGACGGTACTCATGGCGTGGCAAGCGCGGGACCTGCATCTGCTCGGCTATGTTCTGGGCGGGGCCACGGTAACGCTGGCGCTGCTGGCCGTGGTCGCCTACCTGCTGGTGAGACTGTTGAACGGCCTGCGTGGGCGCGTCGGCATTGCCTGGCGTTTCGGCTTTGCCAACATCGCCCGCCGCGCTCGCACTAGTACCGCACAGATCGTTGCCTTCGGGCTAGGGATAATGGTGCTGCTGCTGTTATCCATCGTGCGGGGCGATTTGCTCGAGGGGTGGCGGCGCACGATTCCTGAAAAAGCACCGAATCAGTTCCTGATCAACGTTCAACCCGACCAGGTGGCAGCGCTACGCGCATTTCTGGCGCAGCGCAACATCGCAGCGCCGGAGCTTTATCCCATGGTCCGCGCACGATTGGCGGCTATCAATAACCGCCCGGTGACGCACGCGGCATTTGCCGATGCGCACGCACGTCGTCATGCGCGGCGCGAGTTTAATCTTTCGTGGGCGGCACGACTGCCGGAGGACAATCGCGTGATTGCCGGTCGCTGGTGGCGGCCCGAGGATGTCGGCCGGGCGTTTTTGTCGTTCGAGCAGGGATTGGCTGCGACTCTGGGCATTACGCTCGGCGATGTGCTGACCTTTGACGTTGCCGGCACCAAGATTGAGGTGACAGTGACTAACTTGCGTGAGGTGGAGTGGGATTCGTTCAACGTAAACTTCTTTACTATCCTGCCCCCCGGGTTGTTGGCCGACTATCCCGCCACACACATCACGAGCTTCTATCTGGCACCCGAGGACAAGCATATGTTGGCGCCGATGGTGAGGCAGTTTCCCAACGTTACGGTGATTGACGTCGAGGCACTCATGACCAAAGTTCGTAACATCATGGATCGCGTGTCTGTGGCGGTGGAGTATGTTTTTGCATTCACGGTGTTGGCCGGTCTTATTGTGCTTTATGCGGCCATCCAGGCAACGCAGGACGAGCGCCGCTATGAAGGCGCGGTGCTGCGTACGCTCGGCGCGCGGCACGGCCAGCTGTTGCGCAGCCTGGCGGCGGAGTTTGCAACGCTGGGCATGCTGGCCGGCGCATTGGCCGGTCTGACCGCCAGCGTGCTGGGCTACGTGCTGGCCGAGCACGTGTTCGGTTTTACTTACCAGTTGAATCCGTGGGTATGGCTTGTGGGTCTTGCCGGTGGCGCGGTCGGTATCGGCATAGCGGGTACACTTGGAACGTTTGCCGTGCTGCGCCAGCCACCGGCCAAGACCTTGCGCGAAGTGTAGCCTTCGGAGCGGGGGCGCCGGGTCGCGTGTCCAGGACCGGTGCGCTAAGATCGCGAATGTTCTCTAACAAGGTTCCGACTGGGCCACCATAAAAAAAGGAGGAGCAATGAAGGCAAAGGCAGCGGTCGCATTCGAGGCCGGAAAGCCGCTAAGCATCGAGGAAGTGGATCTCGCAGGCCCCGCGACCGGTGAGGTGCTGCTTGAGGTCAGGGCTACCGGTATTTGCCACACCGATCATTTCACGCTTTCGGGTGCGGATCCCGAAGGGCTCTTTCCGGCCATCTTGGGGCATGAAGGGGCCGGCGTGGTGGTAGAGACCGGCGACGGGGTCAAAAGCGTCAAGCCTGGCGATCATGTCATTCCGCTCTACACTCCGGAATGCCGTGCGTGCGACTACTGCTTGAGCGGAAAAACGAACCTCTGTCAGGCAATCCGCACGACCCAGGGTCAGGGGCTGATGCCCGACGGCACCAGCCGGTTTTCGCTCGGCGGCAAAATGCTGCACCACTACATGGGTACGTCAACCTTTTCCAACTACACGGTGCTGCCCGAGATCGCAGTGGCAAAGATCCGCGAGGATGCGCCTTTCGATAAGGTCTGCTACATCGGCTGCGGCGTAACCACCGGCATCGGCGCGGTAATCAATACGGCCGGTGTTGAGCCCGGCGCCAACGTCGTGGTATTCGGCCTCGGCGGTATTGGTCTCAATGTGATACAGGGCGCGCGTATGGTGGGTGCCGATATGATCGTTGGTGTCGACGTCAATCAAAAGAAACGCACCTTGGCGGAGAAGTTCGGGATGACGCATTTCGTGAACCCCAAGGAAATCGACGGCGATCTCGTCTCACACCTAGTCGAACTGACCAAAGGCGGCGCGGATTACAGCTTCGAGTGCATTGGCAATGTTGAGACCATGCGCCAAGCCCTGGAGTGTTGTCATAAAGGCTGGGGTGAGAGCGTCATCATCGGCGTTGCCGGCGCCGGCGAGGAGATCCGTACCCGCCCGTTTCAGCTGGTGACGGGCCGGGTGTGGCGGGGCACCGCATTCGGCGGAGCCAGAGGCCGCACCGACGTGCCCAGGATCGTCGACTGGTACATGGAAGGCAAGATCAACATCGACGATCTCATTACCCACACCATACCGCTCGCCGACATTAATAAGGGTTTCGAGCTGATGGAAAAGGGCGAGTCGATCCGCGGCGTGGTTGTCTTTTGATGGCAGGGCAGGTCATGCATTCAGCCGAGAAAAGACAAAAACCCAACGCAGGAGCGGCACGGGAAAGGATGGCTTTCCATAGGAACATGGTCTCTCGGATTTGCCCCTCAGCGGCTAGGAGCGCGCATGAAACAGAATCTTGACCCGTCGCGGCGCCGTGTACTTGCAGGCTCATTGTCCACACTGGGTTTACTGGCCATGACCCCGTTGGCGCGCCTCGCGGCGGCGGAACTTATCCGCACGCCGCCGCAGACGCGCGGCCCGTTCTATCCCCTCGCGATTCCACTGGACTCCGACAACGATCTGGTTAGGGTCGAAGGCCGCGCAGGGATTGCCAAAGGCGAGATCACCAATGTCGTCGGCCGTGTGCTCGATGAGCGCGGACGAGCGGTTGTGGGCGCGCGGATTGAGATCTGGCAGTGCAACGCCTATGGCCGCTACCATCATCCCGGTGACCGGCAGAACGTACCTCTGGATCCGAACTTTCAGGGTTATGGCGAGTTCGTCACGGGTGACGATGGTACCTACCGCTTCCGCACAATCAAGCCGGTGCCCTATCCGGGTCGTGCGCCGCATATCCATTTTGCCGTCAGCGGGCCGGCCATCGAGCCGCTGGTAACGCAGATGTATGTCGCTGGTGCGCCGGAGAATGAGCGCGACTGGATACTCAACAGCATTCGTGATGCCCGCGTTCGAAGCAGCCTGCTGGTGGCGCTGGAAAACCATCCCGTTGTAACCGGCGAGCTGGTTGGCAACTTCGATATCGTGCTGGTTGCTGACGGGCGATTTAGTATTAAGTAGCGAGTAGCGAGGGCGCGACAGATACATAGGGCCCGTACCGGTTGCCTATGACAGGCCGGCATCAGATCATAATAGTGGGGGGCGGTGCTGGGGGACTCGAGCTTGCCACCCGGCTTGGCGACACGGTCGGCAAGAGAATGGCGGATGTGACGCTTATCGATGCAAGCCGCGTTCACATCTGGAAGCCGTTGCTGCACGATGTGGCGGCCGGGACGCTGGATGCGAGCATCGACGGACTGGAGTACCTGGCGCAGGCCCGCTGGCACCACTTTCGCTTCCGCTTGGGACGCATGGATGGCCTGGACAGGCGAGTGCGCGAGATCTGTGTCGCGCCGACCTATAACGATGAGGGCCTTGAGATCATTCCGCGGCGCACCTTCCACTACGATACGCTGGTGCTGGCCGTCGGCAGTGTGAGCAACGATTTCGGGATAAATGGGGTGCGCGAGCACTGTTTTTTTCTGGATACCACGGAGCAGGCCGACCATTTTCATATACACCTGGTGGACAGGTTCCTACGGGCGCACGGCACGGGCGGACCGCAGGAGCCCGGGCAGCTGCATGTGGCGATCGTGGGCGGGGGTGCGACGGGGAGCGAGCTGGCGGCCCAGCTGCATCACGTGGGGCACCAGCTTTCCGCCTACGGGCTCGACCAGATCGTGCCCAAGCGTGACATCAAGATCACCATCATCGAGGCCGCCGATCGCATCCTGCCGGTTTTGCCGGCACGCCTGTCGGCAGCGGCGCAGCGACAGCTCGCGCGCCTCGGGGTAGCGGTATATACCGGCGAGCAAGTCGTGGCCGTGGCGCACAACGGGGTGCACACCTCAAGGGGCAAGTTCATTCCGGCGGCCACGACTGTATGGGCGGCGGGAATCAAAGCGCCGGATTTTCTTTCTGCGTTGGATGGCCTGGAAACCAATCGCCTGAACCAGCTCGTGGTCAGGCCGACCCTGCAGACAACGCGTGATGACGCGATCTTTGCGTTTGGCGATTGCGCGGCCTGTCCCATTGGCAACGGCGCGGGCAAGATTGTGCCTCCGCGCGCGCAGGCGGCGCACCAGCAGGCCTCGATGCTGGCGCGGTCATTGCGTCGGCGGCTGCGTGGAAAATCCCTGCCCCGCTATGTGTACCGCGATTACGGATCGCTTGTGGCGCTCGGAAAGTACAGCACGGTCGGTACATTGATGAACAAGTTGATGCGCGGCAGTGTGATGGTGGAGGGCGTGGTGGCCCGTATAGTCTACTTGTCGCTGTACAAGATGCACCAGGTCGCGCTGTTCGGTTGGTACCGTGTGGCGCTGCTGACGCTTGCCAATGTGCTTCGCCGCCGCGTATATCCGGAGATCAAGCTGCACTGATCCCCACCTTGCCCAGCCCCCGGGCGCACGGGTATGCTTGGTGATCTCAGGCGAAAAATGGGCGACGCGAGGGCGCCCCGGCAGGCTTTCGGCATATCCAGACATCTTCGAGGAACCACAATGGAATTCGCTGCAGCATTGACCCAGAAGCTCGGCCTGACCGGCATAACGTATAAGTACAACCTTAGCGGCGAACAACTGTTCCACGAGGCCATTGCCAACGACCGTGGCCGCGTCCGAAGCGACGGGGCGGATGATGAACGAAAGGCCTATGCCACCCGGCTCGGGGTCAAGGGTCCGCTGGTTTTCTACACGGACCCGACCTGTACCGGGCGTCCGGTAAGCGACACATTTGCCGTCGCCTGGCCGGAGGCTGAGAGCCAGATCTGGTGGAAAGACAACCTGCAGAAATATGACCCCGAGAAGTATGAAGGGCTGCTCAAGCGTGTGGTCGATTACCTCAATGAGCGTCGGCCGACGCTCTATGTGCAGGATGTATACGCCGGTGCGGATGCGACCTACTCTGTGCCCTACCGGTTCGTGGGCGAGTACGCCACACACGCCATGTTCGCGCGTAATATGTTTCCCAAGCATGTGTACGGTATCACGGACGCCGAGCGCAAGCGCTGGACCATGCTCAACATCCCCTCGTTTCGCTGCGAGCCTGAGCGTGACGGTAGCCGCTCCGAGCGTGCCGTCATCATCGACTTCCGCAACCAGATCTGCCTGGTGGCCGGACGCGCGGACTACTGCGGCGTTGTGAAAAAGACGATCTTTACCGTGATGAATTTTCTGATGCCGAACCAGGGATATCTGTCGATGCACTGCTCGGGGAACATCGGCGCACGCGGCGATACGGCGGTTATGTTCGGCCTGTCGGGCACGGGAAAGACGACGTTGTCGG
This sequence comes from Acidiferrobacterales bacterium, assembly GCA_046758085.1. Lineage (GTDB taxonomy): Bacteria > Pseudomonadota > Gammaproteobacteria > Acidiferrobacterales > SPGG2 > VRUB01. The sequence continues at coordinate 8,209 of JBHHZP010000097.1, forward strand.
CCGACCCCGAGCGCAAGCTGATCGGCGACGACGAGCACGGCTGGACCGACATTGGTGTCTCCAACCTGGAGGACGGTTGTTACGCCAAGCTGATTGACCTCGACAAGCAGGCCGAGCCGATCATCGCGGCAGCGCTCTCCATGGAGGGCACGATCATCGAGAATGTGCCGCCGCTGACCGACAAGCCACTCGAGCAGACCGACCCACAACAGCTCGATCTGACGGACCGCGCGATCACGGAGAACACGCGCTTCTGCTACCCGCTGACCTGCAACCCCAACGTAGCCGAGGGGGCCAAGGGCGGGCATCCCGAGACGATCGTGCTGCTGACGGCCGACGCCTTCGGCGTGCTGCCGCCGGTCTCGGTGCTCGAGGGCAAGGAGGTGATGTACCACTTCGTGCAGGGTTTCACCGCCAAACTGGCCGGCACCGAGGTTGGCCTGAAGGAGCCGCAGGCGACGTTCAGCGCCTGCTTCGGCGCGCCGTTTATGTCGCACCGGCCCTCGGTCTACGCGAAGCTGCTGCGCGAGAACATGGAGCAGCACAACGCACGCTGCGTGCTGCTAAACACCGGTTGGCATGGTGGCCCGGCGGGCCGCGCCCCCCGGATCTCGATCCGCGACACACGCAAGCTGCTTGACGCGGCGCTTAACGGCGACCTGCACAACGGCGTGGAGTACGACATCCATCCGGTGTTCAACCTGCGCATGCCGAAGCACTGCCCGGGGGTGGGCTCGCACATCCTGGATCCGCGCCGGGCGTGGCCGGATAAAGACGAGTACGATGCCGCTGCGCGGCGGTTGCGCGACATGTTTCGGGAGAACTTCGAGCAGAACAACTTTGCAAGCTTCGGCATCGACGCCGTAATGTAGCACCAACGCGCAATCCCACACCCTGGCCCGTACGAGCCGGTCCAGGCAGAAGCCGTTGCTGTCCGGCGGCGGGCGGGAAGCGGTCGCGAGCGCCACGGTTGCTGACCGTGGCGGCCGCAGCGTTTGCGGGCAGCGCACCGCTTGCGGGGGTGCGCCGGCTCGGGGCAGAGGAGTGTGGCAGTACGCGGACCATAGAGCCGCGCTCGCAATGCGGCCGTGGCTGGTAGACTCCGGTCATGAGCTTGGAGCGCATAGCGACGGAAAAATTTTCGTTTGGTACTCTGATCCGCGTATTTCTGCCCTTCGCGTTCGGCTATTTCTTGTCCTACCTTTACCGGGTCGTTAACGCAGTCATCGCTCCCGATCTCATTGCCGATGTAGGGCTCGATGCCGCGGATCTGGGCCTGCTGACGAGCGCCTATTTCCTGACCTTCGCCATCTTTCAGTTGCCTTTGGGCATCCTGCTTGACCGCTTTGGCCCGCGTAAGACCGAGGCCGCACTGCTGGTGTTTGCAGCGCTGGGTGCGTTTGTTTTTGCCACAGCCGCGACGCCGGCTGCGCTTACCCTTGGCCGCGCCCTCATCGGGCTGGGGGTATCGGCGTGCCTGATGGCGGCATTCAAGGCATTTGTTTTATGGTTTCCGGCCTCGCGCTTGCCGCTGGTCAATGGGCTGCAAATGGCGGCCGGCGGCCTTGGTGCCCTCACCGGCACGGCGCCGGTGGAAGCGGCCCTGCATGTGACCGACTGGCGGGGCGTGTTTCTCACCTTGGCGGTGGTGACGCTGGCAGCGGCCGCGATTATCTTCGCCACTGTCCCGGAAAAAAAGAGCTCTCAGGCGAGCGTTCCGTTCGGCGAGCAGCTCCGTGGTGTCGCTCAGGTACTCAGCAGTCGTGTGTTCTGGCGCATCGCTCCCTGGACTGTGATGGTGCAGGCGACTTTCCTCGCGATTCAGGGGTTGTGGGTGGGGCCGTGGCTGCGCGACGTGGCGGGGTTGGATCGGGATACGATTGGCCACTACCTGGCGCTCATCGCCGTGTCCATGATTGCGGGGTTTGTCGTGCTCGGTGCAGCGACCGAGCGCCTCGGCCGCCGTGGGATCAAGCCTGCGACGGTGGCCGGTGTCGGTATGAGCATATTCATGCTGCTGCAGGTACCCATAATTCTCGGATGGACCGGAGCCACGCTTCTCATCTGGGCATTGTTCGGATTTTTCGGAACAACCGGTATCATTCCCTATGCCGCACTTCCGCAGAGCTTTCCGGCGCAATTGGCGGGGCGCGTAATCACCGGGCTCAACCTGTTCGTGTTCATTGCGGCATTCGCCGCGCAATGGGTGATGGGCGTGCTTATTAATCTGTGGCCTACCACCGCGCTCGGCGGATACTCGGCGCGCGGGTATCAGGCAGCGTTTATTATGATGCTTGGGATGGAGGCGGCGGGGTTGATCTGGTACTTGTTATCGGCGCCGCGTGCGCGTGCGGCTCTCGCCTGAGGCGGGGGTGTCCGCGGCCGGCCCATCATGCGGGCACGTAGTTGATCTGAAGGGTCATGGGCGATAACTCAAACACGACAGATTACAAGAGCGCTGAGCAGGCGGGCGTAACCGGCGATGCCGCACCCGTGGCGACGGCGCATTTGTTGAATCGGGCGATCGCAATGCACCAGCACGGCCAACTGGGGGAGGCAAAGGGAATCTACGAGCAGGTGCTGGCGCGTCAACCGGGGCACCCCGACGCGTTGCAATTCCTGGGAATATTGCTGCACCAGGCGGGACAGCGGGGTGGTGCGGAGTTGATTCGACAGGCCATCGCCAGCAAGCCCGATGTTGCCTCCTATCATAACAATCTCGCTAAGGTCCTCGAGGAGGCGGGCGATCTGGATGCGGCGGCGCGCTCGTATCGCGAGGCCGTGCGTCTCGAACCGAAAGATGCCGATGGCCAATACAATATGGGCGTCATTCTGCAAAAACTCGGGCGGCCGGCGGAAGCGGAGGTTTGTTTTCGCAATGCGGCGCGGCTCAAGCCGGGTGAATTCGATTACCACTACAACCTCGCCAATGTACTCAGAGATTGCGGACGGTTGGAGGAGGCCGTGCGCGAGTATGCCGAGGCTGCTCGCCTGCGCCCCGGATTTGTCGAGGCGCATGAGGTCCGGGCACGCGTGAGCATGATGCTGGGTGACATCGAAGCGGCCATCAGCGCCTATCATCGTGCACTCGAGCTCCAGCCCGACGCGAACGAGATCCGCCGCTTACTTGCCTCCGCGCTGCGCCAACTGGCGCCTGCGGGTCATCAGCCAGAACTGGAAAAGGATCTTAAGGCGTGCATGGACGTGGCGGCGGTTGATCCGCAGTCCCTCGCTCGACTGATCGCCCATCAGCTCATCCACAAATACCGAATCAACGAGCGTTTGGACACTGAGCCAGCGGCGGCGCTGGCGCAGCTTGGCGCCGATCCGCTGCTGCACACGCTGCTCAGGCGCTGCGTGAATGTCGATGCCGGGCTCGAGCGCGCGCTCACGGTACTTCGGCGCGATCGTTTGCTGGCCTACCACGAGGCCGAGGCGATTCCGCCTGCAGAGATCGCGCTGATCGTGGCCTTGGGCGTGCAGGGCTTTAACAACGAGTACGTATTCAACGAAAGCACTGAGGAGACGGCGACGATCAAGGCGCTTGCTGCGCGTTGTGGCGCGCTCATCGAGCAGGATAGCAAGCCTTCGGCCGCGCTGGAGGCGTCATTGCTGTTGCTGGCGATGTATCGACCGCTTTATGCGCTCACCTGTGCCCCCGCGCTGGAGGCGATCGCACTCGAGGGCTGGTCGGAACCCGTGCGCGCGCTCGTGGCGCGCACCTTGAAAGAGCCGCGGCAGGAGGAGGCGATCGCGCCCACCCTCGCCTCCCTGGGCGAGGTCGAGGATGCGACCTCGCGGGCGGTGCGGGCGCAATACGAGGAGCACCCCTATCCGCGCTGGGTGGCGCTGCCGCAAATGGAGAAGATCGACTCTGCCGAGCGTCTGCAGCGGGGGTTCCCGCACTTCAGGCCACCGGCCTTTCTCAGCGGCCCCACGCGCATGCTCGTGGCCGGCTGCGGCACCGGTCGCGAACCGCTTTCCATTGCGCTGGTATGCAAGGACATCGAGATCGTGGCGCTCGATCTGAGCCGGCGCAGCCTTGCCTATGCCGTGCGCCGGGCCCGTGAGCTCGGCGTGGAGAATGCACGCTTTGTGCATGGTGATCTGCTCGCGCTGCCGCGCCTGGGCGAGCGCTTCCATGTGATCCAGTGTGCCGGGGTGTTGCATCACATGGCCGAGCCGCTGCGCGGCTGGCGCGTGCTTACCGAGCTATTGGTGCCCGGAGGACTCATGAAGATCGGGCTCTACAGTGAGCGGGCGCGTAAAGCGGTCGTGGCTGCCCGGGAGCGAATCCGCCAGCAAGGCCTCACGCCGGTAACGCGCGACATCAAGGCATTCCGAACGCGTATCCTGCAGAGACAGGAGCCTGCGCTGGCCGAGCTGTTGGAGAGCGAGAGTCTCTATACCCTAAGTGAGTGCCGCGACCTGCTCTTCCATGCCCACGAATGCCACTTCACCCTGCCCCAGATCCGCCAGGCACTCGATACCCTCGGGCTCTCGTTCATCGGCTTTGAGCTCCCGCTCCCACAGATCGCGCCGCGCTATCGCGCGCTGTTTCCTGGGGACCCGCAGATGACCGACCTGACATCCTGGGAGCGCTTCGAGAACGACAACGCCCAAGCATTTGTGGGGATGTATGTGTTTTGGTGTCAGAAAAACTAACTGCGAGTAGCAACCATAAGTAGCAAGTTTCAAGTTGCAAGTAGCAAGGCAGAGCACAATCATTTGGCGTGTTATTCAGCTTGTGAGTTGGTAGTGGTTTTTTACTTGCTAGTTGCTGCTTGCCACTGGTAACTTAAGCATTCACACAACCAATGTCGCTAGATCCGCGTTTTTATCGGGCCGTGGAGCCGCTGTACTTCTCCGGTATGGGCACCGAGCATGTGGCGCCTTTGCTCTACACGCTGGCGCGAATGACACGCCCGCGCAGCGTGCTGGAAGTCGGGCTCGGCTACACTACGCCTTTCTTGGCACAGGCGCTGGAGGACAACGTTACCGAGTTCGAGAGCGACCGGCGTATTCTCGCGGCTCCGGACGCAGATGAGGAGCGGCAGCTGTTGCTGG
>JBHHZP010000098.1:0-12707 GCA_046758085.1 Acidiferrobacterales bacterium
ATGATTGCAGTGCGTTCTGCATCCCGCATCGGCTACTCCGATCTGGGCGTGAATCGCCGGCGTGTGGAACGCATTCGCGCCGAGCTTCGTAAACAGGGGGTGGTTCCATAGCCACACCGCGCACGCACGAAATGGATTACGCCCCGGGGGCGCTCGGTATGCCTGGCGCTGGTGCCTATCGCGGTCGCATTCAATTTCCACCGCTGTTTGAAACGTTATACTATAACATTAGAGCTAGGCCGATCCGGGGGGTTCATGTCAAAGCGACGTATCCTGGTGCCGTTCAAGAAGCGCACCCACGACCACGCCGAGTGCATCGACAGTGCGCTCGGTTCGGCGCAGTCGAGCTGCGAGCGACAGGGTCTGCGGCTGACCAAGCTGCGCCGCCGTGTCCTCGAGCTGGTATGGCGCCGGCACACGCCGGTCAAGGCGTACGATATACTGGAGGAGTTGCGCAAGGAGGATCGAGCGGCCGCACCGCCAACTGTTTATCGCGCGCTCGATTTCTTACGCAATGCGGGGCTGGTGCATCGTATCGAGTCGTTGAGTGCCTTTGTCGGATGTGGCGGGCCCGGTACACCACACTTTGGGCAGTTCTTGATTTGCCGGGAATGCAGCACGGTTGCCGAGATCGACGCCCCTGCAATTGCGCGGGCGCTTGTGGCCGATGCCGAAGCGCTCGGGTTTCACGCCGATCGCCAGACGATCGAGGTCAAGGGGTTGTGCGCCGATTGCAGCCGGTTGGATCCGTAGAGATACGACGCGAGACTGGATTAGCAGTGTGCGCATATGTGGGAACTCGTAGTCAATCGCTACTATACGCGGGCACTTCGGCGGCGCGATGGTGTCTCTATATCGCGATGGTGTCTCTATATAAGGAATGATGTATTTATAATGGTATGGAGTCCGGATTTGTGTATCGATTCGCCCTGATACCTGTAATGTTGATGATACCGGCGAGCGCAGGCATGGCGGGTACGCTTATCCTCGATGGCCCGATGGTGCAGGGGGGGGTGGTACAGGGACGCACGGATGCAGGCACGCGGATTGAGTTTGACGGGCGAGCGGTACGCGTGTCGAAGGAGGGTGTATTCCTCATTGGCTTCGGGCGCGATGCACCCGCGGAGATGCGATTACTTGCCACCTTTCCGAATGGCAGCCGCGAATGGCGTGTGCTCAAGATCGCGCAGCGTAAATATCGGGTTCAACGTGTCAACGGCCTTCCGCCGCGCAAGGTTACCCCTCGCGCGGAAGATCTGGCGCGCATCCGCGCCGACGTGATTCTGCTCAATAAGGCGCGGGCACGGGACGATGCGCGCACAGATTTTCTCACCGGATTCAAATGGCCGGCGAGTGGGCGCATAACGGGTGTCTACGGCAGCCAACGGTTCCTGAACGGCAAGCCCGGGCGTCCGCACTACGGTCTCGATATCGCCGCGCCGGTGGGCGCGCCGGTTCTGGCTCCGGCTGATGGTGTTGTGACGCTGGTCCATACGGACATGTTCTACTCCGGGGGAACGTTGATCGTGGACCATGGCCACGGGTTATCGTCGACCTTTATCCATCTAAACCGGATTCTGGTAAGAGAAGGCGCACGCGTGCGCCAGGGCGACCCCATTGCCGAGGTCGGTGCGACCGGTCGCGTCAATGGCCCGCACCTCGACTGGCGAATCAACCTTTTTAACCAGCGCCTCGACCCCCAGCTTGTGCTGGAAGCAATGGCTGCAGGTGAAAACAGCGACAAGATTCAGGCGACAAGATACAAGTAACTACGAATATAAGTTGTGAGTCTTTTACTTGAATCTCACTCTTAATTAGCTGCCACTACAAACTTCCTTCGCTTATGACAAACAGTCAACGATAGCGGCGGCGTTGGCGCGCATCATCTCAAAGTAGGCGTCTGGTCCCGGCCGCAAGCCTGTCCCCAGGGGGTCGAGCACGCCACGGCGCGCATCGGTTCCCTCGATAACGGTTTTGATGAGCGCGGATTCAAACTGGGGCTCGCTGAACACGCAGCGTACACCGCGTTCCTTGATTGTTTCCCGCAGCTCCCGCAAACGCCGTGCGCCCGCCATGCGATCTGGATTCAGCGTAAGCGACCCTACCGCGTGCAGGCCAAAGTGATGCTCGAAGTACTGGAAGGAGTCGTGAAAAACCGCATAAGGTATCCCCTGCACGGGTTGTAGCTGCGTTCTCAGGTCGCGGTCCAGGGCGTCTAGTCGCCGCGAGACCTCTAACGAGTTGCGCCTGTAGGCTGTTGCATTGGCAACGTCTATCTTGCCTAGCTGTTTTGCAATATTGTCGACTAATGACTTCGCGTTGCCGGGATCAAGCCATATGTGAGGGTCAGTCCGTGCGTGCGTGTGTGAACCGACGGCGCTTCCTTGCTCCCCGTGGTAGTCCGCTTCCCACACGCCTGCCTCGCGGTTCGGCAGCAAGATCAAACCTTCGGTGTCGATTAACTCGATAACCTGCGCTTTGCTTGCGAGTGTGGAAAGCGGCTTTTGCAGAAACGTTTCCATGGACCGGCCGATCCAGAATACTATATCGGCATTGCTGAGCATGGCGGCCTCGGAGGGCCGCAACGAGTATACGTGCGGCGAACCGTAGCCCCGTATGATCACGGCGGGGGTGCCGGTATCGCCCATGACGCCGGCGACGAGGGATTGAATCGGCATGAGGCTCGCAACCACCTTCGGCGCGGCCGACACCGGCATGCACAACGCCAGCGCGAGCCCGGACGCCGCGCACGCGATGTGCTTGACGATCCGTCGAGGGCGGTGGCTTGCGATGTTGTACACGGGGACGAAACGTTATAATGTAACAATTTCCCGTCGCATCCTAACACCTATGCAGCGCAGTTCCACTACCAGGGTACCCGCCGGTTCGCGGGCGGCGAGGCCGCAGCCGGCGCACGATTGTCTGGTTGAGCTGCGAGGCGTGTCGGTCAAGCTCGGAGGCCGCCTTGTGCTCGATCACGTGGATCTCAAGGTCTTGCGTCACGAGATTGTTACGCTCGTTGGTCTTAATGGCTCCGGCAAAACGACCCTGGTTCGCACACTACTGGGGCTGCTGCAGCCCGACCAGGGCAGCGTTTTTCGTCTCCCGGGGCTGAAAATCGGGTTTTCGCCCCAGCATTTCCAGAGAGATGCCACGCTGCCGCTCACGGTGGCGCGCTTTCTCACGCTAGGCATGCGGGCACCGCGTGCGCGGCTTCAAACCTTACTGGAAGAGGTCGGGGCCGATGGGCTGCTCGAGCGCCAGATCGCGGACATCTCCGGTGGCGAGTTCCAGCGCATACTTCTCGCTCGCGCCGTGCTGCGCAGACCCGATCTGCTGGTGCTGGATGAGCCGTTGGCGGGGGTCGACCTTGCCAGTCAGTCGGAGCTATATCGGCTGATCGGCGACCTGCGCGAGCATCACAATTGCGGTGTGCTGCTGGTATCGCACGATTTGCATGTTGTAATGGCGGCCACCGATCGGGTGGTCTGCCTGAATCACCATGTTTGCTGCACCGGACAGCCACGTGCGGTAATCCAGAACCCCGAGTTCGTCTCGTTGTTCGGCCAGCAGATTGCCGAGACGCTCGCGGTCTACGCCCATCATCACGATCACCGGCACGACATCACGGGTGAGGCCGTGCCCATGGACAACGCTAAGCGGGCTGGGCAGGGGAGTCACGATGGATGACTTTCTCGTTCGTGCCATGCTCGGCGGCATCGGGGCCGCGCTAGCGGCTGGTCCGCTGGGTTGTTTTCTGGTATGGCGGCGGATGGCCTTTTTCGGCGGCGCGCTGTCGCACTCGGCGCTTGTCGGGGTGGCGCTGGGATTTCTGCTCGGCATCAACCTGTCCGTCGGCGTGCTCGTCTTTTGTCTCACGGTTGCTGCCTTGCTGCTGCTGCTCGAACGGCAGCGAATTCTGCCGAGTGATACCTTGCTCGGCATCCTCGCACACAGCGCCCTGGCGTTGGGCCTCGTGATCGTGGCATTCATGCAATCGATGCGCATTGACCTGCTGGGATATCTGTTTGGCGATGTGCTGGCGGTAGCGATCGAAGACCTTTATCTGATTTACGGGCTCGCAGTGGTGGCGATGGGTGCGCTCGGGTTTATCTGGCGCCCTTTGCTGTCGGCGACGGTCAACGAAGACCTTGCCTCTGTCGAGGGTGCGCATGTAACGCGGGTGCGGTTGACACTCATTTTTTTGATCGCTGGTATCATCGCGGTCGGCATGAAGATCGTCGGTATCCTTCTTATCATCTCCTTGCTGATCGTCCCGGCTGCTGCGGCCCGGCGTGCGTCGGAGACCCCGGAGCAAATGGCCGTGCTGGCGGCACTGATTGGCGTGGTATCGGTGATACTGGGGTTGCTCGGTTCGCTGCAGTGGGATATTCCGGCCGGCCCCGCGATCGTGGTCGTCACCGCGTTGATCTTTGCTGTTATTATGGTATGGCCACGTTGGCAGATTTCTTAAGCGAACTGGGAAATGGCCTACTTAGACAGCCGCAGCGCATTCCGTGCCATCGTTATGGGCACCGTTGCCATGGCGATCGTGGTGACAGCGGCCAACGTGCTGGTGCGATATCCGATCAATAACTGGTTGACGTGGGGCGCGTTCGTCTATCCGGTCTCGTTTCTCGTGACGGACCTCACCAACCGCCGATTGGGGCCTCAACAGGCCCGGTGGGTCGTATATGCGGGGTTTTTCTTCGCTCTTTGGTTGTCGCTATTTCTGGCGACGCCCCGCATCGCGGGCGCCTCGCTGTCTGCTTTTCTTGTGGCGCAGCTCCTGGATGTGCACATTTTTGACAGGCTGCGCCGTGCGAAGTGGTGGCGCGCGCCGTTTATGTCATCAAGCACCGCTTCGGCGCTCGATACGGCGGTGTTTTTCACACTCGCGTTTGCAGGTACCGGTTTGCCGTGGGTGACCTGGGGTCTTGGCGATTACGTCGTCAAGCTGGGCATGGCTCTGTTGCTGCTGTTGCCTTTCCGCGTGCTGCTGGATGCCACGCGCCCGGCGTTGGAGCCTGCTGAAAACAGTTAGCTGCACAGACCAAGGTAAACTGAGAAGCCGGTGATCCTAAATGAATGATCGTGCCAAACCGTGGTTAAGATCAGCCGCGGCCGTGTCCCTGCTTGTGGTCGCTGCGCTCGCGTTGAGCTGGATTGCGGTGCCACAGCCGCAGTCATTCTTCTCCCACCTGAGCATGGCCTATGTGCTGGCCAACACGCTGCCGTTGCTGGTCGTTTTCGCGCTGATCTTCTGCTTGACGTTACGACCCTTCTCGTCCGCGCTACTCACCATTTTCGCGGCGACTCTGGTAGTGCTGGGAAGCAACTTCAAGTTCTCGGTGGTGAGCCAGCCGCTTGTCATATCAGATTTTGTGATGGCTGACCAGGTAGTCGAAAACGCAGATCTGTTCGACAAATATTTCGTCGGTCAGTGGTATCTGGGAGTGTTGCTGCTCGTAATGCTGGCGCCGCCGGTTCTGGTGTTGTTCCTGGAGACACCGCTGAGCAAGCGACGTCCGCTGCGCGCCGGCCTCGCATTATTCGCACTGGTGGCTGTATTCTCGATCCCGGGATGGGCCTTCAAGCAGGGATCGCCCGGGCAGCAAATCTATGCGGCACTCGATCTTCCGTCTTACGGTAGAAACCCGATTGCGAACGTGAAAGCGGGCGGGTTGCTGGGCAGCCTCGTCGAGTCGGCGAGCGAGTTCTATTTTGAGATGCCCCGGCGCACGACGGGGAATGACCCGAAGCGACAGGAGCTCGTAAGGGCGGCTATCGCACAAACGGCAGCAAGCGGCCAGCCCTATCCAGATCTGATCGTGGTTCAGAGCGAAGCATTTTTCGATTTTCGCCTGCTCGACATCCGCTTCCCCAGCGATTTCTATGAACCCTGGGACCGTCTCAAACAGAACGCGATCCATGGTTTTATCCGTGTGGACACGTATGGCGGTGCCACCTTGCGCACCGAGTTTTCCGCTCTTACCGGCATACCATTGGAGCTTTTCTCCGGTGGTGTCGATTATCCATACTTCTCGGTCGTAACATACCCGTTCCACTCACTACCGCGTTACCTGCGATCCCTCGGCTACGAGACCATTGCCATTCATCCTTACACGGCGAGCTTTTGGAACCGTGATCTGGTCTACCCACGCCTTGGCTTTGACGAGTTCATCTCCGTGGCGTCATTCCAAGAAGCGGCGCGCGATGGCCCGTACGTGTCGGACGCCGCTGTGTGCAAGAAGATCCTAGATGTCTTGCAGGCGTTGTCGCGACCCGCATTTGTCTTCGTTGTGACCATGGAGAACCACGGGCCGTGGAGCTTTGAGCGCGGTTCGCCGGATACGTCTAGAAAGTTCGACTACATCAATGACCCTGCCGCGATGCTGGCACTGAACCGCTACCTCTATCATCAACAAAACGGTATGCGCATGGCGCAGTGCTTGATCGAGGCACTGAAACAGCGGCGCCGGCCAGCCGCGTTGCTTTTCTTTGGTGATCACGCACCGGCGATTTCCAACGTTTACCGAGCGCTCGGCCTGAGCAATCCATGGGGGTCGCAAGCGATCATGACCGTTCCTTTTCTGGCCTGGCGATCCTGGAGGCAGGCAGAGGAACGACGAGACTTCCATATCAGCTACTTGCCGTCATTCTTGCTCGGCATCGCTGGTCTCAAGATGGATGATTTTTTCGCCGCCAATGCCTACATGCGCAAGCGCTGTAAGATGGGTCTAAAGGGATGTAACGTAGACGAAGAAACAAAGAGTGCTTACGCCGGGCTGGTTTCTGACCGGTTCACACCGGTGGACCCGAAACCCGAAGCTGCCGGGAAAGCGACCGTGTCGCGGCATCAGGTGCTGCAGTAACGGATTGCCGGTAGCCTGCGGCAGATAGCTACTACCCCGAGCACGAAATAGTTCACACCACCGAGCCCCGAAGAGGAAGCACTTATATGTGTTGAGTAGATAGGTGGGATATGCGTGTTAGGACGCCGTGCGTGTCCGTTGCCGCGAGCGTCGCCGGCGCACCGCGGCCGCGAGGTCTTGCAGTAAAGGTGCACTCTCGTCCCAACCCAGGCAGGCGTCGGTAATGCTTTGCCCATAGACCAGCTCCTGGCCCGGAATTACATCCTGCCGGCCCGCCTTCAAGTGGCTCTCGATCATGACGCCCATGATTGCGTCACTCCCGCCCGCGATCTGCTGTGCCACATCACGGCCTACCTCGAGCTGGCGCTCGGGGCGCTTGCGGCTGTTCGCATGGCTGAAGTCGATCATCAGCTTTGCTGGCAGGCCTGCCATTTCGAGCTGCTCCGTTGCGTGCCGAACGGTTTCGGGATCGTAGTTCGGCTCATAGCCACCCCGCAGGATGATGTGACAGTCGGCGTTGCCGCTGGTCGAGAAAATGGCGGAGTGGGCATCCTTGGTCAGTGACAAGAAATGGTGCGGCTCCCTCGCCGCGCGCACAGCATCGATCGCGATCTTGAGGTTGCCGTCGGTGCCGTTCTTGAAACCCACGGGACAGGACAAACCAGACGCCATTTCCCGGTGCACCTGGCTCTCCGTAGTGCGCGCGCCAATCGCCCCCCAACTCACGAGGTCGGTGAAATACTGCGGGGTCACCAGCTCCAGGTACTCAGTTCCCGCGGGTATGCCCATGTTGTTGAGGACCAGCAGCAACTCGCGTGCCAGGCGCAGCCCTTTATTGATCTGGAAGCTGCCGTCAAGATTAGGGTCGTTGATGAGGCCCTTCCACCCGACCGTGGTGCGCGGCTTTTCGAAGTATACCCGCATCACGATCAAGAGCGCGTCAGCGAGCGCGCCGCGCGCCGCGCTTAGCCTGGACGCGTAATCCCTGGCCGCATCGGCGTTGTGAATGGAGCACGGCCCGATGACGACCAGCAGCCGGTCGTCTTCGCCATGAAGTATCCGGTAGATCGCACGACGCGTTTCGTATGTGGTCTGGGCGGCTGTTTGCACGATTGGCAGCTCCTCGTGCAGTTGCGCGGGTGTTATCACGTCCGCGATTGACTTGATTCGCAGGTCTTCGGTTTTGTACCGCATCACTTTTTTTCCGGGTGAATACGAGTGCGAAATGTTTATAACATCGCGATTGCGTGCTGTCATCCTAAGAATGGGTTCGGGCAGGTGCGCCACGGGCGAGTTTCAGGTATTTTGGGGTTAGAATACGCGCCTAAGGTTGCAACGTGCCGTGTGGCACAAGCACGGCAAGCGATACTGAAAAGTGCCCGGGATTACTGGCCTGGCGCCCGATTGGCGCGACTCTGGACGATGCTCGGGACGGTTGCCACAACTGCGATGCACCGCAACCGAATCGATATTTCCTCTGGAATAAATGATGCTAGAGCGAAAATTGCTGCTGTTGACCCTCCTTATGTTGCCGGCCAGCGCGATTGCGCACGGCGACAAGGTCGGCGATATCAGTATTGATCACCCGTGGGCGCGGGCATTGCCCCCGGTGGCCCCCAACGGGGCTGTCTACATGGAGCTTTTCAACCACGGTTCTGTAATCGACCGATTGATTTCGGGCTCCTCGCCAATTGCCGAGCGGGTGGAGTTGCATCGCAGCTCGATGAAAGACGGCGTCGTGCGGATGCGTCCGGTCAAGGCAATTAATGTGCTCCCCGGCAAGCCGACGGCCATCGCGCCTGGTGGTTTGCACATCATGCTCATCGGCCTGAAGCAACCGCTGATAGCTGGCAAAACTTTTCGGCTGACGCTTACCTTCGAGCGGGCCGGCAGTGTGGAGGTGCAAGTGCAGGTGCAGGAAGATAGCGCGGGAAACATGCAGCACTAAAGAGTGGGAAAACGCGCACATTCCCACCGGAAGGCACCCGCGCATAATCCCGATTCGGCAAGTTCAGGGCATGTCAGGAGAATATCGTGGATACTGCATCGAGAAAGCCAAGGCAACCACGCCACCTTTGGGCCTTTGTGGTCTTTGGCGCAGTTGCTCTCGGCCTTGGCTACTGGACTGGATATCGTTGGCCTGTATCTCAACAGCAGGTGTCGGTGTCGGCGGGACTCGAGTCGGGGCTGTGGCCCACGCCTCACACTCTGGCGCCGTTTAGCCTGATGGATCAGCATGATCGCTCCTTTGATTTGAAGCGTATTAAAGGACAGTGGACGTTTCTTTTTTTCGGTTATACCCACTGCCCGGACATTTGCCCGCTTACAATGACCGTGCTGAAGCAAGTCGCACAACGCTTGCCGCAAGCGGTCAACCTGGAACAGAATGCCCAGTTCGCGTTTGTGACCGTGGATCCCGAGCGTGACGATAGCCGGCGCCTGGGCGCGTACGTGGAGCACTTCAATAAGCACTTTCTCGGTGTGACCGGCGCGATCGATGAGATTGAGAACCTCGAGCGGCAACTGAACGCAGTTGCCATTCGCGAGGAGATCGCGGGGCAGAGTGGCTACTTCTTCAGTCACACGTCGTCGATCATGGTAATCGATCCTCAGGGGCGGATATTCGCCTTCTTCTCGCCGCCCCATGATGCGACCACCATCATCGAGAAGTTTAGCGCGGTTCGGAAGTACTATCAGCAGTCAACCGGAGTGCAGGCCTCCTGAGCTGGTCTCGGTGTGCTCGGCCGGCGACTTGCTGGGACCAGGGACGTGGCTCCGGCGGGTGGTGCCGCTACCGAGTTCATGACGCTATACTGGCATTCCACGCACCCTTCACGATTAGTGGGGTGTCGTCGTGTTGATCGTTGCAGGGTTGTGACATAGGGGATCACGATGAGCGTAGACAGAAAATTGCTGGACATCCTTTGCTGCCCGGTCACCAAGATGCCAGTGAAAATGCTGTCGAAAGAAAAACTGGGCAAGTTGAATGACGCGATCAAGCACGGTGACGTGCGTTACGTGAGTGGAAACGTTGTCGAAGACCCGCTGGAGGAGGCGCTCATCACGGAAAACGGAAAGACCGTTTATCGCGTGAAATCCGGTATTCCCGTCATGCTGGAGGAGGAGGGTATTCCCACAGATCAGGTCCAGGGGGTCGCGACCAAGTAAAGAGATTGCTGCGCGAGCACACCGCCGGCGGACCCGCACGCGCCGGCGAATTGCTTTACAAAACCGCCGCCGCTGTTGTTGCAGTCGGACATCACAAGCGCCGCCTTGAAAATAAATCCGCCCGTATCCGAACTGTCCTGCGCACCCGCAACGACAGCCTAAGCCCGGCGCAGAGTCGATGTCTCCTCTCCGGGCCCACCCGCGCGCGGTGTTCCTGATAGGTGATCCGTCGGTGAGAATATTCCTTAACAAATAGCGGGAAATTATGATATTTAGTTGTATGCCGCGTTAACACGGTATTGGCGATGGGCATGTGTCGGCAACACTACCCCGTCACCTGCCGATCTAGAGGAGAAACTTCCATGGGCGATGTGAAAATCTTGCTAGGCGAATCTGATATCCCGACACACTGGTATAACGTCATCGCCGACATGCCGAATCCGCCACCCCCGCCATTGGGACCAGATGGCAAACCGCTCGGCCCGGAGGCGCTCGGCGCCATCTTCCCGGAGGCACTGACCGCACAGGAGGTCAGCGCTGAGCGTTGGATTCCCATCCCCGAGCCCGTGCGTGAAATTTACCGCCTGTGGCGCCCGTCACCGATGTATCGTGCCTGCAGGTTGGAGCTCGAGTTAGGTACGCCCGCAAAGATCTATTACAAGTACGAAGGCGTCAGCCCGGCCGGTTCGCATAAACCGAACACGGCGGTGGCGCAGGCCTACTACAACAAGGAAGCAGGGATCGAGCGTCTTGCGACCGAGACCGGCGCCGGCCAGTGGGGCTCGGCGCTCGCCCTGGCAGGTCAGCTATTCGATCTGGATGTACGCGTCTACATGGTAAGGGTGAGCTTTGAGCAAAATCCCTATCGGCGTTCCATGATGCAGGTGTGGGGGCCGAGGTGCTGGCCAGCCCCACTGACAAGACGGAATCCGGCAGGAAGGTCCTGGCGCGGGACCCAGAGTCGCCAGGCTCACTGGGTGTCAGTATCTCCGAGGCGGTCGAGGAAGCGGCGTCGCGCAAAGACACGAACTACAGCTTGGGCTCGGTGCTCAATCACGTGCTGCTACACCAGACGATTATTGGTCAGGAGGCCAAGAAGCAGCTCGAGATGGTAGGGGACTACCCGGATGTCGTGCTCGCTTCTTGTGGCGGCGGGTCGAATTTTGGCGGCATTGCGTTTCCCTTCTTCGCCGACAAGGTGGCGGGCAAGGAGGTGCGGCTGCTGGCGGTTGAGCCCACCTCGTGCCCCACGCTCACACGCGGCCGTTATACTTATGATTTTGGCGATGCCGTGGGCCTGACACCGTTGCTGCGGATGTATACGCTCGGGCACGACTTCATCCCCCCTGCCATTCACGCCGGTGGGCTGCGCTACCATGGCGATTCGCCGCTGGTTTCCCAGCTGTGCCATGAAAAGCTGGTCGAGGCCGTGGCGGTCCCGCAGCTTGCAACGTTCGAGGCCGGTATCACGTTCGCGCGGGCCGAGGGGATTGTGCCGGCGCCGGAGTCGTGCCATGCGATCCGCACCGCCATCGATGAGGCTGTACGCTGCAAGCAGACCGGTGAGAGCAAGACGATCCTGTTCAATCTGTCCGGGCACGGTCACTTTGATATGTCGGCCTTCGACAAGTACTTTAATGGCGATCTCGAAGATTACGAGTACCCCGAGGAGGAGATTGCCGAGTCCCTCGCCAGACTGCCCAAGGTTAGCTAGTCTGCAAACTGCGGCGGGTTTACCGCTGAGATCGCAGAAGGCGCAGAGATAAACAAGGTAACAGACCAATAACGGCTGGAAGGCGATGACAATGCAAGGTGCTACATGGCGCGCGATCGGCCATCACGCTTGCGGTTGTCATCAATCAATTTTCTTCGAGGTCTTTGCAGCCTCTCATGTGAGTCGTGCTGGTGTGTGCATTCGCGGCGGCCTTGATCAGGCCATCGAACAGGCGTTGCTGCGTCGCGTCTTCGGCGGCAGTGATCTCCGGGTGCCACTGCACCCCGATCAGCCAGGGGTGGTCGCGCATCTCCACCGCCTCGATGGCGCCGTCCGGCGCGTGCGCGACAATATAAAAGCCCTCAGCGACCTCGCGCAGACCCTGATGGTGCCAGGACACGCAGGTGAACTCGAGTTCCTGAACCACCGCTGCGAGCCGTGACTCCGCGCTTACCGTCACCGTGTGATGGGTCGGCTCGCGCGGCGGCGCGCGATGCGCGAGCGCCTCACCGATCACGTCCGGTAAGTGCTCGTACAACGTGCCGCCGAGAGTGACGTTGAGCACTTGCGCACCACGACATATGGCAAGTATGGGGATGCCGCGGTCGACCGCTGCCTGTCCCAATGCCAGCTCACTCGCATCGCGCTCGTGGTCGACCATGTAGATTGCCTCATGCGGCTGTCCGCCGTAGTGCTGCGGATCGATATCGCCGCCGCCGGTAAAGACTAGACCCTGGAGATAACCCAAGAGCGTCTGCCAACGCTCCTCGCCCGGGGTCAGCAGCAGGGGAATTCCTCCGGCTCGCCGTACCGCGTCGATGTATGCCGCCGGCAGCTCGAACTTGTTCTCCTCGTTGCGGGCGTAAGTGGTAATGCCGATGAGCGGGGCGTGGTCAGAGGTGGCCCCGAAAAACTGAACAAGGCCTTGAGTGGATTAGCAGCCTGACTTA
>JBHHZP010000099.1:0-12697 GCA_046758085.1 Acidiferrobacterales bacterium
GTGACCGAGTCCAACAGCGCGATTTGTCTAGCGCAGGAGGGGGGCATCGGCGTCATACACAAGAACATGCCGGCGCAACGCCAGGCCGACGAGGTACGCAAGGTCAAGAAATCGGAAAGCGGCGTGGTCACCAACCCGATCACCGTGGCGGCGCAAACGAGCATTCGCGATGTATTGGCGCTTATGCGCGCGCATAACATCTCCGGCGTGCCGGTCATGGAGGACGGGGCGTTGGCAGGCATTGTGACCAGCCGTGATCTGCGTTTCGAGACCAGCTTCGATGAGCCGGTGAGCCGCGTTATGACGCCGAAGGAGCGCCTGGTGACGGTAAAGGAAGGGGCCAGGCGCGAAGATGTGGTGCGCCTGTTGCACCAGCACCGGATTGAGAAAGTGCTGGTAGTGGACGATGATTTCGGACTCAAGGGTCTGGTTACGTTTAAGGATATTCAAAAGGCCACCGAGTACCCGCGCTCGGTGAAAGACGACAATGCGCGCCTGCGCGTGGGCGCGGCCGTTGGCGTTGGGCGCGGCACCGAGGAACGCGTGGAGGCGCTGGTTGAGGCCGAGGTAGACATCATCGTCGTTGATACGGCACACGGGCATTCGCAACGTGTGATCGATCGGGTTGGATGGGTGAAAAAACACTTTCCTCACGTGCAGGTCATCGGCGGCAACATTGCCACGAGCGAGGCCGCCACCGCCCTGGTCGATGCCGGTGTCGATGCGGTTAAGGTCGGCATCGGACCGGGTTCGATCTGCACGACGCGCATGGTGACCGGTGTGGGAGTCCCGCAGATAAGCGCTATTAGTAACGTCGCGCAGGCGTTGCAGGATACCGACGTGCTGCTGATTGCCGATGGCGGTGTGCGCTACTCCGGCGACATCGCCAAAGCGGTTGCGGCCGGTGCGCACGCTGTCATGGTTGGGAGCCTGTTGGCTGGCACGGATGAGGCCCCCGGCGAGATCGAGTTCTATCAGGGTCGATCGTACAAGACCTATCGCGGAATGGGTTCGCTTGGCGCAATGGGGGAAGGTTCCAGTGATCGCTACTTTCAAGAGCACGCCACAGAGACACACAAGCTGGTACCCGAGGGGGTTGAGGGACGCGTGCCCTACAAGGGCCCGATGATAAGAATTATTCATCAGTTGATGGGTGGTCTGCGTGCGAGCATGGGATATACGGGCTGTGCCACGCTCGAGGAGCTGCGCACGCGTGCCGAGTTTGTGCGCGTAACAAACGCCGGTGTGCAGGAAGGTCACGTGCACGATGTCACCATCACGAAAGAGGCGCCGAACTACCAGCGCGATGACCTCGGTAGCGAGTTTGATGCCTAGCGAACTGTTGGAAAAGCCTTGTCAACAGCGTTTTGACACCTGCCGCCCAGTGATTGCAACCTGATCCATTCATGACGAGCACGACAGCGCTCTGCGTTCAACGCCGCTGTTACGCCAATCGATGAATTTCTCGTTGGAGCGTTAGATGACAGATCCTCATTCCCAGCGGATCCTGGTACTCGATTTCGGCTCGCAGTACACGCAGCTGATCGCCCGTCGTGTGCGCGAGGCAGGGGTGTATTGCGAGTTGCACCCTTACGATATGCCAGCGGAGCAGATCCGCGCGTTCGCACCGCGTGGGATCATTTTGTCCGGCGGCCCGGCATCGGTGGCCGCGGCGCAAACCCCGCGTGCAGTGCCGGTAATCTTCGAGCTGCAGGTGCCCATACTTGGCATCTGCTACGGCATGCAGTTGCTGGCGGCCCAGTTCGGTGGCCGCGTAGACACATCTGCCCGGCGCGAGTACGGTCCCGCGCAGGTTCGGGTGCAAGGGCATTCCCGCCTGCTGGCCGGCATCCAGGATCATATCGATGGCCAGGGCGAGCGCCAGCTCGAGGTGTGGATGAGTCACGGCGATCGCGTCGAGCAGGCGCCCCCGGGTTTTAGCGTGATCGCCAGCACCGACAATGCCCCGCTTGCGGCCATCAGCGATGAGAGCCGCGATCTATACGGCCTGCAATTTCACCCGGAGGTCACCCACACCCGGCGCGGGCAGGAGATTCTTCGGCGTTTTGTGCACGAGATCTGCGGCTGCGCCTCGCTGTGGACACCCGGAAATATCGTCGAGAGCCTGATCGCATCGGTGCGTGGGCAGATAGGCCAGGATTCCGTATTGCTCGGTCTTTCGGGCGGAGTGGACTCCTCGGTGGTGGCAGCCTTATTGCACCGGGCGATCGGCGATCAGCTTACCTGTATTTTTGTCGACAACGGGCTGTTGCGATTGCACGAGGCCGAGCAAGTTCGGGACACCTTTGCCGAGCATATGGGTGTCAACATCATACAGGTAGATGCCGAAGAACAGTTTCTCTCCGCACTGGAGGGTGTCTCCGACCCGGAAGAAAAGCGCAAAATTATCGGCCGTGTATTCATAGAGGTGTTCCAGGAGCAGGCACGCAGGGCCGACAACGCGAAGTGGTTGGCACAGGGCACGATCTACCCGGATGTGATCGAATCTGCCGACGCCCGCAGCGGTAAGGCGCACGTCATCAAGTCGCACCACAATGTTGGCGGCCTGCCGGAGCGCTTGCACCTGAAGCTACTCGAGCCATTGCGTGAGCTGTTCAAGGACGAAGTGCGTCGTATCGGCGAAGAGCTGGGCTTGCCGCACAAGCTGGTCAATCGCCACCCCTTTCCCGGTCCCGGGCTTGGCGTGCGAATCCTGGGTGAGGTCAAAAAGGAATATGCCGACGTGCTGCGCCAGGCCGATGCGATCTATCTCGAGGAACTCACGCGCCACGACCTGTATGACAAGATCAGCCAGGCATTCGCGGTGTTCTTGCCGGTCAAGTCTGTGGGTGTGGTCGGCGATCAGCGCGCTTATGAGTACGTAATCGCGTTGCGCGCAGTAGAAACGGTGGATTTCATGACCGCCAATTGGGCACGAATCCCTGATGAGGTGCTTGCCACCATTGGCCGCCGCATCATTAACGAGGTGCGCGGGGTCAGCCGGGTAGTTTACGATATCTCCAGTAAACCGCCGGCAACAATAGAATGGGAGTAGAACGTGTGAGGGGCGAGGTGTAAGGCATGAGGCGCGAAACCCACAAACCGAACGAAGCACCTCACTCCTCACCCCTCTCATCTCACGACGAAAGATGGATGCGGCGTGCACTCGAGCTGGCGCAACGCGCCCAGCGTGAGGGCGAGGTGCCGGTGGGGGCTGTCGTGGTAATGGATGACGAGCTCATCGCCGAGGGTTGGAACCGGCCCATCGGTACGCACGACCCAACGGCGCATGCGGAGATTGTGGCGCTGCGTGCGGCAGCGAGCCGTCTCGGAAACTATCGCCTGCCCGCGTGCACGCTGTATGTCACGCTGGAGCCTTGCGCCATGTGCGCCGGTGCAATTGTGCACGCGCGCGTCACGCGGGTGGTATATGGCGCAGCGGATCCGCACGGCGGTGCGGCCGGCTCGGTGTTCGATTTGCTGCGTGCGCCCGCGCTGAATCACCGGGCAACCGTAAGGGGCAGAGTTTTGAGTGAGGAGTGTGGTCGGCACCTGCGAGCGTTTTTCGAGCAAAAACGCCAAGGCGATATTACATAAGGGGTTGGTCCTACGTCATAGCTGGCTGGCGGGACAGGTCACGATTACGCGGCCCGGCTCGCGGTTCATGGATAATGACCTATATTGCCGGCGCCTGCAGCTTGAGGACGGCGGCGTTGGGTGCGGACGCCCGTTCCTCGTCTATTTTCACCAGCACGTCGTAGTACGTTCGCACGCGGCTCACAAACCTCACCGGTTCCACGCCGCGCGCATAGCCGTGCTTGGTTTTCTTGTGCCAGGCGGGTTTTGACAACAACGGTAAGGACTGCTTCACATCATTCCACTTATCGGGGTCGCCGCCACGCTGCTGAGTGATGACACGGGCGTCCTCCAGGTGGCGCGGGCCCACGTTATAAGCGGCCAGTGCCATCCACATGCGATCGGGATCGCGTATGCTCTTGGGCATCCTGTCAATGAGCGAGCGGATGTAACGTGTCCCGCCATCGATGCTTTGAAAGGGATCTACACGATCGGTAATGCCGAGATCCGTCGCCGTGCTTTGGGTGAGCATCATCACTCCACGCACACCCGTGGGCGATGTAGCGAGCGGATCCCAGAACGATTCCTGATAGCCGATCGCGGCGAGTAAGCGCCAATCCATGCGGTATTTGTCACCGGCATTTTTGAAGATGGTCTCGTAGCGGGGCAGGCGGTTGCGAATTCTCAGGTGATAGACGGTCAAATTGATATAGTTGAAGCGGCTGGAGGGACCATAGTAACGTTCGATAAGACGATCGAGCTCGCCCGACTGCTTTAGTTTTTTGAAATAGGCTACAGCAAAGTTATAAAGGCTGTTGTCACTACTGATCGGAAACGCCCAGGCCAGCGGTTGCGGCTCGTCGACGGCAAATGCCATGCGTAGCTCGGGGTAGTACTGACGCGTGATGGCGATGATATTAGAGTCCGCAATCGTAAACTCGAGCAACCCATCCCACACCATGCGCAACAAATCTTCCGTATTGCGGCCGTCAACCTCGGTCCACTCGAGCCCGGGATACTGCTGCTTGAGCGCCCGGAGCCGTTCGGCATAGCTGGTACCACGAACCACCTCGAGTTGCCGGCCGATCAGGTCTTCCATCTGCTTAGGCGGCTCGGTACCGAGACGGTAGACCACCTGTTGGCGGATCTGGTGATAGTGCGGGCCAAAACGAACGCTTTTCCTGCGACCATCGGTAACGATCAAGCCGGCGGCTGCCATGTGTGCCTCGTTTTTCGCCAACATAGGCAAGATTTCGCCGAAGCTTTCGGGTACCACCATTTCAAGGTCGACATTCAGGGTGTCGGCAAAGCCCTTGACCATGTCGTATTCGATGCCCGCCGGGCCATCGGGGCCTTCATAATAAGTAGTCGGCGTATTGCGCGTGAGCACGACCAGCTTTCCGGCCCGTTTTACGACGTCGAGACTGGGAGCCAGCGGTTCACTGCAACCGCCAAGGATCCATCCGAATAGCACAAAAACTGCGATCCCACGAGTTAGGGGAGCCGCAGCCATAGTGTTGGGTAGGTGGTCGAGTAATCCTGGAATTCCCCGGTACCGGTACAAGAGAGCGGGGTTGATCTGGCGATGTACTGCTGACATGGTGTGATACGGGAACAAGCCGACAATCGTGTGCATTATACTGCATTTCTCGAGCGTTGGCGCCCCGGCTTGTCGCGATGTGCCAGTACACGTAAGCTATGCGACCCGCGGAGAGGTACCGAAGCGGTCATAACGGCGCGGACTCGAAATCCGTTGGAGCGCTTGCGCTCACGTGGGTTCGAATCCCACCCTCTCCGCCAGGTTTATTGGACCCGCGGGAGGCGCACCGTGCTCCCGCCAGATCGGTCTGTGGCCATGGTTCGTGAGCCGGGGCGGGCGCCGCGCCAGCGGTCCGCGAGGCGTGGCAGTCGTTGGCAATGGGCTAAACCGGACGCGGCTAATACAATACTGTATGCAAAAGCGTGCGGTTACGTGCAGGCGTACACTGCCCGTCTGTCAAAGACACACGTATTTGAAAATTTGAGCAAAGCATAAAATTGCTTCCAGGCGCCCGCTATTGCGTATGAACGACCTGGCAATCCTGCAGACACTGGTGCCGATCAACGCCCTTACGCCCGCCAACTATCAAGAGCTTGTCGCTGCCGCACAGATAGCGATTACCCCGAAGGGCGAGATATTGTTCAAGCATGGGGCGACAGACAACGACACCATATACCTGTTCGAGGGGGAGGTAGAGCTGATTCCGGCCGACAACCGCCACGGCCGCATTATCGTTGGTGGCACGGAAGAGGCGAGATACCCCTTGGCCCAGCTCAAGCCTCGCCGGTACACCGGGAAGACCAAGACCGGTGTGAAATTTGCGCGCGTGGCCAGTGACTTGCTGGATCGGCTGCTGACCTGGGATCAGGTGACGGGTGAGTATGAGGTGACCGAGCTGGCCGAGGCCGAAGACGCCGAGTGGACCATGCGGGTGCTGCGCAACAAGGCGTTCCAGATGCTGCCGCCGACAAACATTAGCGAGCTGTTTGCACGCCTGGAAGCAGTGTCGGTAAAGGCTGGGCAGGTGATTATCAAGCAAGGCGACGCCGGCGATTACTTCTACCTTGTCAAGCACGGCCGCTGCAACGTCGCGCGCAAGGCCGAGAAAAGCGGCAAGGTCGCGGTACTGGGCGAGCTAAGCGAGGGGCAAAGCTTCGGTGAGGAAGCGCTTTTGTCTGATGCACCGCGCAACGCCACGGTCGTTATGATCACGGACGGCCTCCTCATGCGACTGTCAAAAGGCGATTTCGAGGCGTTGTTGAAACGGCCGCTAGTGCGTTGGGTGTCGCCCAGTGAAGCCAAGCAAATGTTAAAGCAAGGGGCCGGGCTGCTGGATGTGCGAACCGAGGACGAGTACCGCGAGGGCGGCTTGAAAGGCAGTCTCAATGTTCCGTTGTATTTGCTGCGGCTAAAAATGAGTGGCCTTGACCCCGAGCGCAGCTACATAGCTTACTGCGAGACCGGCAACCGCAGCTCCGCCGCCGCGTTCCTTCTGAGCGGGCGTGGTTTCGATGTGCATGTGTTGAAGGGCGGGCTCGCGGCATTGCGCGAGGCTGCAACGGGCGGTGCCGGAGCCACACCCAAGTAGCGCCCCGAGCGAGCACTCAATTGCAGCCATTGCACCGACCCGGTAACCTGGTTTACCCTTCATCGCCCTGTCTCCCGGTTCCGTATTAACACAGCTGCTGAAAAATTATTTTCAGCAACTCTCGAAGGGTGGTGCCCGGACGTACGGCACACTTTTCAAATAAGGTAAGTGTTTGAAAAAGGGATCAAAACAATAATGGCGTTTTTTCTTTGCGAGATGAAAAAACCATCAGAGGGCTTTTTCAGTATCTTTTTAGCGCCGGCAGTCAGATACGGAGAGGTGTCCGAGCGGTTGAAGGAGCACGCCTGGAAAGTGTGTGTACGTCAAAAGCGTACCGAGGGTTCGAATCCCTCCCTCTCCGCCAGATCACTCCCCTCTCCCTAACCCTCTCCCACTCACAAGTAGGGAGGGCACGGAATTTAAACCGCAATAACGATCCCGGCTTCTTCTTAAGCTTGCCCACGTCCTTTCTCAATCAGGGATAGCCAAGACACTTCCCCATCCGCTCGTAGGAGGGGGCTAGGCGGAGGAGGTCCCGGCCGCGCCCGTGCGATGGCCGAGCGTGACGTGCTACACTGTTGCCAGTCGAGATACGCGAGATACGGCGGTGAAGGCCGGTCCCCCCGGTGACGGCAGGTTGTGAACCCGGTCAGGTCCGGAAGGAAGCAGCCGCAGCAGCCGGCGCGGGTACTGGGGTGTGGCTGGCTGGAGCCGCCACCTGTCTTTGTGTCCACCAAACAGTGTGACATCGAATCTTCGTTGATAACTTCAAGCAGCAGTGAGCTACCAGGTCCTAGCCCGCAAGTATCGCCCGCGCACGTTCGCGGAAGTCATCGGTCAGGAGCATGTCGTGCGTGCGCTCGTGCATGCGTTGGATAATGATCGTGTGCATCACGCCTATCTGTTCACGGGCACGCGCGGCGTGGGCAAGACCACGATCGCGCGCATTCTCGCGAAATCGTTGAACTGCGACAAAGGCGTGAGCGCCGAGCCTTGCGGGGAGTGTCGAGCCTGCACAGAGCTGGACGGCGGACGATTCGTCGACCTAATCGAGGTCGACGCGGCCTCGCGCACCAAGGTAGACGATACGCGCGAGCTACTGGAAAACGTGCAGTACGCGTCGATGCACGGACGCTACAAAGTATACCTCATCGATGAGGTTCACATGCTCTCCGGGCACAGCTTCAATGCCTTGCTCAAGACCCTCGAGGAGCCGCCGCCGCACGTCAAGTTTCTGCTCGCTACGACTGATCCGCGAAAGTTGCCGATGACGATCCTCTCGCGCTGCCTGCAGTTCAATCTCAAGCGCCTCTTACCCGACCCGATTTGTGCGCAGGTGAAAAAGATTTTGGAAACGGAAGCTGTGCGCTATGACGATGGTGCGCCTGGACTACTGGCGCGCGCCGCCGATGGCAGCATGCGTGATGCGTTGAGCCTGCTCGATCAGGCGATCGCTTTCGGCGGCGGTGAGGTGGGGGAGCGCGACGTGCGCGAGATGCTGGGGACGATCGATCAGGATGCGATTGAGCGAATCATAAAGGCATTGTCGGCGGCGGACGGACACGCACTAATGGCGGTCATCGCCGACGTTTCTGAGCACAGCACGGACTACGACGCGGTGCTGAGCGAGCTGCTTCTGAGGCTGCATCGGATCTCGCTGGCGCAAGTCGACCCCGCCTTGCTAGGTGGCGGCGAGGCCGAGCAGGCCGCCATCCTCGATCATGCCCGCGCCATGGCCCCGGAGGACGTGCAGCTCTATTATCAGATCGGCATTATCGGGCGGCGCGATTTGACATTGGCGCCAGATTCGCGCACCGGGCTTGAGATGATCCTGCTGCGCATGCTCGCTTTTCGACCCGCCTCATCGAGCGAGGCGCCGAGCGAACTGACGCAAAAGCGGGAAGTGCAACCAGCGCAAGCACCGGTAACTGCTGCACCTGCGTCGGATCGGAAAACGAGCGAACCAGAGCGGATAACGACCAGCGACTGGGACGGCATCGTGCGGCAACTGCAGCTGAGCGGTCTCACCGGCGAGATGGCGCAAAACAGTGTGCTCGAGGCACGTGCACCGGGTGAGGTCACATTAGTGTTAGATCAAAACTGTGCACAGCTCCACAGCAAGGAACGTGAGGCGGCGCTCAAGGAGGCATTGGAGAAACTTCTCGGCACTTCATTAAAGCTAACCATGCGTATCGCCACACCGGCAGGCGAGACCCCCGCTCAGCGCAGGCAGCATGAGCAGGACGCGCGACAGCAAGCGGCAGCACAAGCGATTTACAATGACCCGAATGTGAAGGCGTTGGAAGAGCAGTTTAACGCGCGGGTCAATCCGGAATCGATCCGACCTAAAGTTTGAACTCCGAGGATGCATGATGAAAGGTGGACTGGGTAATCTGATGAAACAAGCGCAGGCGATGCAAGAAAATTTGCGCCGCGCGCAGGAGGAGCTGGCCAAGATCGAGGTGATCGGCACAGCCGGCGGCATGGTGAGTGTGACCATGACTTGCCGGCATGATGTGAGACGCGTGCAGATAGATCCAAGTCTCATGCAAGATGACAAGGAAGTGCTCGAGGACCTGATCGCAGCGGCAGTTAATGATGCCGTGCGCAAGGTAGAGCAGGCAAGTCAGGAAAAGCTGTCGGGCCTAACCAGCGGCCTCAACGTCCCCGGGCTTAACCTGCCGTTTTGAACAGCGCTTGATGTCGGATACGCACAATCGCTTTACCGCCAGCCCCGCAATAGAAAGCCTCAAGCAGGCGCTGCGGCGGCTACCCGGCGTGGGCCCGAAAGGAGCGCAGCGCATGGTGCTCCATTTGCTCGAACGTGATCGCGAAGGAGCGCATCAGATTGCCGAGGCACTGCGTAACGCCTTGGATCGTGTCGGCCATTGCAAGCGCTGCAATAACTTCAGCGAGCAGGAGCTCTGCGCTATTTGCAGCTCGCCCCGGCGCGACCATTCGAAACTATGCATTGTTGAGTCTCCCGCCGATCTCATATCTCTGGAGCAGGCCGGCGTTTATAACGGTGTGTATTTTATCCTGATGGGCCATCTTTCTCCGCTTGACGGCGTTGGGCCGGAGGATTTGGGCATGGCCCGCCTGGAGGCGCTGCTCAATGAGGGATCGCTCAAGGAAGTCATCCTGGCGACCAACTTGACCGTCGAAGGCGAGGCGACCGCGCATTACATCGGCGAGCTGGTGCGTGCACGCAAGATCCAGGCAACGCGCATTGCCTATGGCGTGCCGGTTGGTGGCGAGCTGGAGTATGTCGATCAGGGCACGCTGGCGCGGGCATTTACCGGCCGGCGAGAGGCCTAGCCCGTCTGGGCCGGCAGGACCGGTTATCCGGCGCGAGCTTGGGCGGCGGAAGCGAGGACCGTCTCGATTGACTGACCCGCGGCGCGCGCAGGGACGTTTAAAACAAATGGATACGCAGCGCAGCGACGAGGATTTGATGCTGGCGTACGGCCATGGCGACTTGCGGGCCTTTGAAACCATCTACAACCGGCACAAGGACGCACTGTACCGTTATCTGCTGCGCCACTGCGGGAAGGCGGGCGCCGCCGAGGAGCTTTTTCAGGACATCTGGACCAACCTGATCCGTGCGCGCAGCCGCTACCGGGTGCGCGCCAAGTTTACGACTTACCTCTTCCGGCTGGCGCATAATCGGGTGATCGATTACTACCGCAGGCAGGCGCACAACCCCATCCGCATGGATGGCTGCAGCAATCCCTACGGCGGGGAAGACGGTTTCGAGCTGGAAGATCTGCCGGACGCGGATTATGCACCGATCGAGGATCGGCTGCACAGCAAGCGCCTCGTCGCGCGGTTGCTGAAGCTTATTGAAAAGCTACCACCGCTCCAGCGCGAGGCGTTCCTGTTACGCGAGGAGGCGGGCCTGTCGCTGGAGGAGATTGCGGAGGTGACCGGCGTCAATGCAGAGACAGCAAAGAGCCGGCTGCGCTATGCGGTGGCGAAGCTCAGGCACGGTTTAAACGAGGAGGCTGGCGAGTAGACCATGAGCCCCAAGGAACCGATCGACCGCGCATGGGAGGAGTACTTGAAGAACGACTCCGAGCTTTCCCGTGCGTACAAGGAAGCGGCGCGGGAAAAGCCGCCACTGGCGCTGGGCGCCGCGATTCTGGAAGAGGCGCGACGCGCCGTTGATCATGGCGGTCCCGTCGCCCGCAGTCCGTTCGCCCGTACGTGGTTGGTGCCAGCCTCACTGGCGGCCGTACTGCTGTTGACGGTCGGGCTCGTCACCTTTGTGTCACGAGAAAGCGGCGAGGCGCTGTCGCCTGAGAGCGGGCCGCGCCGTGCACTCGAGGCGGATCGCCTGCACTCGCAACAGCCGCGCAGCAAGCTCGAGGCGCAGGCACCCGCGGCACCGCTGGCGGAAGAACCAGCGCTCATGAAGCAGCAGAAAGCACCCGCAGAAAAGAAAGCCGCACCGGCACCACTGCCGGCGAAGATGCGTACGGATACACCCGCCAGTATGACGCCGGCGATGGTGCCCGCCGAGTCGGCGGAGCGAGTGCGCGGGCGCGACGAAGTCGGCGGGCAAGGCAAGGAGGACAAGCGAGGGCAACTGCCGCCGGCTGCGCTCACGGCCACTGAGATGCGGGCACTGTCACCGGAGGAATGGCTCAAACGCATAGCGCAGCTGCGTGAACAGGGCAGGCATGACGAAGCCGAGGCGAGCCTCGCCGCCTTCAAGAAACACTACCCGGATTATCCGATTGAGAAGTATCTTCAGTAGTATCTCGCCTGAAAATTAGAGTGTTTTCCATTAAACCCGTTTCTGGGGTGATGTTCCGGTGATAACAAGACGTCTGTTCTTTGCGGGTTTTGGCAGAACCGGCACCGGTGCCGCGCTCACTATCCACCGGGTTGACCTGCTGGTGCAGGTTATGGACTATTTCCTGGCCAATTCAGGTGGCGAATGGCTCCCACCCAAGATGCCTGAAGCGCTCAACAGCTGAACACTCAGGCGCGGGATGGGAGTGGGGAAAAACGCCTGGGTGAGATAATAACTGCGGGCTGAGTTAAAAAAATAGATTCGTTTCTGCTCCAATTTCTTTGTGCTCGTACGTCCGTGATAAGGTATTGAAACGGAATAAAAATTTTCCGTTTGGAGGCATGGGGCGAGCACGTCGTACGCCCGCCCGAATCACTGGCTAAGCTAAGAGAAAGCCGCAGCGGCGACCCCGGTCCGTTGCGCAGCAGGGATGACTTCGGTCTCGTAATGGATTGTTTGGACGTATACACAACATGAGCCCCGCGGACCACTTCCCCGGGCACATCGTCGAATATTCCGGCGATCGACCGACCCACCTGGACATGCTGTTTGAGCGGCGGATCGCTCTGGTGTGGTCACGCCGGTTGGCCTGGGACTGCGGCACCGGCGCGGTAGGCAACGTATGAACGTAAAACGCTTTCTCGCCGGTTGCATCATAGTGTCCGCCTACGTGTTCGCCCATGAATGGGTGTTCCACGGCATCGTGCTGGAAGATCTGTATGCACACAGTCCACGGCTATGGCGCACCCCGGCGGATATGGCGGGGCATATACCCTGGCTGATGCTGGGGCAGCTTGTGTTCGCCGTGCTCTTTTGTTTCACCTTCACGCTCGGCTATGAAAGCAAAGGCCTGATGCGAGGGCTGCGTTACGGCGTGCTTATTGGCCTTGTGTTCACCGCGACAAACGTGATCATGTGCGCGATACAGCCCGTTCCTTATGCACTGTTGCTCGCATGGGTGGGTGGCGGCATCCTGGAGCTGACTATCGCGGCGATCATCATGGCGGTGGTCTATCGGCCGGTGCAACCATCAGCATTGCCGCCGGACGACGTGCCAGCGGAGTCGTGATTTGCCGGGCGCTCGCTCGCCGCTTCGCTCGAAAGCCCGGGGCTCGCCTTGCTGCGCTACCCCTCCTAGAGGTCGCCTACCGGCGATTATGTACTACCGGGGTTCCGCCCCCGTACGACGGGTTCC
>JBHHZP010000100.1:0-12404 GCA_046758085.1 Acidiferrobacterales bacterium
CTAACTATATCCTGCATCCCTGCAGTCGTCTGCGATCTTTGTGCTCTCTGGTGTGAGTTCACGCAGTGTTAGCATTGGCCCTGTTTTGCTACGTCGTGGCTTTTCCTTCCTACTTCGTGTTGGCCATTTGCTACTTCGCGCTCGCCACTCGTTACCAGCTACTAGCAACGGACGCTTTGTCGCTCCTATCTTGTCTTGTAACTTGTGTAACTTGAATCTTGTATCTGATGTAACCTTTTGTTTCTTTCCCCTTACGCCTCACGAATCTAAAAAATCGTCTTACTCGCCACATTCGAGAACTGACTCTCGCCCCCACCCACGGCGGTTACCGCGAAGTAATGTGTCCCGGCGGGTAGATTGCTCACCTTATAAGTGGTTGTGGTCGCGCCCACGGTGGCGATCTTGCTCAAGCTGGTGGCGGAAGAACCCTGGTAGACATTGAACCCGGTAAGACTGACCGGTGAGCCATCTTCGTTGGTCGTGGGCGGTATCCAGGAGAGATCTGCCGTCCCATTTACCGCCTGCACTGTCACCGTCACCGGCCGATTCGTGCTACCGCCGGGCCCGGTGCAGGTTAGAGTGAAAGTACTTGTTTGGGTGATGGGTCCGACGCTTTGATTCCCCGAGAGCGACTTGTTGCCGGACCACGTCCCCCCGGCAGTATCCCCACCGGCAATGCATGTAGTGGCATCCGTTGATGACCATGTAAGCATGGAAGACCCATTGGTGCTCACGGTCGTGGGATTGGCGCTCAAGTTTACTGTGGGCAAAGGCGGGGGCGCCACAGTCACGGTAACTGACCCACCGGCACCGCCACCGGGACCGGTGCAGGTTAAGGTAAAGGTGCTCGTTGCCTTCAAAGATGCCTTTATCTCATTGCCTGAGGTCGCCTTAGTACCCGACCAATCGCCGGAGGCCGCACACGAGTCGACATTCGTCGACGACCAGGTTAACGTCGTCGAGTCGTTGTAGTTGATCGATAAGGGACTCGCGCTCAGAGATACCGTAGGTGCTGGAGGCGGCGATATCCCCCCGACCGCGACACTCACGGATTGGCCGGCAGTGCCGCCCGCACCGCTACAGACCAAAGTAAAAGTGCTGGTCGAGGTCAAAGCTGAGGTGACTTCACTGCCGGCAGTCGCCTTGGTGCCTGACCACGCGCCGGACGCCTGACAGGTCGTTGTATTTGTTGACGACCAGCTAAGCGTAGCGGTGTCACCAACCGTTACCGACGTAGGATTGGCGTTGAGAGACATTGTCGGCGCAGGAGGCGGGAGCGAGCCGGCGACGTCGACGGTGACGGACCGGCTGGCGATACCACCGGGGCCAGTGCAGGACAGGATGAAGACGCTGGTTATTGTCAGCGGCCCGACATTCTCGGTGCCGAGACTCTTTTTCTCGCCCAACCAGGCGCCGGAGGCCTGGCAGGAGGTGGCGTTACGCACCGACCAGTCGAGCGTGGATGAGCCGTTACTGTCGACGGATGAGGGGCTGGCAGTTAGCGATATGACGGGCGGCTGCTCGAAAGGAGTTGCCGTTGCCGCGGACGCCTCTTCGTCACCGCCGCCCGAACAGGCGGTGAGCAGTACCGCGCTCGCCAGCAATGAGTAACGGAGTAAGTCCAGTCGACGGCGCCCGCCTTCTGTGCGTTGTCCGGGAGAAATCCCTGAATCCATAGCTTCCCATTCGCAACCCCATCCCGAAATTTGCGTTCAGACCAGCGAGCCAGAGAACTTGGTCGAGACCGGCCTAGAGTTAAGTCCATACCCATGTAAGCCCCGAAATGATTTCATGAAAAAGTCTACATCATATTTCCAGGTATTAAATGCATACCGGATGCGCGCGAGACCACCTCGGACGGAAGGTCTTCGGCCAACTTTAAACAACGAGATCTTGATCGAAGAGAAGCTGTGTTGTCGGCGTCTTCTTGTCCCAATGCACCGTTTGTCGGGCGTCGTGTGCCGCCCGGCGTGATTGGCGCAAAAGCGCACAGTGACCAATTGCGGCAAGCGTAAATGAGCGCCGACTGCCGTGTCCCGTCAGCATGCGAGCCTCGATATTTAGTCTCAGCCCGTCGACTTTAGGTCCCCGAACCCGGGGTGGACAAAATTCCCTTTTAAATCATAGGCTTTTATACGCCCCTAGCATCCCAAGTGACACCTGAGGGCATGCGCGCTAAGCGGCACGTTAATTGCTTCACAAGTGAGTGTGGACCATCACATGGAGGAGGAAGTGATCAGCTCTCCTCATTATTGTGAACCGGTTCTACCGACGGCGGTCGCCTGATGTTTCATAGCGCGAGACTGTCGAACCAGTCAACGCGCGCCGACCAGGCCGGCGAAGAACTGAAGCAACAAGCAAGGAACCACCGCAGTACCCAGGGACCTAGGAGCACGAAGCACCGATACAAGAAGTAAATCGCAACGCTCTGGGCGAAAAGGACTTACTGAAGAGCGTTTGATGGAGGTAAGTCATGGTAGTGCGCGTGTTGAGGCATTATGTTCCGCTCTCGTTGGTCGCGCTTGGGTTTGCCGAAGCCCTGATCTTCTTCGGCGCGATGTACCTTGGGGTGGCGGCACGCTTTGCCGGCGTTGATCTGTCGACTGAAGCTGCCTCGGAGATCTTTCCCATCTTCTCGAAAGCGCTTGTATTCGCGCTGGTGATGCTCGGTACTTTGCTCGCGTTCGGGCTGTATCAACGCGAGAATCAGCAGAACGAATTGAGTTACACCGTCTGCCTCATAATCAGCTTCCTGACCGGTCTGCTGATCATGATGATAATTTTCTATACCGCACCGGCGTTTGCGCTCGGACGCGGGGCATTCGGTTTGACTGTGCTGTTCGCGTTTACGGGCGTGCTTACAGCGCGCGCCGTGTTCCTCAGACTGGCCGATCACGGTGCGTTCAGACGGCGCATCCTGGTCCTCGGCACGGGGACACGGGCCGCCAAGGTGGCGGAACTCGAAAAGGTAAACGGCTGTGGCGAGAAGTTTCACGTCGTAGGTTATCTCCCCTTGAATGGCACCTCAAACGGCGTTGACTCGGCGATGATCTTGCGGGAATCCGGGTCGCTCCAAACGATCGCGATGAAGTATGATGTCGATGAGATCGTGGTCGGAGTTCGTGACCGGCGCTGTGGCGACATGCCGATGAACGACCTGCTCGAGCGCAAGATGGGCGGTACCAGTGTAATCGATTTGCCGACGTTCTTCGAACGCGAGACCGGTTGCGTACGCCTCGAGTCGCTGAGTCCGAGCTGGCTGATTTTCTCCGACGGGTTTCGCATCGGGACAATCAGAGGCATGGCGAAGCGGGCGTTCGATGTCGCTCTCGCCAGCGTGTTATTGCTCCTGACTCTGCCGATCATGGTCCTGACGGCCACGCTGATCTGGCTGGAGAGCGGCATGCCGATTTTCTACCGCCAGGACCGCGTAGGAGCATTTGGCCGACGATTCAAGCTGCTCAAATTTCGCAGTATGCGAGCGGACGCCGAGGCCGATGGCACCCCGCGCTGGGCGACGGAGAACGATGAGCGCTGCACGCGAGTGGGGCGCATCATCCGCCAGCTGCGGATCGACGAGCTGCCACAGATAATCAACGTCCTCAAAGGCGAGATGAGCTTCGTAGGCCCGCGGCCGGAGCGACCGTTCTTCGTCGACGATCTGGCAAAAAACCTGAAATATTATCCTTACCGCCACACCGTGAAACCGGGGATCACCGGCTGGGCGCAAATCCGTTATCACTACGGGGCCTCGATGAACGACGCCAAAGAGAAACTGCAGTACGACCTGTACTACGTGAAGAATCAGAGTCTGTTCCTGGACCTGGTAATCCTGGCGCAGACCGCCCATATCGTTTTGCTAGGAAAGGGGGCACGGTAGGGCAAACCCGCCCGGGGCGTAGTCAAATGCCCCGGGCAAGCACTCGCCGTTGTCTGGTCAACCCCGCAAACTTCGCTGACTCACACCAGAGCGCGCAGAGGTCGCAGAGAAAACTCTGAAAAGAAACGCCCAACGCAGAGGCGCGAAGACGCAAAGAACTTCTTTTGATATATAGTTTTTCCTCAACCTACTCAGCGCCTCGGCATACTCGGCGTCTACGACAGCACTCTGGTGCACACGCGACGAGTACAAGGGCGCAGTTTTGGTTGTTGGTTTTTTCGACCCCCTTGGTCAAGCCGAGCACCGAGTGCACCCGAAGGTTATGCAAAGACGTATTTGTTTTGCTTTGGAGCCCCCTTACTCAAGCCGAGCGAGGCACGAAGGCGAAGAACACGCCCGAAGGGGCGCGGAATGGATTCCGCGCGTCCGGGCCAGGGGCGAGGCGGAGGATTGGCGAAGGCCAAGGATGGCCTGAGTCAAAGAAACCCGTCGTACGGGGGCGGAACCCCGTTAGACACGTCAATCCGTAGGGCCTATGATCCGGGCATATTGAACGTTAGACACAGTGGCCGGCAGCGGAGCTCGGTTTTCTACTAGCGATGTGCCGACGACGACAAAGCGGGGGCGCCCGGTGGTCGCGCACGCCCGACAAATATTAAGAAAGCGAAGCCAGTATGCTGAGCGGCCACAAGTAGCCTCAAGATGGCTAACATAGGAATCATAAGCTACACCATCGGCGGCGTGCTGTTCCTCGCGCTGACGGTCCTGCTGGTCACCAGCTGGCGCGGCCGGCTGCAGGGCGGCCTGCTCGTGATCGCCTCGCTGGCCAGCACCGTCTGGTGTTTTGTGCTTGCCTACGGCGCTACTGCCACCACCGTTCCCTTCCTGGCCGTGTTCCTGCCCGAGATCGGGCGCGATGCCGCCTGGATCACGCTTCTGCTCGGTCTCTTGGGGGCACATCAACGCAGCGCCACCCGATCGCGCGCCCTGGCCTGGGTAGCACACGGACTCTGGGTTGCCGCCCTGCTCCACGGCGTTAGCGCCGGGCTGCGCCCCGGCGAGGCCGCACTGGGGACTACGGGGACCATCCTTGGACTGCTGGTCGTGGCACTCACGGGCCTGGTGCTGGTAGAGCAGCTTTATCGCAACACCCAGCCGGAGAAGCGCTGGGCGATCAAGTTCCTGTGCCTCGGGGTTGGCGGACTGTTCGCTTACGATCTTTTCCTGTACTCACAGGGGCTGTTGTTCCGCCAGCTCGATGCCAACCTGTGGCAGGCGCGCGGCGCCGTCAATGCGCTGGTGGTCCCTTTGATTGCCGTCTCCGCGGCGCGCAATCCCGAATGGTCGCTCAACGTCTTCGTCTCCAGGCATGTCGTGTTTTACACCGCCAGCCTTATCGGGGCGGGAGTCTACCTGCTGGCCATGGCCGGGGGCGGTTACTACCTGCGGGTCTACGGCGGCAGCTGGGGGGCCGTGGGACAGACTGCGTTTCTTTTCGGCGCGGCGCTCGTCTTGTTCATCATCATGCTCTCCAGCGACGCCCGCGCCCGCTTGAAGGTCTTTCTGGCAAAACACTTCTACAAGAACAAGTACGACTATCGCGAAGAATGGCTGCGATTGATTCGCACGCTGTCGACGCCGGCGCAGGACATACCGCTGCGCGAGCGCGTGATCAAGGCTGTCGCACAGATCGTGCAAAGTCGCGGCGGATGCCTGTGGACGCGACAGGATGAGAACCAACTAAGACCGGTAGCCCAGTGGAACATGGAACCACCCGGTGATGCCGTGGAGCCGGTGGGCAGTGCTTTCGCCGGGTTTCTCCGCGAGCGCCAGTGGGTGATCGATATCAACGAGTACCGGACAGATTCGTCCCGCTACCACGGGTTAGCACTGCCTGCGTGGCTCGAGTCCTTGCCGCACGCGTGGCTGGTGATTCCGCTGATGCAGGAAGACCGGTTGTTCGGCTTCATGGTACTGGCCGAGTCATCCCATCCACAAAAGCTGACCTGGGAAGACACCGATCTGCTAAAGACGGTCGGGCACCAGGTAGCCAGTTATCTCGCGCAGCATGAGGCGGCGCAGATACTTACCGAGGTGAAACAGTTTGACGCCTACAACAGGCTGACGGCCTTTCTCATGCACGACCTAAAGAACCTGATCGCGCAGCAGTCCCTGGTGGTAAAAAATGCCGCCAGGCACAAGAACAACCCCACCTTCATCGAAGACGCCATCCGCACCATCGAGAACTCCGTGCAGCGCATGAACCGACTGCTCGAGCAACTGAAACGCGGTGACTCCGGCGCTGCTGCCAGACGCATCGTGCTCTCGGAGCTGCTTGCCGATCTGATCGGCAAGCACCGCGATCGACGCCCGGTCCCCGAACTCGAGGCCGCGGACCCGGCGGTGCAGGTCTTCGCCGAGCCGGATCGCCTCGGCATGGTGCTGGGACATATTATCAGGAACGCGCAGGAGGCCACGGCCGCGAATGGCTATGTCAGAATCGCGCTTGAAAGGGCAGGGACCAATGCGACAGTGGAGATCCGCGACAACGGCTGCGGTATGGATACGGAGTTCTTACGGGACCGGCTGTTTCGCCCGTTCGACACCACCAAGGGCAGCAAAGGGATGGGGATCGGTGCCTACCAGGTGCGCGAGTTCATTCGGGCGGCCGGTGGTGAGGTCGAGGTAGTCAGCGAGCCGGGTACCGGTACGACGTTCCGTGTCATTCTTCCGGCGGCCGACAGGACCAACGTGGCCCGCGAGTACAAGCGAGCAGGAATCGGGAAATGACGGCTGAGGACAAGAAACTCCTGGTCGTGGAGGATGATCCCGGACTGCAGAGCCAGCTGCGTTGGTGCTTCGATGACTACGAAGTGATCATGGCAGCGGACCGGGCCGGGGCGCTCGCCGAGCTGCGCCGCCACGAGCCACCCGTCGTCCTGCAGGACCTGGGGCTTCCCCCGGACCCGGCCGGCGTCACGGAAGGCCTGGCGACACTCGAGGACATGCTCGTGCTCGCGCCCCATACCAAGATTATCGTGATCACAGGCAACGACGACCGGGAAAATGCGGTGAAGGCCGTTGGGCTCGGGGCCTATGACTTCTACCAGAAGCCCCTCGATACCGACATTCTGGACCTCATCGTGCGTCGTGCCTACAACATGTATCAGCTCGAGGCCGAGAACCGGCGACTGCTAAGCCGCCAGGCCCTGTACCCGCTGGAGGGGATCATCGCCACCAGCAAGTGCATGTTGCGGGTCTGCCGCTTGATCGAGAAAGTGGCGCCCATGGATGCCAGCGTGCTGCTGCTAGGCGAGAGCGGAACCGGCAAGGAGCTGCTGGCGCGCGCCATCCATACGCTCAGCCCGAGACGCGACAAGCGCTTTGTCGCGATAAGCTGCGCGGCTATCCCGGAGACGCTGCTGGAGAGCGAGCTGTTCGGCTACGAGAAAGGCGCGTTCACCGGCGCCGTCAAACAGACGCGCGGCAAAGTCGAGCATGCCGACGGCGGTACGTTGTTCCTGGACGAGATCGGCGACATGCCCGCTTCGCTACAGGCCAAGCTGTTGCGCTTCCTGCAGGAGCGCGTCATCGATCGGCTCGGCGGCCATCACGAAATCCCGGTCGACGTCCGCGTCGTCGGCGCCACCAACCACGATCTCAAAGTGCTGATCGAACGCGGGGATTTCCGCGAGGACCTGTTCTATCGCATTAGCGAGGTAAGCGTCACGGTCCCGCCAGTGCGCGAGCGCGAAGGCGACGCGACGGTGCTGGCGAGAACGTTCCTGGAGAGGTACGCTGAGAGGCATCGCCGACGCGTCCGCGGCTTCAGCCAGGACGCGCTACAGGCAATCCGGGCGTATGCCTGGCCCGGTAATGTCCGCGAGATCGAGAACAAGGTCAATGGCGCCGTTATCACCGCCGAGGGGAACAGGGTAACCGCTAGTGGCCTCGGGTTGGACGAGCAAACTCACGACACACTTACCCTTAACCTGCGTCAGGTGCGCGACCGGGCCGAGCGCCAGGCCATCGTGCGCGCGCTCGGCGCCGACAACGGCAACATCTCCCGGGCTGCAGAGTTACTGGGGGTGAGTAGGCCCACGCTCTACGACTTGATGAGTAAACACGGCCTCAAGTAGGGGCACTAGATCTCGGGCGTAATGTCATCACCACAGTTCCATATCCATGCACTTGCTCTGCTATATTTGCTCTTTGCAGCAGGGAACCCGCTCATAGCGCGAGACTTGCAAATTACGCTGATGGCCAAGAGCCGCCTCGGGTAAGTTGCCCCACGTTTGACGACATGATGAATAAGCGCGGCCTACAATGGGGCAATGGTCGGATGTTTAACCGGAGTATCATTCTCAACCCCGCTAATATCGTGCTTCTGCTGATCACGGCTGCGCTGATTCTCTACCAGTCGACGGCGGCAACCCTAGTGCAGCTCTGGACAGGCGGGAACGCCAAGTACTCGCATGGGCTGCTCCTGCTTGGTCTGTGCCTCGTGATCTTCTGGAAGCGCTGGGTAAGGATCCTGGACGATCTCAGCCTGCAACCGCACGTCCTTGGTATTTGTCTGCTGGTGATTACCTCCCTCGTGTGGTTTCTGGCGCAAATAGCTCATGTACAGATTGTCCAACAGCTAAGTCTGGTGTTTCTGGTGGGCTTCCTGGTGTGGGCCCTCCTGGGTTACCAGGCCGTCAAGTCGCTGGCGTTTCCCATCCTGTTGATGCTGTTCGCCGTACCCATCTGGGACTCTCTGAATATTTATCTGCAGCATGCAACAGCCAGGGCGGTGGTTCGCCTGCTCGACTGGACAGGGGTTCCGGCCGCTCTGGAGGGGCTGTTTATTCTGGTTCCGGCCGGGACATTCGAAGTTGCTGAATATTGCAGCGGCCTGGGTCAGCTTGTCGCTGCCTTGACCCTGGCATTCTTGTACGCATACGTGAGACAAGTTGGTCCCCGACTGGGCCTGCTGTGCGCGGCCGCCGCCGCATTGGTCTCGTTTCTCACCAACACCATCCGTATCTATGTGGTCGTGCTTGTCGGCCAATCCACCAGCATGCAGCATCCGTTGCTAAACGATCACGATACGCTGGGTTGGGTGCTGTTTGGCGCCGGGATCGGCCTCCTCGCCCTGGTAGGGAGCAAGTACCTTACGGCCGCCCGCCCCCACGCAACCCGCCTGGAAGATGAGAAGCCAGCGGCGTCGAGCCCAGCGCAGGGCGCTCGCCATCCAAGGTTGATGCTGATCCAGGGCGCTTTGTTCGGGCTGTGTGGGATGGCCATAGGACCGGTGCTCGCCCAGCTCTACGTGCCTGATATCGGCGACGATATTAGCATCGATCTGGTTCTTCCCAGTCGAATTGGGCCCTGGTATACGGAGAGCTCCCGGAGAGAAACTTACCGCCCGAGCTTTCACGGAGCCGATGTGTTCCGTGAAAAGCTCTACCGCAATACCCAGGGCGAAACCGTTTACGTGTACGTTGCTTACTACCATCGACAAGAGCAGGGCAAGGAAGCTGTCCATCAACAGAACCAGGTATACGACAAACCCCACTGGACCCCCGTTGCCAGCAAATCATTAACGTACCAGCGCCTGCCCCCATCGAACGGTGTTGCCGAGACCATCATAAGGGCCGAGAACGGCAAGGAGAAAATCGTATGGCGCTGGTATTATGTGGATGGCAAGCGGACCGGCAGTGACTACCTGGCAAAAGCTTTCGACATTTGGGCCACGATGACCAACAGTCGCGGCATCACCGTATTCGTGATTGCCACAGACCTGGAGCAGACTTACGGTGATGCTGCCGGAACATTACGCC
Organism: Acidiferrobacterales bacterium; assembly: GCA_046758085.1. GTDB lineage: Bacteria > Pseudomonadota > Gammaproteobacteria > Acidiferrobacterales > SPGG2 > VRUB01. The sequence continues at coordinate 9,706 of JBHHZP010000100.1, forward strand.
GTTTTCTGGCAGATTCCATCGAGACCCTAGAGGCAGCGATTGACGGCCTTGAAAAATCCTGAGGTCCTAGCCCGCTATGGCGCTGGGCAGCCACGAGCAGGAAACGGTGAGGATACAGCTATTATGAAGGGTCCAAGTGCGGGTGGCGGGTGCGTCGTACTCCTGTTGGCAACGCTCATCGTGCTGTCAGGTTGCGAGTCGTTCACCAGCGCTGAGACACGGATCGAGCGGGCCAAGGAGTCCGTGGCCCAAGGCGAATACCGGACGGCCATGATCGAGCTCAAGAAGGCCCTTCAAAGCAAGCCGAGCAACCAGGAGGCGCGCCTTCTCCTGGGCCAGATCTCGCTCGCGATGGGGAATGCCGCAGCTGCAGAAAAGGAACTTCGCCACGCACAGGCTCTGGGCGCATCGGACGATCAGGTGCTGATACCTCTAGGCAGAGCGCTGCTCGCACAGGGGGACTACGAGACCGTCCTTGACGAGATCGAGACCGATGCCACGGCATCCGTCGAGACACAGCTCGAAGTCTACCTGCTCCATGGCGACGCTTATCTCGGCCTGAGGAACGCTGCGAGAGCAGAGCGCGCGTTCCGGCATGCCCTCGAGCGGCAAGAGCAGTCCCTCGCCGCGCGCATCGGGCTCGCTAAAACGGCCATGCTTGCGGGCAAGCCGACTCAGGCCGCTCGCTACGTGAACGAAGCGCTCACCCTGGATCCCGATTACGTCGCAGCCTGGCTGGTCAAAGGCGAGCTGGCAATCACCCGAAGAGCCTATGCAGGGGCCGAGGAGGCTTTCCGGGCCGTATTGGCTGATGACACCCGGCCCACGGTCACCCAAATGCTAAGCGCCCGGCTCGGCCTGGCCGAGGCGCAATGGAGGCAAGGGCAAGCAGCGCAGGCCCTGGAAAGCATAAATGCGGTGCTGAATCTGGCGCCTAACCATCCGGGGCCGCTGTACCTGAGGGCGGTCATTGCCTATGACGATGGCGATTACAGGACGGCGGTAGAGCATCTGCAGCGGGTGCTGGCTATGTTCCCCGAGCATAAACCTAGTAGGCTACTGTTTGGGGCTGCTCAATATGCGCAGGGCAATCTGGAGCAGGCCGCCAGCTACTTGAGCAGTGTGGTCGCCTCAGATCCTACCAACCTTCCCGCGCGCAAGCTGCTCGCGGCGACTCGGCTCCGCCAGCGGGAACCTGGGGAGGCGTTGGCCACGCTAGCCCCGGCGGCACGCGCAGGCACTGGCGACAGTGAGCTCTTGGCCATCATGAGCCAGGCGTACTTTCAGGCCGGGGATCCCGGCGCGGCGATCTCCCAGTTGGAGAAAGGCGCCAAAGCGAGCCCGGGAGACCAGACCTTGCAGATGGTGCTGGCCAGAGGCTATCTGAGCGCCGGAAAGATCCAGGAGGCCATCGAAGCGCTGGAGCAGTTACCGCAAACCAAGCAGGGCCCATATCGACGTGAGGTGTTGCTGATACTGGCATACCTGCGCAAGAACGACGTCAAGCACGCACTGCTTGAGTCGAAGAAGCTTCTCGCGAGCCGGCCTGATGATGCGGGCGTGCATAACCTTGTGAGCGCGGTATACATGGTCAGCGGGCAAAAAAGGCAAGCACGCCGGCAACTCATGCGATCGCTGACCCTGGAGCCCACGAACCGAGCAACCCTGTTCATTCTTGGACGCCTCGACTATCAGGAAGGGCGGCGCGATGATGCACAAGCGCGCTTTGAAAAGATATTGGCGATTGAGCCCAAGAACGCAAAAGTCATGACAGCCCTGGCACAGCTTGCTGCTGCGGCCGGTGACGAAAGCGGCATGTTTGATTGGCTCGAACGTGCGCGGGCCGCGGACTCACACGCTGTCAGGCCCAGATTGCTGTTGGTCCGCTACTACCTGGCAAAACAGGACTCTGAGCGCGCCCAAAAAGTGGGCGCGGAGGTCGTCGCCGCCGCGCCTCAGAGTACACAGGTGCTAACCGCACTGGGTGCTGCCCAGAGTTCGGGTGGCGCGCACCAAGAGGCGCTCACCAGTTTTACCAGGGCCCTCGAGACTGCGCCGTGGTCTGCTGATCTCCATTACAACGCCGCGCGCGCGCACTTGGCGTTAGGGAATGTGGCCCAGGCCAAGCAGGACCTGTCCCGCGCCCTTGAGCTCGAGCCGGACCACATCGCCGCCATCGGGGCGTTCGCTTTCATCGAGGCGCGCGAAGGCAATAGCAAGCAGGCATTGAGAAAGGCGCGCAAGCTGCAGCAGCACCAGCCGAAAAGTCCGGCAGGTTACTCGCTGGAAGGCGACTTGCACATGCTAGACGGCAAGCCGGCGGCGGCCATACGCGCGTACGAGGCCGGGTCCAAGCGATCGGCCAGCCGGGGGCTTGCAGTCAAAGCGTACGCAGCGCGACGACAGGCCAAAGTCGCCGATCCCTACCGTCCGTTGACGCGCTGGCTGCGCGCGCATCCCGACGATCACGCGACCCGATTCCTGCTGGCGCAGGCCTACCAGCAAGACAAGCAGCACAAGGCCGCTATCGCCCAGTACCAGCGAATCGTCAAGGCCCGCCCCAAGAATGCACTCGCCCTGAATAACCTGGCCTGGCTATACCACCTGCAGGGGGATCCACGGGCTGTGAGGACTGCGGAGCGGGCGCACCGCCTGCAGCCGCGGAACGGGGCGATCACCGACACCCTCGGCTGGCTCCT
>JBHHZP010000101.1:0-12403 GCA_046758085.1 Acidiferrobacterales bacterium
CGCGTCCTGCTCGCATGCCAGCCGGAACTGCAGCGGCTGCTCGGGTCGTCGCTCGATATCGACGCCGTGGTCGGCGACCCTAACGAACTGCCTGCAGATGTCGGTTTCGACTTACACATGCCGATGCTGAGCCTGGCGGGCCTGTTCGACACCCGGGCGGACACCATACCCCGCAATGTTCCGTACCTGAAGGTGGATCCTGCGCTGATGCAGGCGTGGACGGACCGTGCGCCACAGGGGGCATACAAGGTTGGAATTTGCTGGGCGGGCCGATCCACGCCGCGCAACCGGCACAGGACGTGCTCGCTCGATGCGTTTGCGCCGCTTGCGCGTGTCCCGGGTGTTACCTTTTATAGCCTGCAGAAAGGGCCGGCCGCGACTGAGGCCGCCCATCCTCCGGATGACCTGGAGCTTATCGATTACTCGAGCGAGCTCCAGGACTTTGCTGACACCGCGGCGTTGATCGCTAACCTTGATCTCGTGATAACGATAGACACCGCCGTCGCGCACCTCAGCGGGGCCCTGGGCCGTCCGGTTTGGACGCTGCTTTCGTATGCGCCCGCGTGGTCCTACCTCCTCGGGCGCGATGACAGTCTCTGGTACCCGACCATGCGCCTGTTCCGTCAGCCCGCAATCGGGGATTGGGAGAGCCTGATGGAACAGGCAGCCACGGCATTGATATCGGTCGTATCGAGTAAGCGGTAACGGCACATGGAAAGGTATTTTTATTTTGAACTATACAATTGTTTTTATCTTTGCGTCTTTGCGTTGGATGTTTTTAGCTCTTGATACGTCCCATCTTGGGATCGTAGAGCGGACCGACGTGTAACTGGCACGCAACGCGGTCGGTCGCGACCTCCAGCTCGTAGCGGCCCTGCTCGAGATAGGCCCGGTCTACACCGTCGGCGTTGCGCACATAGCCGTAACCGATATTCTGCCGCACGGTATAACCCCAGCCGGCGCTGGTGAGCCATCCGACCCGCTGCCCATTGCGGTAAATCGTCTCTCGCCCGAGCAGCACGATATCGGCTTCCTTCACCGAAAAGCAAGCTAGCCTCTTGCTGACGCCACCACCGCGCTGTGCCTCGAGCGCCTCGCGGCCCTGGAATGGCGTAGCGGTATTGAGCTTCACCGCCCACCCGAGCCCGGCCTCGATCGGCGTATAGTCGGGACTGATGTCAGCGCCCCAGGCGCGATAACCTTTTTCGAGCCGCAGCGACTCGATTGCGCGGTAACCGGCATTGGCGATACCAAAACTGCTCCCCGCCTGCATGAGCTGCTCATAGACCTCGGCAGCTCGCTCGGTCGGCACATGCAACTCCCAGCCGAGCTCGCCGACGTAGGTAATCCGTAGCGCACGCACGGGAATACCCGCGATGCGGATCTCCTTGACCGTCGCAAATGGAAATGCATAGTTGGAAACATCATCGGCGGTGATCTGTTGGAGCACATCGCGTGCCCGTGGTCCCATGAGCGACAGCGTGGCGACGGCGGATGTAATATCGACCAGTTGCGTCTTTGCCTCTTGCGGCAGGTTGCGCACGATCCACGAGAAGTCGTGCGTCACGAAGCCGGTGCCGGTGACGATGTAGTAGCGATCCTCGGCCAGGCGCGCCACCGTCAGGTCGCATTCGATGCCGCCATGGCGATTCAACAGCTGCGTGTAGATGAGCTTGCCTACCGGCTTTGCGACATCGTTGGCACAGATCCACGACAATGCGGCCTCGGCATCGGGACCTGTGAGGAGAAACTTTGCAAACGAGCTCGCATCGAATAGCGCCACCCGTTCGCGACAGGCCTTGTGCTCCTCGCCCACCGGCTCGAACCAGTTTTGTCGCCCGAAGGAGTACTCATCCTTCGGTTCTGTTCCGGCGGGCGCGAACCAGTTCGCTCGCTCCCAACCCATCTTCGAACCGAAGCAGGCGCCTTGTGCCTTGAGCCGTTCATACAGCGGGGAGACCCGCAGCGGCCGTGCGCTGTCGTGTTCCTCGTGGGGCCAGGCGATCGTGTAGTGCTTGCCGTAAAGTTCGAGCGTGCGCGCCCGCACCCAGCTGTCATCGGCGTGATGGCGCCCGAATCGGCGCACGTCCACCGGCCACAGATCAAACGGTGGTTCGTCGCCGGCGATCCACTCCGCGAGCGCGCGACCGGCACCGCCCCCGCTTGCTATGCCAAAGGCGTTGAACCCGCAGCCCAGGAAAAAGCCCTGTACTTCCGGCGCTTCCCCGAGGATGAAATTCCCGTCCGGGGTGAAGGCCTCGGGGCCGTTAATAAGCTGCTTGATACCGGCATGCTCGAGCGCGGGCACACGCACGAGCGCCTGCTCCATGAGCGGCTCGAAATGATCCCAGTCGGAATCGAGCAGCGTGAAATGGAAGTTTGCAGGGATGCCGTCGAATACCCACGGCATGGGGTTGTGCTCGTAACCGCCCATCACCAGGCCTCCGACCTCTTCCTTGAAGTAGATTAACCGGTCGGGATCCCTGAGCGTGGGCAGATCACGTGGCACACCTTCGATCGCCTCGGTCACGAGATATTGATGTTGGATAGATTGCACCGGCACGGTGATGCCAGCAAGGCGGCCGACCTCCTTGGCCCACTGGCCGGCACAGTTCACCACGATCTCGCAATGAACGTTGCCCAGGTCCGTAGACACGCCGGCCACATGACCATTCTTGTTGTGGATGGCTGTCACCGCGCAGTCCTCGATGATCCGCACGCCGCCCTGGCGCGCGCCCTTGGCCAGCGCCTGTGTGATGTCCGACGGATTGGCCTGACCGTCCGTAGGCAGGTACGCGGCACCGACCACATCCGCGATGTCCATCAGCGGCCATAGCTCCTGCGCCTCCGCCGGGCTCAGCAACTCCATCTCGAGCCCGAAGCTGTGAGCGGTGGTAGCCTGGCGCTTAAGCTCGGTCATGCGTGCCTCATTACAGGCGAGGCGCAAGCCGCCGACCATTTTCCAGCCGCTCGCCTGGCCGGTCTCCTGCTCCAGCCGGTCGTAGAGCTCCACACTGTTCTTTAGCAGCTGCGTGATGTTGGCATTCGTGCGCAGTTGCCCCACCAGACCCGCCGCATGGAAGGTCGAGCCGCTGGTGAGCTTCTTGCGCTCGAGCAGTACCACGTCCCCCCAGCCCAGCCTCGCCAGGTGGTACGCCGTGCTGCATCCGATGATGCCGCCACCAATGATGACGGCACGAGCTTGGGTTGGAAATGAGGCCATAGCGTTTATGCCCCCCACCTGTTCTGAAACTCGGCCCACGAGCCTTCGAAGCGGCGGCGGTTCTCGTCGGTGTCGGCGCCGTAGTCGAAGTCGAGCGTGAAATGAATTTCCGACGCCTCTGTACTCATGCCCACGCCCTTACCTCGATCGCGGTGCTGCGATACGATGAAATGAGCTTGCGCACAATGCATCCGCTATGCACGCATCGTCACGCTGGCTTCTCGCCCCCGCGGGGACCGTAAAAAACCACCCATGTAGCAAAGTCGTCGCTGAAGTCTTCGAATCGGTGAACCTGGCCTGCAGGTGTGAACAGCACATCACCGGGACCGAACGGCACGCGGTCATCGCCGTTGACGAACATTCCCGAGCCCGAGGCGATGACGTAGACCTCGTCCTGATCATGCGGTTGCTGCGGGTCTGTGCCCTTCGGAGCATAGTACCGCACCGCCAGGCTGCCATGGCGCATCAACAGTGCCGAGCGCCCCCCCTGTGGAATCGGTGCAGCGCTCGCTTCCTTGATAGTTGCGCGCCACGGATGGGCGCCAGCCCACATGCTTGGAAACTCATCGTTCACGGGATCGTCCTCGCGCATTCGTGAAGGTAGTCCTTAGAGTACGAACCCTGTGACAGCGAGGCAAGCGACGGGTGCATCTGCACGGGTCAGCGCGATTAGTTGAATTAGGGCGGGTACTAACGCCCGCCGGAGATGGGCAATACTGCACCCGTGATGTAGGCCGGTGCCTCGGTGATCAACCACAAGATAGTCTGCGCGACTTCCACGGCCGTGGCGGCGCGCTTCATGGGGATCTGCGGAATATGACGGGCGGGGCGGCCGGGCTCGCCGGCGCGCGCATGCAGCTCTGTGTCGGTCAGACCGGGTGCTACCGCATTGACGCGAATACCGTCTTCGGCAACCTCGCGCGCGAGACCCTGGGTGAATACATCGATCGCCGCCTTGGAGGCGGCATAATCCACCCAGTCGTTGGGGCTGCCTAGCCGTGTGGCCGTCGAAGAGACATTAACGATATGGCCGCCGCGCCCACCATGTCGTGTCGACATGTGCCTTATGGCCTCGCGTGCGCACAGGATGGAACCGATCACGTTGATGTTGAACACGTCGTGCAGTGTTTGCGCCTCGACGTCCTTGACGCGCCGCCCGGCGGGCCCGGAAAAACCGGCGTTGTTGACTAGTGCCGCCACGGGGCCGAGCTCGCTGACAGTAGTCTCGAACAATTCCACGACATCGTGCTCGCGCGACACATCGCCTTGCACTACGATTGCCCGACCGCCCGCCACCTCGATATCCTTCGCCACCGCTGTGGCGTCGCTTGCGCTGTCGCGATGGTTGACGCACACGGCGAAGCCCCTTGCGCCGGCAGCACGCGCGGTCGCGGCACCAATGCCGCGACTCGCCCCCGTAATGATTACGACTTCGGACATTTATCGCCCACCTCGCGCAATTGTCGATAAGAGCGTCGACGAAAAGACTGCGCCAGCCGTCTCAAACTGACTGGAGCGGCGTTAACGCGCCTCCATCAGCGCATCGTCGAACCGATCCAGAAAGGCATCGCATACTGTTTCGTCATGCGCGATCGAAAGGTAAAGCTTGGTACCCATGGGATTGAGAAATACACCACGTTTGAACAAACCCAGCATCACAGCGCGCCCGCGTTCCTTGTCTGCGCGTTGCGTTGACCGGTAGTCGCGCACCGGTTCGCCGGAAAACACCACCTGCGCCAGCGGCCCGTCGCCGATTACCTGGCCAGTGATTTCGTGCCCCGTGAGGATGCGTCGCATACCATTGCGCAGGTAGTGACCCAGAGCATGCAGTCGATCGTAAACCCCCTGTTGCGACAGCACCGAGAGCGCAGCGCGCGCGGCCGCGGTCGAGATCGGGTTACCCCCGAGGGTGGAGGCGACCCAGACGTAGTGCTCGTCGCCCAGGCGATCCTCGCGCACGATGTCCATGATGTCGGCGCGGCCGCCGAACGCACCGATCGGGTAGCCGCCCCCGAGCGCCTTGCCGTAAGCCACCAGATCGGGTACCACGCCGTAATACTCCTGTGCGCCGCCGTAAGCGAGACGAAAGCCCGTCACGACCTCGTCGAATATGAGCAGTACTTCGTACTCGCGCGTCAGCGCCCGCAGACCTTGGAGAAAGCCCGGCTCGGGCGGTGTGCAGCGCTGCAGCGGCTCGACGATGATTCCTGCCAGCTCACGTGCATGCTCGACCACGATCTGGCGCGTTTGCGCGAGGTCGTTGAACGGGGCGACCAGTATGTCCCGTTTGGCAGTATGCCTGACATCGGCGCTAGTCGGGTCGGGCTCGGGGAAATCCGGCGGGTGCGCCGGGAACAAGCTGGTGACACCAATGTCATGGGCGCCATGATAGGCGCCCTCGAACTTGAGCATTTTCGGCCGTTCCGTGAACGCCCGCGCCAGGCGCTGGCAGTACAGGGTGGCCTCGGTGCCTGAGGCGCAGAAGCGCAACGCATCGCACGCCGGGCTCAAGCGGATGATCTCCTCGGCCAGCAGCAGCGCATTCTCGTTGATATAGGCGAAGTTCGAACCGAGTGGAGCCTGATCCGTTACTGCGTCCACGACGTCGGGGTGGGCGTGGCCGACAAGCACCGAGCCCCAGCCGATCGAGAAATCGAGGAAACGCCGGCCATCGCTGTCCCACAGTTCGCAGCCCTTACCGTTGGTAATGACCATGGCGAGCTCGGGTGGCAAGTTGAACTCGCCATTGGAGCCCGCAGGAAAAACAGTGAGCGAGCGTTCTCGCAAGTAACTCATGGATTTCGTTATTCCTGAGCTAATAGCACTAAGTGCTCGTAGCGGACCGCGACACAGGGCCGCTTACGGCAGGCACCGCAATGATTGGTTATCATAGTACCCTTTATTCTCCCCGGCGGGCCAAGCCCTGACTTTAGGGCAGTCGCATTATAGAGACAAGACCGACTATTTACTCCCAAACCAAATATAACAGTGCAAAGGATGGAAAATGCGCGCAGTTAAGGTAATCGGCTGGTCGATCGCTGTGCTGCTTGTCCTGATCACCGTGCTGGTGGTGGTCCTGCTGTCGCTCGATCTCTCCACGTATCGCGATCCTTTGCAATCGGGGATCAGTAAAGCCGTCGGCAGGCAAGTGAACCTGCGCGGTGAGATGTCGCTGGAACTGTCCCTGCACCCCACGATTGCGATCGAGGACTTGCGTGTCGCCAATCCGCCATGGGCTTCGCGTCCCGATTTCGCTCGCGCTGGGCGTGTCGAGGTACAGCTCGCGCTGTGGCCACTGCTCCATGGGAACCTGGATATCCTCAACGTCGGCGTCGACGGCCTCGACGTGTTGTTCGAAGCGCGCGCCGATGGCGCTAACAACTGGACATTCGGTCAAGATACCGGCACGTCCCCGGCACTACCAGCAATCCAGTCACTGTCGTGTGAGCAGTGTGCGGTCGCGTATCGTGTCGATGCCGACCGTGAGGAACGGCTGGTTATTGCCGCGGCCGCCGGGGCGCTGGCACTGGACGAACCGGTGCAGTTTCTCCTCAGCGGTTCATATCGTGACATCCCGTTCACGGTATCTTTGCTTGGTGGTACCCTGACCGACCTGGTCGTGTCCAGCCAGCCGTGGCCGCTGGAGGTGAGGCTGCGCACGGCGGGCGCAACCCTCGAGGTGAAGGGAGACGTCGATCAGGCAGACGCAAACTTGCACTTTGCGGTTAGCGGCGAGCAGTTCGGCGAGCTCGTGCGATTGACGGGCGGACCGTTGCCCGCCCTCGGTCCTTACGGCCTCTCCGGCCGCCTGGTCAAAAAGGACGAAAACTACAACGTCACGAATCTTGCGGGGCACCTGGGCGACAAAGAAAGCGCGAACCTTTTCGCTATCGATACAGGATCGGTTGCGCTCGCCGCCGATGAGCCGATTCACTTGAGCATGGAAGGCAAGGTCGGTGAGCTGCCCTTCGGTGTCACGGCGACCGGTGGAACGCCCGGTAGCCTCATTGCGCCAGTGAAGCCGTGGGCGATCGAGCTCAGTGCTACCAGTGCGGGCGCGAGGCTCGAGATCAAAGGCACGATCGCCGAGCCCCTCAAGGCCCGGGGTCCTGATCTTCGCGTGAGCATCCGTGGCAAGCAGCTTGCCGAGCTGGCGTCATTGGTGCGCATACCGTTGCCGAGACTTGGACCTTACCGGTTCTCCGGTCGCGTGCGCGAGCGCGACTCCGGCTACGCCATTACGGGTGTTGCCGGTTACCTAGGCCGCGCTGATAGGCCGGCCCACGTCGTCATTCGCACGGGCCGGATCCTGTTGCCCGATAGCAAAGCGCTACGCCTCAATCTGGAAGGTACTTATGAGAAGACGCCCTTGCGAATATCTTTCATCGGCGGGCCGCTGATGGAACTGACCGCGCCCACGAAACCGTGGCCGGTCAAGCTCGACGCGAGCGGTGCCGGCGCCACGCTCGCCATGCGCGGTAACGTCGCTCGCCCGAGCGCGGGTGCGGGCTTCGACCTGCGGGTCGACCTGAAGGGCCGCCGCCTGTCCCGATTGGCACGATTGCTCACCTTGACGCTTCCCGAAGTGGATTCCTATACCGCATCCGGTCGTATCCGTGACCGCAACGGCAGCTACGTGGTTACCAAGTTGAAGGCGCAAGCCGACGACACGGACGTAAGCGGTTCTCTCATCCTGCAGACACGCGGGACTCGGCCCAAACTCAGCGCGAAGCTCGCCTCCAGGATGTTCAAGGTCGATAAACTGATCGTGGCCGGTACGACCGCAACGGGAAAACCTGAAAAATTCTCGCTTGATGACAGGCTGCCGATAGATTGGCTGCGTACCATGGACGCCGATCTCGAAGTCGAGATCGGTCGCATCGTGGGCGCGCCGACGGCTATCCGCAATTTAGCGATGTCGGCGAAACTCGAACGTGGTAAAGCAGCGCTTACATTGATGCATGTATCACTGTTGGGGACTGCCGCCGCGGGCGCGGTGACGCTGGATGCAAGCGGCGACACACCCAGCGTGGTGCTTGACCTTTCAACAAAGAGTGTGGATCTGGACAAGGCAGTGAGTGCCTTCGCGCGTAGCGAGCGGCTCCGGGGTACGACGGGCAATATGGAGCTACATCTCGCCAGCAGCGGCCACACGCTGCGAACGCTGATCGAGCAGGCACGTCTGACACTCGACGCGCAGGCCATGAAGCTGAGCTATCGCAGCCAGCCCGATGGCACCGTCATTCCGGTCAAAATTTCCACCGCGCGGGCGACGGCGACCGCCGGGCAGGCGGTGAGGGTTGTGGTTGACGGCGCTGTGCACGGTGTGCCGATCAAGCTCGATCTTACAACGGGTAAACTGGTTAAATTCGCGGTCAGTTCAAAGGCATGGCCGATCCGGGTCGAGCTAAATGCGGCCGATGCGGTGTTCAAGGCCAACGGCGTGGTAGCTCAACCCCTCGAGGGCCAGGGGTTTGATGTGGGGTTCGATCTCCAAGGTAAAGAGCTGAGCGCACTGAACCAGCTACTGGGCATGGAACTGCCGACAATGGGGTCCTATGAGTTAAGCGGTCGCTTTGCCAACAGTGCAGGCACGCATCATCTGCACCAGCTGCAGGTGGGGCTCGGCAAGCACCGGGCCGCGGGCCAGGTAAAGCTGACAACCACGAAACTGCGGCCTCACATTGCCGTCAAGCTCGAGACCGGCACGCTCGACATCGACCACTTGGTGGACCTATTAAGGGAACGCAAGCAGCAGGCTGTTGCAGAGCCGGCCGACCGACGTGTCATCCCGGCCCTGGCCATCTCAGGCGAGTCGCTCCCGCAGGTGGATATCGAGTTGGACGTGGATGTGACAGACGTATTGGCCCAAGCAATCGACATCGGCGACGTAAGAATAAAAGCGAATCTTAATAATGGCCGTATAGTGGTATCGTCTTTTAAAGCGAAACTGTTTGGCGGTTACATCTCCGGCAACCTCGAGATTGACCCAACACGCGAAAAACCGGAGGCCAGCATCAAGCTGACGGTGCGCCACCTCGATTACGGCGCGTGGCTCCAGGGGTGGCAGATCTCGGACGCGGTTACGGGCAAGGTAGACCTTAATATCGACCTCAGCGGCCACGGCAAGACGTTGCGCGCACTGTTGGGTGACGCTGACGGCGCCGTGGTGCTCGTTAGCGGGCCGACACACATCGCCGGCAGCGGTTTGGGGATTTGGGGCGCCGGCCTCACATCCGGCCTGATGTCTATCACGACCACGGGACTGGGCATTAAGAAATCCACCGAGTTCAACTGCATGGTGTGGCCGTTCAACGTAACGCACGGGTTGGCGCGCAGCGACGCCATTGTGATGGATACGCGTAAGATCACGATCGAGGGGAGCGGCACCGTCAACCTTGTCACCGAGGAGATGGACATCGTGTTGAAACCGGCGCGCAAGAAAGCAAGTATATTCAGCTTCAAGAACCCGGTACGCATCAGCGGGCCGCTGACAAATCCCCAACGAACCACGCTGCGTAAGGGCGAGACCGCGGCAAAGGCCGGGCTCGTTTTCCTTACCGGCGGCGTTTTTCTGATATTTACCGCGAGCACCGGCACCGGCGAGATCAATCCGTGCGTGGCCGCGCTCAGTGCTGCCGATACCGGAGACGTGAGCCCCGAAAAACAAAAGAACAAGCAGAAGAAGCAGCCGGAGCTGGGGTTGGTAGGGGAGCTGCTGGGGGCAATCCGGAAGCCGGTCGACGAGGGTCTGGACGCGTCAGAAGCGGAGAGCAATCACGGGCAATAATCGCACTTTAATATCATAGTGTTGAATAGCTAGCAATACCCGCTTCTTCTGACCAGGCAGGTTATGAGTTAATATCCCGTCGGCGGTTCGCGGGATACCTTGAGTAATTATTTTTCTCCGCGCCGCTGATCGAAAATTCCAACCAGGACAACAACAGGAGGACAATCACATGGCAGAAAGTGAGACATCGGTGGCGAGTGCGAGTGTGGAAAGATTCGGTGATCTGCAAAAGAGCTGGGGTTGGCTTATGGCCCTGGGTATTCTTTTTATCGTCCTCGGCACCATCGGCCTCGGCATGACTGTTGTCCTGACCGCCGCGAGCGTGTGGCTCTTCGGGGTGCTCATGCTGGTCGGTGGCGGATTTCAATTCGTCGATGCATTCAAGTGCAAGGGCTGGAAGAGCGTGGTCTGGCATGTACTGATCGCGATCCTGTATGTGATTACGGGCATCGTTGTCATGAGTCAACCGCTTATGGCCGCGAGCATTCTGACTCTGATGCTAGCAGGCGCCATCACCGCGGTCGGCATCATGCGCGTGATCATGGCGTTTCAGCACCGCCATTCGAAGGGTTGGGTGTGGCCGCTTGTGGGCGGCATCGTATCGATCATCCTCGGCGTGATGATCTTCTCCCAATGGCCGGTGTCGGGTCTGTGGGTGATCGGCCTTTTTGTCGCCATCGAGATGATCGTGAACGGCTGGTCCTACATCTTCATCGCGCTGGCGGCAAAGAACGCCTGTAAGGCCGAGTCGGCGACGACCGCAGGCATAGGGGCGGCGAGCGCCTGAGAGGCGCTACCCGTTGCGACCGGCCCTAAGATGTGATGGGATTGCGGATTTCGAGGACGTCGAATTTTTTAAAGTCCCCGTCATTTGTGTAGAGCACGGGTACATCGTGCTCCAGCAACAGTGCCGCCAGGTGAGCATCGGGAACCAGGTTGCCGCGGACATGTAGCGCGCCGGAAACTTGCCGGTAGCAGCTCCAGAAACCGTCCCCTTCCGAGAGCACGCGAACTTGCGGTAGATCGAGCAACGACTCGGCATTACCCACCGCTTTTTCGGCCGAGAGCGGTTGCCTGAAAATCCTGGGATGCGTCGAGATCCGCAAGTACGCCACAGATGCCAACTGACATAACTGGCGGGCCGGTGTGCGGCGGCATCTCCGGGGATCAGGCGGCCGAATGGGCCACCTGCGGTGGCTTCGTGCCTATCAGTTCTTGTTGCGCAACTGCGACCCCGACCTTGTTTTGCCCGTGTACGTCGTGACGTAGAGCAGGAACCCGTTGTAGGTGTTATCGATCTCGCCCAAAATGTCGTCGTTTGAAGCCTCGACGTTTAAATCGAAGCGATTGAGCCCAAAGCCGAAGCCGACATTCTTGAAGGTGTGATGCTCGAGCACCAGCCGCATGTCGCTCATCGAGCCTGTGAAGTCTTTGTACTCCAGCGCAAAGACATCCAGGCGGGCCATGAATGACCACCGCGGACTGATATTGTAACCGACTAACGCGCTCGCCACTGGTAGCGGAATCAATTGCGTGCCTTCCGTGACCGGCGGCTTTCCTACGGGCTGAATCGTGAGGTCGATGTCGGTCGAATGCAGGCCGCCGCCGAGGCCAAACTCGGCCTTTTCCGTATTAAAGAACGAGAACAGGTAATTGATCTTGAAGATTTTCTGATCGAACGTGGTGTCCACTAGCGCGCCTTCGTTGACCGGGCCGTTAATGATTCCGCCGGGGATATCGACACGAATAAAATTGATTCCATCGCGCTCGATCTGGAAGTAGCTGAAGTCCAGCCGATGGCGGCGGTTGAAGCGGTAAAACCCGTCAACCCTGGGCGTGACATCCCGTTCCTCAACGCCCAGGTCTTTATCGAAGCTGATGATGACGCCGGCCGGAGTCGTCGTACTGCGCAGAACAGTCTTTGTATCGACGTCATCGAGAAAAAACGCACCGACATTGACCTGCAAGCGGTCGGGCAGATCCCATTTGGACGAGACCCGCTGGGCCCACGCGGGCAGTGACAGCATGACGGCGAACAGGGCGAGAAAACAGGCGGCCAGGAGGCTTTTCACATTGCATCCCCTGTCGTTCTTCGCTAACAGGCGCAGATTTACGCCAGGACTATGACGCTCATCCTTAGCACCACGCCGTTACACCGGTAAGCACGATGCGTGGATCATAGTGTTTTAGCACCTCCGTATGGAAAACCGGGAGTAACTGCTTGTGGGTGATCGATTGTTTTCTCGCCGCCGAGCCACCGACCGTCGACGGTGGCTCGCACATCTTCATCGCCTGCCCGCGAGGCATGGTTGTCGGCCGAATCACCGGCTCGGGGCTCGAGCATGTAAGATCACCGGCGCCAAGCGGTCGTGTCGTCGGACAGCACCGGT
>JBHHZP010000102.1:0-12278 GCA_046758085.1 Acidiferrobacterales bacterium
CTAGTGGCCATTGATCATATTAACGCGACGCGTTAATATCTGGTTTCCACCCACCCACGCAGTCATGCGCATCGGAAACCACCAGCGCGGTGCCCCGGAATCCAGTCGATATAGAGGCCACCCAGCGACCGGAAACGCATCATCGTTTGCGCGTGGTTATCCGTCACGTTGGCCTGTGGCCGGCGTCCTTGTACAACAGGCAAGACGCACAGAGGCCAAGACGTGGACAAAATGAGCAGTCGTCGCCGATCCAGGCAGTCGTGGGTGCTTTGCGCCTTTTTCTGCCCGCCTGTGGGCCTGTCTGTGCGTCGCACGCAGACCGGAGCGCTGGCTATCGCGAAGGTGCGAACACCTTTACGCTCGACCCGGTAAACTGGCTGGACGAATTCCTGTCAAAATAATGCGGTGAGCAAGCTATGAAAAAAGCAGTACCAATCCATCCCGGCGAGGTTCTGCGCGAGGAGTTCATCAAGCCGATGGGGCTCAGCCAGTATCGCCTGGCGAAAAGCATCAACGTGCCGCCACGCCGTATCAACGAGATCGTGCACGAGAAGCGTGCCATTACGGCCGACACCGCCTTGCGGCTGGGGCGGTTCTTCGGAATATCGGCCGAGTACTGGGTAAGCTTGCAGGCACGCTACGACCTCGATCGCGAGAAGACCCGTCTCGGCAAGAGGCTAACGAGGGAGGTCGAGCCCTACACAAGCCGATCCTCGTTGGCACGACCCTAAGGCAACACAGCAGGCATATCTTAATATCCCAATGACCGAGGCAGCACAAAACATCGATCGTGACGAAATCGCCAAGTTTGAAGAGCTGGCCTCACGCTGGTGGGACCCGGAGAGCGAGTTCCGGCCGCTTCATACGATCAACCCGCTGCGTCTCGAATGGATCGACGCGCGCACACCGCTGCAGGGCAAGACCGTGCTCGATGTGGGCTGCGGCGGCGGGATCCTGGCGGAAAGCATGGCCGCACGCGGCGCACGCGTGACCGGCATCGATATGGGTGAGGCGCCGTTGAGCGTAGCCAAGCTTCACCTGAAAGAAAGCGGGCACAGCGTCGAGTATCTGCGCAGCACGGCGGAACAGTTGGCGCAGGGGAAACCCGAGTCGTTTGAGGTCGTGACGTGCATGGAGCTGCTCGAGCACGTGCCTGACCCCTCAGCGGTCGTCGGTGCCTGCGCGCGACTGGTGAAACCGGGCGGAGCCGTGTTCTTCTCAACCATCAATCGCAACCCCAAGTCCTGGCTGCTTGCCATCGTTGGTGCGGAGTATGTCTTGAACCTCCTGCCGCGCGGCACACATGAGTACCGCAAGTTCATCAGGCCCTCAGAGCTGGAAGGCTGGGGTCGAACCGCCGGGCTCGCACTGCTCGAGCTTACCGGTCTGCATTACAACCCGCTCACGCGCCACTATTGGCTCGCGCCGGGCGTAGATGTGAATTATTTTGCCTATAGCGTGCGTTCGGATGCGTAGAATCGACACCGTACTGCTTGACCTGGATGGGACCTTGGCCGATACCGCGCCCGACATGGCGCACGCATTGAATCTCCTGCTCAGGGAAAGAAATCATGACCCGTTGCCGTTTGACCTGATTCGACCGCATGTTTCGCATGGGGCGCTCGCGCTGGTTCGGCTGGGCTTCGCGCTCGCGCCCGACAGTGAGAACCTCGAGCCCCTGCGGCGGCGATATCTCGAGATCTATGCCGGCAATCTCTGCCGCGAGACGCATCTTTTTCCCGGCATACCGCAATTGCTCGAGGCCCTGAGCGGCCGGCGTATCGACTGGGGAGTCGTCACGAACAAACCGGCGTATCTTACAGAGCCGCTCGTCGATCAGCTCGCGCTGCGGCAGCAGCCGGCATGCATCGTTAGCGGCGACACCACCAACAATCGCAAGCCGCATCCCGAGCCGTTGCTCCATGCCTGTGCGCAGGCGGGCAGCGTGCCGGAGCGCTGCCTGCTTGTAGGAGACGCAGAACGCGACATTCAGGCAGGGACACAAGCAGGCATGAAGACGCTAGTGGCGCTGTTCGGTTACATTAGCCGCGAGGAAAACCCGCAACTGTGGGGTGCGGACGGCATAATTCACGCGCCCATGGAAATTTGTGACTGGCTCGACGCCTATGGGTAACACCGCGATACTTATTATAGTGTTAATTGCAGTCGCTGCGCTGGCGGGTACCGTGGGATGGCTGCTCGCGCGCGCGCGAAGTCAGCGTACCATCACCGAGCTTGAGACCACGCTCAAGATGGAACGCCAGTCGGCCAACGAAAAACTCGCAGAAGTAGAGAAAACCTTTAGCGCGCTGTCGACCCAGGCTCTTCAGGACAACAGCAAGGCTTTTCTGCAGCTTGCTCAGGAAACCCTGAAGCGCTTCCACATGCAGGCCAAGGGCGAGCTCGATCAAAAAGAAAAAGCCGTAGGGCACCTGGTTAACCCGATCCGCGAGGCACTGGAAAAAACCGAGCAGCAAATCCGGCGGATGGAGAACGAGCGCAGAGAGGCTTACGGGGCATTGCACAAGCACCTGGAGTCCCTCAACCAGACCCAACGCATGCTCCACGGCGAGACCCGTAATTTGGTACAGGCGCTGCGCCGCCCCGAGGTTCGCGGTCAGTGGGGCGAGATGACGCTCAGGCGCCTGGCCGAGCTGGCCGGCATGGTCGAGTACTGCGACTTCTTCGAGCAGCCCCAGGTGGTCGGTGACGAGGGGCGGCTGCGCCCGGATATGATCGTGCGCATGCCGGACGGGCGCGAAGTGGTGGTGGACGCCAAGACCCCGCTCGATGCGTACCTCAGCGCGGTGGAGGCCCCGGACGACGAGACCCGCAAGAAATACCTCGAGCAGCATGCGCGCAACGTGCGTACCCGTATTCGCGAGCTGGCGGCCAAGACCTACTGGATTCAGTTCAAACGCGCGCCGGATTTTGTGGTATTGTTCATCCCCGGGGAGCAGTTCCTGGGGGCAGCGCTGGATATCGATCACGATATGCTGGAGGACGCCCTACGCCAAAGGGTAATTTTGACTACCCCTACGAGTTTTGTTGCACTGCTCCGTGCGGTCGCCTACGGCTGGCGCCAGGAGGCGCTGACGGCTAATGCCGAGCGGATTCGCGAGATTGGCGAAGATCTGTATAATCGACTCACTACATTTAGTGAGCACCTCTCGCGCCTCGGCCGCAGCCTGGACACTGCCGTGACGCAATACAACCGGTCGGTGGGCTCGTTCCAGGCTAAGGTCCTGCCGGGTGCGCGCAAATTTTCGGAGCTCGGGGTCAGCGAGGCCAAGCCTGTGGAGGAACCCGAGCAGATCGAGAAGGGTCTACGGGAGTTGGAATCGTAGCAAGGGTGTGCAGCTAAGGAGAGCAAGAATCAAACCGTAGGCAACACAGCGCCCGCGCAAGGCGCTAGTAGTAACAAGGTGGGTGCCTCGTGGGTAATCGCACTGTAAGCGCAAGTACCGAATCTCCAACGGCCTACGGCGTCGTGTCCGATGTGCCTATCCTGCTGCACGCTCGCGACGGCGACGAGCAGGTCCGGACGCGCCCCTGTATCCTGCTGGTGGAAAACTCGCCTGCTACGCTCAGATTGTTGTCTAAGCCGCTGTCGCAGCGCTATACCTTGCTGTCGGCGAACGACGGGATCGATGCTTGGAACCTGCTGCAAACGCATCCCGAAATCGAGCTTGTCATTACAGACATCCTGATGCCGCATCTGTCTGGCCATGAACTGTTGGTCAAGATTCGCTCAAGCGATGATGTACAGATCCGTAACTTGCCGGTGATTGTCATCGCCGGTGCAGAGGACAAGGACGCAAGAAATCTTGCCTTTCACAACGGTGCCAATGACTTCGTCACTAAGCCAATTGACTCCACGGAATTGCAGGCCAGAGTGCGCGTACATCACAAGCTGGCACGCACGATCCACCAGCTAGAGCTCAGCCGCCGCCAGCTCACAGAGCAGGCTACGACTGATCCGCTGACGCAGCTCAAGAATCGGCGCGCGTTTTTCCAGGAAGGCAAACATAGCCTCGCCCTGAGCCAACGCTCCGGGACGCATTTGTCCGTGATGTTGTTGGATATCGATCATTTCAAGCGTGTTAATGACACCTATGGCCACCAGGCTGGGGACCGAGTTTTGATCGCCCTCGCCGAGCTGTTGGGAGAGATGGGTCGCACGGTCGATACCGTAGCGCGCGTAGGTGGCGAAGAGTTTGCCATTATCCTGCCCAACACAAACCGTGAGGGGGCTGCGGTGCTGGCCGAGCGCATTCGTGCGGCCGTTGAGCAATCGGCTTTTGACACTGGCACCGAGCCCGTTTTGCTCACCATAAGCATTGGCGTCGCCACCTTTGGCACGGACTCGGCGGACTCCATAGACGCTTTGCTCAAAGTCGCAGATCGGCGCCTCTATATTTCCAAGAAAGAAGGCCGCAACCGCATCTGCACGCGAGATCAGGACGACTCAACCATCTGGCCCTGACTCACGCTCAAGACCCGTCTTCCCCCATCGCGCCGTTGCCGCGAGTTAAATGTCGCCAATCCAGTATTGCCGGGCAAAGGTTCATAGTCCCGGATCTAGCCTTTATTACAGCACTCTGTTCCTTGAGCCAGAGAAGCGAGACGCGATCACTGCGGTCCACGCCTACGTGCGTGAGATCTCCGAGGTGTTCGACGAATGCCAGGAAGTCGCGCTCGCTCGGATCAAGCTCGAGTGGTGGCGCGGGGAAATCGCCAGCACATTCGCGGGCAGGCCCAGCCATCCGGTGGCGCGGGCATTGGTGCCGGCGATTGCAAGTTACAACCTGCCCGAAGATCGCCTACTTGGGCTCATCGATGGACTCGAACACGATCTGAGTCAGACTCGCTACAGCACCTCCGTCGATCTGCGGACCTACTGCGAGCGCATCGGCGGTAATGTGTGTTTGCTAGCCGCGCTGATTCTCCAATACACAGACGCCACGACGCTTGCGTATGCGCGCGAGCTAGGTGTGGCCCTGCAACTGACGGCAATAGTGCGTGACATGGGCAAACACGCACGACGTCAGCGCATCTATATTCCGAGCGAGGAGCTCGACCACTTTGATGTCCCCACGGTGGACATACTCAATGGAAACGAGAGCGTCAACATCCAGCGGCTCGTAGCAACACAGATCGAAGGCATCCATGCTCAATACGAGCGCGCACTTGCATGTCTGCCCGAGCGCGATCGCTTGTCGCAGCTACCAGGCCTCATTATGGCCGCTATTGCGCGCACCACGCTCGAGGAAATCCGCAAAGACGGCTGTCACGTATTAAAGGAGCGCGTAAGTCTGACACCCATGCGCATGCTGTGGATCGCCTGGCGCACTCAGCATGCCGAAAAGCGTCGCCACAGCAAACTGAAAATCTAACAACTTTGCCCAATGAGCAGCGAGCGTTGCTTGGTGACAGCGTGCTAGAATGCGCCCGCATCGTAACGATCTCGATCATGGGCCATCCCCCGCCACGAAAGGATCTGCTCGTTGACCGCGTGATTCTCATTACGGGCGCGGCCGAGGGCATCGGAAAAACAGCGGCGCTCACCTTCGCACGTCACGGCGCAACCGTCGTGCTGCTCGACCGTGTTGTAAAAAAACTGGACGCCATCTACGACGACATCGAGCACGCCGGCTATCCGCAGCCGGCCATCATCTCGCTTGACCTCCAGAGCGCCGCTGCTGAAGACTATGAGAATGTAGCCGGGACTATCGACCGCGAGTTCGGGCGGTTGGACGGCCTGCTGCATAATGCCGCCGAGCTCGGCACGCTCACTCCGCTGGAACTCTACGATCTCGAGCGGTGGGTCAAGGTGCTGACGGTCAACCTACACGCCCCGTTACTGCTGACCCGCGCCTGTCTGCCGTTGCTCAAGAAATCGGGGGATGCTTCCATTGTATTCACGACGGCCGATGTCGGGCGTAAGGGGCGCGCCTACTGGGGTGCCTACGGCGTATCCTGTTTTGCGCTCGAGGGCATGATGCAAATCCTCGCCGCCGAGCTAGAGAGCAACACCTCTGTCCGTGTGAATAGCATCGACCCTGGCGCCGTGCGTACATCGATGCGTGCGCGCGCCTACCCCGGCGAGGATGCGGGCCGCCTGCCCACGCCGGAAAGTGTCATGGCCACCTACCTCTATCTGCTGGGCCCCGACAGCAAGGGCGTCAGCGGCCAAGCGTTCTCGGCCCAGCCCGACAAACACTCTGGCGAGCGCTAAGAGCACCCGCCATGGCCCCGTCGGAGCAGCCCTGACCCGCAGGCAGAGCCGCCGCCGCGGCCCCGAGGCTACCCGCGAGCGCGGCCAACCATGCCCAATGACGATCTCCGGGTCGTATTCCTGCGCTGAGCCCCGCACAACCCGCTGGCTGCGCTCCAAATCGGCCGACGGACGCCCTCCTCCCGGGATTAAGCAGCCCCTTATCCCCGACTAAAAACCGTCTATGCTTCTAATCAGAGAAGTCGAATCCGATGTTTTCATCGTCACGTTACATGGGTATTGCCTGCTGCCTGCTTGCCGGTCTCGCGCCGGCCGCGTCGCAGGCCGCTGTCACAGGTGTGGCGGCCTCCCCAAGCAGCCGCCAGCTGCTGCCCGGCCGGGTGACCCCGGTCACGCTCGCCTGGGCTGCCACCACCGATGCCGCTCTCGGCGGCACTGTCTACTCGCCAAAGGGTATTTTCTTGACGCCGACCGCCGTGCGTCTCGGAACCGTCGAGCGGTCCATGTCCAAAGTGATCAGCGGCACCACGATTGCCATGCTGAACGAAACGGCATTAGTGCCGACCCGCGTCATCGACGAGGCACGCAAGCTGGGTTTTGACCGGCTGATCTACCAACGCCGTTTCGATGACGGGCGTGGAAGCGCAAGCGGCGAGATCGTGCTGAACATCGCCCCCACCGAGGTCGCGGGCTTCAGCATCTCGCGCCTGGCGCTACTTTTTGATGATGGCACACTGGCTCGCACCGTATCCGCGCGTGACCGCTTGCGCGTGCATGCGAATATGCGCTTCCTCGGTGCGGGCTATATTCAAGCCATCTGGGAAATTGCGGGGCCAGGCCTGGTCGGCGAGCCGAGCTATCGATCGCTGCAGGAAGCGCGCTACTACCTCACAGGAGACGAGCCGATTGTGCTCAGCAGCCCCAGCTTGCCGACCGACGTTGCCGGACACTACCGCATTCGGCTTCGTATCAGCGATCCGCAGCTTGCATTCGATGTTCCGGTAATTCGTTATATCGTCCTAGGCAGGGAAGATTGACGGAATGTCGGCGCTTGTAGGGCGCGCCGTTCGTCTCTAACAGGCGGAGGTGTTTGGTTCTTCCTCGGACTGTGGCCTCGAAAGCAACGCTTTAAGCAGTTTGTCCTCGAGCTCGATGCGTAATGCCAACTCTTCACCAAGGATCGACAAATCGTTTTCCAACTCCGATCGATTATCGCGCTTCTCCTCCGTATCATACTTGTCGTTAAAAGTCAGCGCTGCTTCCGTCGTCTGGGCGATACGCGGATAAAGTTGCCGCGCAAGGTTTGCGGGCCCACGACGCCGCTCGGCGTCATTTTCGATACGTTCGTAAAGACTGAAATGACCGACCGCAATATAATCCACCAGAACCTGGCAAAACTCCTGTAACAAAGCGGGTGCCTGCTGGGCCGGGTTCTTATCCTTGAACGGCTCTAGGCCCGCTACTCGACAGAATAACGTAAGCATCTCTGCACGCTCTGCTGTCAGTTTATCGACCAGGCTCTTGGTGCCGGTCCGTCGCTCCTGAATCCTTGCAGCCTTGTCAGTGTCCATAAGGATAGATCACCGTTGTGGTTTCGCCCGCTAATGAGCGCCTAATATACGTCGTTGACACACTTTTGTTAACCTTAATTTCTATTTTAATCTCCCGCCCGGAAATGACGAACTAAAGACCGCCATCCCGTGCGTGTATGCAACATCAAAAGGGCTTTCCATGCAAGCCGCTCTGCATCCCTTGTAACATTCGCTTAAAGCCGCCTTTTCCGGCACGTTTCATCATTTTTTGCATCTGTGTAAACTGTTTGAGCAAGCGGTTGACCTCCTGGACCTGCGTACCGGAACCCCAGGCAATCCGCCGTTTGCGTGAGCCGCGAATGATGGCGGGAAACCGCCGTTCTTCAGGCGTCATGGAATTGATAATGGCCACAAGGCGCTTGAACTGGTTGTCGTTGAACTGACCTCTTACATTCTCCGGTACCGCACCCATACCCGGCAAGCGCTCGAGCATGCTGGCAATGCCGCCCATGTTTTCCATCTGCAGTAACTGGTCACGAAAGTCTCCAAGGTCAAACCCCTTGCCTTTGGTCAGTTTTTTCGCGAGCTTTCGCGCCTTGTCCTCGTCCGTGGTACGTTGCGCTTGCTCGATAATGCTCAGCACATCCCCCATTCCCAATATGCGCGAGGCAATCCGGTCCGGATAGAATGGCTCCAGGGCATCGGGCTTTTCGCCGGTACCCAGAAACTTGATAGGCTTGCCGGTAATGTGCCGGATAGATAGCGCTGCACCACCGCGCGCGTCGCCGTCCAATTTTGTAAGGATCACACCCGTAAGCGGCAATGCCTCATTGAACGCCTTGGCGGTGTTCACCGCGTCCTGACCCGTGACGCTGTCGGCAACAAACAATGTTTCCGCCGGATCGACCGCCGCATGCAGCGCCTTAATCTCATCCATCATTTCATTGTCGATATGCAGACGCCCTGCAGTATCTATGATCACCACATTCACCAGCGATCTTTTCGCCTGATCGACCGCCGCCCGGGCGATCTCCACCGGCCGCGCGTCCGGCTGGCTCGAAACGCAAGACAAGCCTACGCTCGCCGAAAGTCTTCTGAGCTGCTCCATCGCAGCAGGGCGATAGACGTCCGTACTCACCACCGCGACGGTCTTCTTCTCTCGCTCCTGCAATAGGTGGCCGAGCTTCACCACGGTGGTCGTTTTGCCCGATCCCTGTAGACCGGCTATCAGAATCACTGCGGGCAGACGCACCGCTAGATTCAGGCGATCGTTTGTGGCCCCGAGAAGCGTGACCAGCTCGTCGTTGACGATCTTGATCACGACCTGGCCCGGCGTCAGGCTGCGCACCACTTCCTGTCCCGTCGCTTTGGTGCGTACCTGGTCGATAAAAGCTTTGACCACCGGCAGAGCCACATCGGCCTCGAGCAATGCCATGCGCACTTCACGCAAGGTCTCGCCGATGTTGTCTTGTGTCAGGCGGCCGGCGCCACGCAGCCGGTTCAAGCTCGCCTGCAAACGTTGGCTCAAATTATCAAACATTGTTAGCTGTTCTTGAATCCCGTGGATCGCACAGGAGTTTCTGCCGCCCGATCAAGGTGGGCGTTTTTACTCGATATACTCATGACCCACCGTTTCCCGACGATTCATGCTAGATGATCATAGCATTCGTGCGTAGTGCCGAGTGGCCGGCAGCGGGCAGTACCGGCTCACAGCAAAATGACTCGAGGCCTATTGCGCCAAGAGCCGCATCCATTGCTGTGTATGCCCGCCCCGCTCTTCAACCGCGGCCCAAGCTATGCCATCATGCGAGCGCAACTTTCTTGAGGCGCGATATTATGTCTCAATCGCTGATAAATTTCCTGGCCGCCGGACTTTATTTGATAGTCGGTGGCCTGTTGCTGCGCCTGCTTCAGGGCGGCCGGGTTCTCGCCGGCGGCGCCAGACTCGGAGTTTTTGCCCTCGGGTTCGGTGCCGTATGGCTGCATGCGGCCATTCTCTATAGCGGACTGCTGGCCGGAACGGGGATGAATCTTGCACTGACGAACGCCGCTTCACTACTGGCGTGGACCGTGGCGATTTTGTTTCTTGTGACCGCGCTGTACAAACCGATCGATAACATCGGTATTGTGATCATGCCTGTGACCGGTGCGATAATACTCGTCGCCTGGTTTTGGCCCAGCAAACCTGTGGTCCTGCCCGAAAGCAGCGCATGGGAGTTCGCTCATATCATTATTTCTATGCTCGCTTATGGTCTGTTGAGCCTCGCGGCGGTACAGAGCCTGTTGCTGCTGGCCCAAGAACGCCAGCTACGCCACAAGCATCCGGGGGGATTTATTCGCGCCCTGCCTCCGCTGCAAACGATGGAGCATCTCATGTTCCAGCTGATCGGCCTGGGCTTCGGATTGCTGACTCTGACCGTTATCAGTGGTGCTTTCTTCTCCGAGCAGATATTCGGCCAACCGCTGCGTTTCACTCATCACGTGGTGTTGTCGGTCTTTGCCTGGGTCGTGTTCGCGATTCTGCTGCTCGGACGCTGGCGCTTCGGCTGGCGTGGCCGCCCGGCGGTGCGCTGGACCCTGAGCGGGTTCACCTTGCTGGTGCTTGCTTATCTGGGGACTAAGTTCGTCCTGGAAATTATTTTGGGACGCTAGCGGCCAAGGCATGATGATGCCGCGACCACGTCTGATAGCCCCTAACAAATCGCCTTATAATTCCGCTCGGCAGCCCCAAACAACAAACTCAAAACTTGCACGCAAACCAATATGACCGAAACCGTTACGCTCACTCCCGACATCATGTGGGTACTCGGTGTACTCGTGCTCACCATTTTCCTTTTCGTATCAGAGCTCGTGCGTGTGGACGTCACGGCCATTACCATCATGGTCCTGCTGGGTCTAAGCGGAGTTGTTGGATTCGATGTCGTTGAGCCCGACGAGGTCTTCAGTGGATTCTCCAGCAATGCCGTAATCTCGATAATCGCTGTAATGATTATCGGGTCGGGTCTTGACAAGACGGGCGTGATGAACCAGATCGTTCGCCCCATTATCCGCTTTGCCGGTCAGGCCGAATCGCGCCTGATCGCGATTATATCCGCCACCATCGGCGTCATCTCCAGCTTTATGCAGAACATCGGCGCGGCTGCCCTGTTCCTGCCCGCGGTCCAGCGCATCTCTCGGCGCACCGGAATACCACTTTCGCGGCTGCTAATGCCTATGGGTTTTTGCGCTATTCTCGGTGGCACGGTCACCCTGGTAGGCTCAAGCCCGTTGATATTGCTCAATGATTTGGTGGACGCATCCAATGCGAATTTTCCCGCCGGCGTCCAAAAGATCAAGCGCTTTCAGCTGTTTGACGTTACTCCCATCGGGGTTGTCTTGATCACGACGGGCATCGTTTACTTCCTGGTACTCGGCAAGTTTGTACTGGCGAAGACCAAAGGCGCAGGGGAAGAGGCGGGCGATACTATGTCTTACCTGGCGAGGGTCTACGATCTTAAAGGCGCTGTCTTTCAAGTAGGGGTACCGGCCAGCAGCGCTCTCATCGGCAGTAACATCGAATACTTGCGCGCGCAGTCGAATTACAAGATCAGCGCGGTGGCGCTGTATCGCGGGGGCGACATCCGTCTGGCACCGACGCGCGATACCGTATTCCAGGCCGGCGACATCATAGGGCTGCTGGGGCACGACTCGGAGGTACATGCGTTCGTCCGCAGCTTCGGGCTCGAGCAGCGATCGGACATGGGGGTTCTATCTGATGCGTTGTCTCGCACGTATTCAGGTATTTCCGAGATTGTCGTCGCCCCTCGGTCTTCGCTCGTCGGCAAGACGATGCGCGAGATCCGATTTCGCCAGCGATATAAGGCGACCGTGCTCGCCGTACATCGTGGCGGCACTACCATCAGGGAAAAGCTGTCCGATATTCCATTTCATGCGGGCGATGCCTTGCTGATCCACAGCAGCTGGCAAGACCTGGCGCTGCTGGATTCCGACCCGGATTTTATTGTCGTCACCGCCTACCCTCGCCAGGACCTCGGCATGAGACCGGAAAAGTTGAAGTTCGCAGTGACTTTCTTCGCAATTGCCATCGGGCTCGTGCTCTTTAGCGACCTGCGTCTGTCGCTCGCGCTGATGACCGGTGCAATCGGCATGGTCCTTTCCGGTGTGCTACGCATTGATGAGGCGTACCGATCCGTGGACTGGCGCACCGTGTTTTTGCTAGGCAGCTTGATTTCACTTGGGATAGCCGTTGAAAACTCCCACACCGCTACTTGGATTGCGCACCAGGCGTTGACGGTACTGGGCGATGTACCGACATGGATGCTGTTAGCCGTTGTGGCTGCGCTCACAACCGCATTTACGCTGGTGATGTCCAACGTCGGTGCCACTGTCTTGCTGGTGCCGCTGGCCATCGAGATGGCTCTCGGGGTAGGAGCTGACCCGCGAGTATTTGCGCTGGCGGTCGGTATTGCAGCATCCAACTCGTTCCTGCTGCCGACGCACCAGGTGAA
>JBHHZP010000103.1:0-12162 GCA_046758085.1 Acidiferrobacterales bacterium
AAGGCGACACGTAATCGATTGGCGGCATCCACGGGGTGCCAAACCATTGCTGGGTAATAATCAGCAACCCCAGGATAATCATGATACCGAGCCAGAACGACGGGATGGCGATACCGGCAATGCTGAAGGTACGCACCACGTAGTCGATCCAGGTGTCCTGCTTGATGGCGGAGATCGCCCCGAGCGGGATGGCAATGATCACCGACACAATGGTGGCCATGATTGCGACCTGCAAGGAGAGCTGGAAGCGCAGACCGATTTCGTAGGTGATCGGCCTGCCGGTCCACATGGAGTCGCCAAGATCGCCGGTGAAATACCCGCCGACAAATTCGAAAAACTGGGCGTACAGCGGTCGGTCCAGACCAAGATTTTTCTGACAGAGCTCAATCTCCGCCGGATCGGCGTATAAACCGGTGCCAGCCAGGCGTATCTCACAGGGGTCGCCGGGAACGGCGCGCAACAGAAAAAACACGAGCACCGCCGCACCGAACAGCGTCGGGATCATCAACAGCAGGCGCTTGACGATGTAGGCGTACACTTCAAAAGAAGCGCCCGTGCCCCGCCCGCAACGGGCGGGGCACGGGTTTCAAGACAAACTACATCAACTTCTTGTCGAGCCAGACGTTATCGAGCTGCTGGTTCAGATAGTGGCTCGGGGCGATCTTCCAGCCCTTCACAAACGAGCGGTGCGGATTGATCTTGTACCACCACAGGGTGAGCGCCCCGCTCGCCTGCTCATCGAGCGCACGATACTCGTACTGGCGAATCAGCTTGAGCTGGGTATTCACGTCCCCGCTGCGAAGCAACTTATTGTAGATGTCCTCCAGCTTCTGGTCCTCAAACGAGCCGTAGTTATTACCGGCACTGCCGAGGAACTTTGTGATGTCGGCGATCGGATTGACTACGGCCTGGCAGTTGAAGTCCATGGAGACGTCGAAGTCCTTTTTCTTGCGCAGCGTGGCATAGAACGCAGGGCTGGGCTGCACGCGCTGCGTGACTTTCAGGCCGATCCGCCGCCACTGGTCGATCATCCATGTTCCGACCACCTTGTAGGGCTGATCGACGCCTCGGTTGTGGAACTCAAAGGACATACCCGCGTGACCCGCTTCTTTAAGCAGCCGCTTGGCCTCGGCGCGGGATTTCTCTATATCCGGCCAGTAGCCCGCGATCCGCTGCAGCTCCTCTTTCGTAGCGGCAAGCGGGTGACTGGGAAACACCACGCCACCCACGGTCTTCACGATGGCGATGTTGGACAGGTATTTGGAGCCACCCCAGCGATCGAGGGCAAGCGTCAGGGCCCTGCGCACCCGCCGATCATCGAATGGCTTCACCTTGTGGTTGGGTGTGACCATCAGCGCGCAGTTCCAGTCACTCTCCTGCACCGTGATCTTGTCACCCAGCGCCGCGACCAGGTCATCACGGGCCTTCGGCGGGAAGCCGCGAAACTCGATCGCCGCGCGACCACCGCGAATGGCCTGCAGGCGCACCGCCATCTTGGACGCCGATATCGCCTTGTAGCCGTCGAGGTAGGGTTGACCCTTGTGGTGATAATTGGGATTGCGCTTGCCCTCGACAAACGAGCCCGGCTGGTGCTGCACGAAGATGAACGGACCGGTACCGTTGATGTGCTTCTGGTGCCAGGTGTACCCGTGCTCGTCCAGATCCTTCTTGCTGTAGGTCCAGTTGTAGGGGTTTCCGAGCGCCCCAAGGAAAGCGCCTGACGGAAATTGCAGCTTGAACACCACCGTGTACTTGCTCGGCGCCGAGACGCTCTCCACCATCCGGAAGAAGGCCTTACGGGCACTCGGGATGCCCTCAGGCGGGAAGATGATCTTCTGGTAGGTGGCGACGATGTCGGCCGCCGTCAACGGCGTGCCGTCGTGGAACTTCACGCCCTTTCTGATCTTGAACGTGTACTTGGTGCCACCGTCGGTCGGTTTGGGAACCTTGCCTTTGCACAGATCGCAGACAAAGTCTGTTGCCGACTGGGGGTTCTCGGGGTTTATCCGAATCAACAGGCTGTAGAACGGCGCGAGCGGGTGGATCACGCCGAAGGTGGTCTCGCGGTGGCCGTCGTAAGACGGGATCTTGCTTCCGACCACGAAATTTAGGATCCCCCCTTTCTTGGGCTTCTCCGCTGCCGAGGCGGGCCCCACGGCGCTGAGGCTAAGTGCTGTCCCTGCTATCGCCGCGATGGCGATTTTTGCACTAAAGCGTTTCATATCAACCCCTCCTTCGTGTTTCTCTTTGTGGCAGTTGCATCGAAAAGGACCATGGCTAGTCCTTCCCAACTCGACTCCGGATCGCGCTGCCTCGTGCGCCTCCATGTATGGCAGTCGCGCCTCCTGCGCCGCGCGATTTCCGGAAACTTCTATCTTTCAAAGGCCCGACAGCCCTTGAGAAATGCTCAGGCGTTTATATTCCCTGTAACCCAGGCTTTTTGCAATACCTAGCGATCCCTTTCTGCTTCCGCACCAGGCACCGCAGCGCGCTTTACACCTGCGTGCAGGCCACCCTATGGCCCCGCCTAAGCTCGCGCAGCGGCGGTATCTCAGAGCGGCAGCTGTCCACCGCAAGCGGGCACCTGGGGTGAAACACGCACCCGCTCGGGGGATTAATGGGGCTCGGCACCTCCCCCGGGAGCACCTGGTGCTGGCGCTCCGCCTCGACCTTGGGATCCGGCACCGGCACCGCCGACAACAGCGCGCGTGTATAAGGGTGCGTCGGATGGTCGAACAGCTCGTCGGACTCGGCCAGCTCCATCACCTTCCCGAGATACATCACCGCCACCCGGTTGCACAGATGGTGCACCACGCTCAGGTCATGGGCAATAAACAGATAGGTCAGATCGAACTCTTCGCGCAGGTCCTCTAACAAATTGATCACCTGCGCCTGAATGGACACGTCGAGCGCCGACACCGCCTCGTCGCAGATGATGAATCCGGGGTTCAGGCACAAGGCCCGCGCAATGCCAACGCGCTGGCGCTGGCCGCCGCTCATCTCGTGCGGATATCGATCGGCAAATTTCGGATCCAGGCCGCAGACGCCGAGCAGCTCGGCGATGCGTTTGCTCCGCTTGGCGCGATCGGGCTGGACACCGTGCACGCGCATGGGCTCGCCGAGAATTTCACCTACCTTCATGCGTGGATTGAGCGAGCTGTAGGGGTCCTGGAAGATGACCTGCATCTTCTGCCGCATTGTGGTCAGGGCCTTTTGCTCGAGATTCTCGAGGTTCACACCTTCGAACACGATCTCGCCGGCGGTGGGACGCTCGAGCTGCAGGATGCAGCGTCCGGTCGTGGTCTTGCCGCAACCCGACTCCCCGACCAGGCCCAGGGTCTCGCCTTTGCGGATGGTGAAGCTGACATCGTCCACCGCCTTGATGTTGCCAACGGTCCTGTGGACCACGATGCCCTCGGTGACCGGGAAGTATTTCTTGAGGTTACGTATCTCGAGCAGGGTCTTGCCCTTCTCGACCGGCCCCGGGGAACGCGCCGTGTGCGCCGTGGCCGCGTGCGCGCTCAAGAAACTGCCCTCGCTTTATCATCGAGCTCGTGGCTGCGAAAACACGCGGCCTTCTGCCCGTCGCCGACATGCTGCAAAGGTGGAATCTCGTTCGCACAGCGATCGATTGCCCATCGGCAGCGCGGGCGGTAGGCGCAGCCGTTGTCGAGCTTTGTGAGATCGGGGGGTTGGCCATCGATGGGCACCAGCCGCTTTCCTCGGTGCTGATCCATGCGCGGCACCGAGGCGAGCAGGCCAATCGTGTACGGGTGGTGCGGGTCATGATAGATCTGCCCCGCCGTTCCCTCCTCGACGATCTTACCGGCATACATGACGTTGACGCGATCGGCGTATCGCGCGACTACACCCAGGTTATGCGTGATGACGATCAGCGCCACGCCGAGCCGCTTGCTCAAATCTTTCATGAGTTCCAGGATCTGCGCCTGGATGGTCACATCGAGCGCGGTGGTGGGCTCGTCGGCGATGATCAACTTGGGCTCGCAGCTCAATGCCAGCGCGATCATCACGCGCTGGCGCATACCGCCGCTTAGATGATGCGGGTACTGCTTGAGGCGGCGCCCAGGATCCGAGATCCCTACCATGCCGAGCAGCTCCACGGCGCGCGCGTCCGCCTGTTCACCCGACATTCCGAGGTGATGCTCCAACGTCTCCGTAATTTGCAGCCCAATAGTGAGCACAGGGTTGAGCGAGGTCATGGGTTCCTGGAACACCATCGCAATCTGGCGACCGCGGATGTGGCGAATCTCCTCGTCGCTGAGCTTGAGCAGATCCTTTCCCAGAAAGCGGATGCTGCCGCCGACTATACGCCCGGGTGGCCATGGAATAAGTCGAAGCACCGACAGCGCGCTGACCGACTTACCGCAGCCCGACTCGCCGACAAGACCTAGCGTCTCGCCCTCTTCCACGTTATAGGAGACGTCGTTGACGGCCTGTACCACCCCGGCCGAGGTGAAAAACTGGGTGCGCAGATTTTCGATTTCCAACAACTTGGCCATGACCCACCTTGCCGATGCCCATTGACTCTCGGGGCAGTCGAAACCAGAAACGGTAGGGGTTCCCCGCGCCAATGTCAATCGCCGCGGCGATTCCTGGCCAGGGTTCGGGCTGCCACCGGCATCACCGCGTTCCCTGCCTCGCGCCTCCCGCAGCGCTGGTACCCGGCAGGCTTCCGCATGGATAACGTCGAGGCCGCATGGTGCCATGGGGCCCGTTGCCGCCACGACCGTCCGGGACAGCTTTGACGGACCGTCCTGGTGGGCAGCCCGGGCGTTATTTCGGATGGCTGCGGGCGCGGCGGGGCTTGAAAAAGCGTTATCAATCTCTATATTGCGTCCTACGCGAGTGGCGCCAGATCGCCGCGCCTGGCGGAGCGGAGCGCCGCCGCAGGTCTGCCGGCCGGCGGTGCGGGATAACTCGGCGTGCATGTACAGGAATTACCGGAGAAAACGAAAACGTGGAACCCAAGGTTGAAATCCGGCATTTGTCCAAGCGCTTCGGCCAGATCACTGCGGTCGATGATGTATCTTTTCGCGTCGGTCGCGGCGAAGTGCTCGGCTTCCTGGGTCCCAACGGTGCCGGCAAGTCGACCACTATGAAAATGATTACGGGCTTCCTGGCCCCGGACAGCGGCAGCGTGATCGTCAGTGGCGATGACATCGCGCAGGCGCCGGTGGCGGTGAAGGCCCGCATCGGCTATCTGCCCGAAGGCGCACCGCTGTACGCGGACATGACGCCACTCGCCTTTTTGAATTTCGTTGCCGAGATTCGCGGCTTTCGCGGCGAAGAAAAGCGCGCGCGCATCGAGCAGACAGTGCAGCGAGTTAAACTGGAGCAGGTGCTCAGCCAGCCAATCGCCACGCTATCCAAGGGATTTAAACGTCGCGTTGGTCTGGCCCAGGCTATTTTGCACGACCCCGAGGTGCTGATCCTTGACGAACCCACCGACGGCCTCGATCCGAACCAGAAACACGAAGTGCGTGCCCTCATTCGCAGCATGGCACAGGCGAAGGTCATCATCCTGTCGACACACATCCTCGAAGAGGTGGAGGCAGTATGCACAAGGGCTATCATCATCGCCCGCGGCGAGGTTGTGTGCGACAGCACGCCGGCCGAACTCGAGGCGCGTTCACGCCTGCACAACGCCATTACGCTGGCGGTAAAAGGAGACGGCGCACACGAGGCTGCGCAGTCACTTCGCGACTTGTCCGAAGTGGAGGCGGTCGAGGTCCTAGGGCATATCGACGGCATTGCACGCTACCAGATTTACCCGAAGGCCGGCCAACCGCTGGCCGCGACCGTCAGCCAGGTCGCGCGCGAGCGCGGCTGGGAGATCGCCCAGCTCACAGTCGAGCGCGGTCGTCTGGACGAGGTGTTTCGCGCCGTCACCACCGGCAACAGCGCAAGTTCGGAAGGAGGAAGGTGACGCATGGCGAACATCTGGGTCATTTTCAAACGCGAGTTGGCAAGCTACTTCATGACGCCGATCGCCTACGTGTTCATAGTTATATTCGTGTTTTTGAGTGGAATATTTGCGTTTTACATGGGCAACTTTTTTGCGCGCGGCCAGGCCGACCTGGAACCGTTCTTCGGTTTTCATCCATGGTTGTACCTGTTCCTGATTCCCGCCTTGGCGATGCGGCTGTGGGCCGAGGAACGCAAAACCGGGACAATCGAGCTACTGCTCACGCTTCCGATTTCCATACCGCAGGCCGTGGTGGCGAAGTACCTGGCAGCCTGGGTGTTCTCCGGTATCGCGCTTACATTCACGTTTCCGATCTGGTGGACGGTCAACTATCTTGGCGATCCTGACAACGGGGTCATCGTCGCCAGCTATGTTGGCAGTATGCTTATGGCCGGTGCGTTTCTGGCAATCGGTGCGTTCGTGTCATCTTTGACGAAGAACCAGGTCATCGCATTCGTCATCACCGCCGTGGTTTGTCTGATTTTCGTCCTCAGCGGTTATCCGCTCGTCCTCGACTTCTTCAGCGGTTGGGCGCCGCAGTTTCTGGTCGAGACTATAAGCAGCTTTAGCTTTCTCAGTCACTTCAACGCCATCGCCAAAGGCGTTATCGATCTGCGCGATTTCATTTACTTTGTGTCGTTGATCGCGTTCTGGCTGTTCGCCAATGCGGTCCTGATCGAGCTGAAGAAGGCGGGCTAGGTAGGAAGGAGAAACGCAGTGAAAACCAAGTGGTTCACCGCTACCGGCCTGGCGCTTGGCATCGCCTTGCTGCTCGCCGTAAATATTTTCAGCAACGCGGCGTTTACTTCCGTGCGCCTGGACTTGACACAAAACCGGCTTTATACCCTATCCGAGGGAACACGAAAGGTGCTTGCCGGGCTGGAAGAACCTGTCCGGTTGCGTCTTTTCCTGTCGCGCAAACTGGCAAACCGCCTGCCGGGCATCAGTAGCTACGCCAAGCGGGTGCAAGAATTGCTGCGCGAGTATGAGCACGCCGCCAACGGCAAGCTGGTGCTAACCGTTATTGACCCGGAACCGTTTAGCGAAAACGAGGATCGTGCGGTCGGTTATGGTCTGAGCGGAATACCGCTGGACGAGGAATCGATGTTCTACTTCGGATTGGTGGCCAGCGGGCCGACTGCCGACGAAGAGGTGATTTCTTATTTATCCACCGAGCGCGAGGAGTTGCTCGAGTACGACATTACCCGCTTGATCTACCAGGTCTCGAACCCGAAGCAACAGGTCATCGGTCTGATCAGCTTCCTGCCGTTGGATGGCGTCAATCCGCGGGCAGCGCTGGCCGGCGTACCGCCTCAGCCGTGGTTGGTGCTGGACCAAATCAAGCAGTTCTTCGAGGTGCGTACGCTCGCGCCGACCACGACGAGCATTCCCGATGACGTAGATGTGCTGATGCTGGTGCACCCGCAGAATCTCACTGACGCGACGCTATACGCGATAGACCAGTTTGTCCTCGCGGGAGGGCGCGCGCTGGTGTTTATCGACCCCTATGCGGAAATCGAGCAGGCGCCTTCCCCGGGCATGATGGGCATGGCGGCGCCGCAGCGCAGCTCCGGTCTCGGAAAGCTGGGAGATTCCTGGGGGCTCGAGCTGGTACCGGCCAAGGTGGTCGGCGACCTGCAGCTTGCCACCCGCGTGCAGTTTCAGCGCGAAGGGCGGCTGATAACCATGGATTACCCGGTGTGGATCAACCTTCCACCCACCTTGCTCAGCGAGGACGACGTCATTACAGCCAAGCTCGGTAAGCTGATGCTGGCTACGCCGGGGCGCTTGGTAAAGAAGACGGGCGCCGGCACAAAGATGACGCCGCTGTTCGAGTCGACGTCCGAGGCGGCCGAGATTGACACCAGCCGTCTCGGCCTGTTTCAGGATCCGCAAGACATGTTGCGCAACTACCAACCCCAAGGCAAGCCGCTGGTTATGGCCGCGCGTATGACCGGCCCCGCCCCCGGCGCTTTTCGCGATGGACCGCCGCCACTGAAGGATGACAAAACCAAAGCGGCCGATAACGAGAACAAGCAGGAAACTACCGGCAAGGATAAGCGCAAGAGCGAGAAACGCGAGCATCTGGCCAAGTCAAAAAACGGTATCAACGTCGTGGTCGTCGCCGATACCGACATCTTGCGTGATCGGTTTTGGGTGCAGGTCCAGCAATTTCTAGGCACCCGACTCGAGGTCCCGACGGCGGCCAACGGTACATTCGTCGTAAACGCCCTCGATAGCCTCACGGGCAGCAATGATCTCATCAGCATCCGCAGCCGTGGCCGCTTTACGCGCCCCTTCACGCGCGTGAATGCCCTGCGGCAACAAGCAGAGCTGCGCTTTCGCGAGAAGGAGCAGCAGCTGATCACCAGACTGCAAGAAACCGAAGACAAGCTTGTGGCACTGGAGCGCAACAAGCAAGGTGACGACATGGTTGTGCTGACCGAAGCACAGCAAAAAGAGATCGATCGCTTCCGCCAGGAAAAGCTACGCATACGCAAGGAGCTGCGGGAAGTCCGGCACGAGTTGCGCAAGAATATCGAGTCCCTCGAGGCCCGCATGAAGTTCATCAACATTGGAATGACGCCCTTGCTCATCGGCATCGGCGGCATCGTAGTCGGCGTGTACCAGATCCGGCGCAGGCGCAAAGGCACCCGCACGACAGCGGACACGGGGTAACAGGAACGAACCATGCTTGGTCGCAAAACAATCCTGGTTCTTGCCGCGGTCACGGTGGTGGTTGCGCTGTCGGCGATATTTAGCAAGCAGGACTCGGGCGCTATCCCGGGTCAGGGTGAGCCGTTGTTCCCGCAGCTGATGGCGCAAATTAATGATGCCAGGCAGGTGTCGGGCGTCAGCAACGATGGCTCGTTTACGATCAACCGCCGCGACGACGATTGGGTCGTGAAGGAAAAGTTCGATTATCCTGCCGATGCGGACAAGGTACGTCGTCTGCTGCTGGGCACGGCCCAGCTAACACGCATCGAGCCCAAGACTCGCAAGCTCGAGTACTACGCCAGGCTTGGCATCGAGGATGTCGACGTTGCCGGGTCCACGTCGCTGAAGATCGCCCTGAAAGACGCGGGCGACCGTACCTTGGCTGAGCTCATATTAGGTACCCGACGCCCCGCCACGGGCAATCCGAACCTGAGCGAGTATTTTGTGCGCGTTCCCGATAATCCGCAGGCGTGGCTGGTGGAAGGCAAGCTCCCGGATGACAAGAACCCGATCAATTGGGTTGATCGGGAGATTCTCGAGCTCGATTCCAAGCGCGTGCGTGAGGTTCGCGTTACCCACGCCAACGGGGACAAGATCATCGTTCGCCGCCCTGACCCGAGCACCGACGACTTCGAGCTCGTGGGATTACCCAAGGGTGCGGAGATCAAAGACATCTACGCCGTCAACAGCATCGGCAACGGCTTGACCAACTTGTCGTTGGACGACGTGAAACCCGCATCGGCCGTACGGCAGGATAAGAAGAAGGCGGCGATGTCCGTGGAAATCACAACGTTTGACGGGCTGCGGATCAAGATGCGTACGCGGAAAAAGGACAAGCAGAACCTTGCATGGTTCAACGCCGCGTTTGATCCTGCGCTCGTCTACAAGAACGCCAAACCCGAAAAAACTGAAACCGGGAGCGAAGCGCAAAACGCAGATGAACAAACCGGGCTCAAGGCAGTGGATGCCGTCAAGCAGGAGGTCGATACGCTCAACGCACGATGGAAAGGCTGGGTTTACGTAGTGCCCCAGTATCGCGTGGACAGCATCGCCAAGAAAAAATCAGATCTCATCAAGTTCAGCAAGAATCAAGACTCCCGCAAAACGGCGGGCAGTTAGCGAGTTGCAACAATCCTTCACTGCCTGCGCACGCGGCCTGCGCACTGAAGCGTGAGCAGGCCAACCACCGGAGACGTCCGATGTCGCTATCAGCTTTCCCCCGGGTATCCCTGGCGCATACGCCCACCCCGTTTGAGCCACTGCCCAACTTGACGCGACGGCTCAATGGGCCGCAATTGTTCGTCAAGCGTGACGATTGTACGGGGCTGGCGATGGGGGGCAATAAGGCGCGGCAGCTCGAATTCTATTTCGGCGAGGCCATGACGCAGGGCGCCGACACCGTGCTGATCACGGGCGCCGTGCAGTCCAACTTTCTACGCATGACCGCTGCCGCTGCCGCCCAGCTCGGTCTCGCGTGCGAGATTCAACACGAGGACCGGGTTCGCGGAATGGGTACTGAGTATCACAGCTCGGGCAATGTGTTGCTGGATCGCTTGTACGGGGCCACCATCCACACCTACCCGCAAGGCGAAGACGAGCATGGCGCGGATGCGGCGCTGGAAAGTATTGCCGATGCGATACGCAGCAAAGGGGGGAGACCGTATGTGATCCACTTGGGAGCTGAGCACCCGCCGATCGGGGCACTGGGCTACATAGACGCGGCTCGCGAAATCATGGAGCAGACGTCCCACGCCGGTATCGACGTCGGCGTGGTGGTGGTACCGAGCGGCAGCGCGCTCACCCACGCCGGTGTGCTCGTGGGTCTCAGATTGCTCGGGCAAAAGATTCCCGTGCTCGGTATCTGCGTTCGGCGCGACCAGGCACAACAGGCCGAGCGCGTGCTTAAACGCGCGCTGCAGGTTGCCGAACTCTTGCGACATCCTGGTCTCATTGGCCCGGACGAAGTGTGGGTGGATGACCAGGTGCTCGCCCCCGGCTATGGCCTGACAAATGAGGCGACCAATGAGGCTATTCTGCTCGCTGCACGCACAGAGGGCTTGCTGGTCGATCCGGTTTACTCCGGAAAGACACTCGCCGGCATGATCGCCCTGATCCGCCAGCGAAAGATTCCGGTCGATGGTAATGTGGTATTTCTGCACACGGGCGGGACGCCGGCACTGTTTGGATACCAGCACGAGCTGCCGCTGGAATCCTGATCGCATACCCGCCGCCGCACGTAATCAGGGCTGATTCGCACGCAAATCCCATCTGCCTGCCTGCAGCGGGCGCTCCCGTGGCTTGCAGCTGACCGTCCTTGGCAGTACAGTGTCACAGTCCGGGCTCGGCCACGAGCCCCGATAGGGCGTTCGATCTATCCAGCCGGACCGCGCGGAAGTCCCTTCAGTGCGCATGGTCTTAGGGCACCGGGTGCGCCGGTTACGTTGGCTGTCGAACGTTGAATGCGCAAAAAACACAGCAAATAGGAAACTAGGAGGACAACCATGTTCAAGAAACTAACCATCGCGACGGCTGTCGCTGCCTTGTTTGCAGCCATGGCTGTCACTTCCGTAAACGCCGCTGAGCTCTACGGCACGCTGAAGAAGGTCAAAGACACGGGCGTAATCAACTTGGGCCATCGTGAGGCGTCGGTGCCATTCGCATACATCGGGCCGGACGGCAAGCCGATCGGCTACACCATGGATCTGTGCTACAAGGTCATCGATCGGATCAAGGCCGAGATCAAGATGCCCAACCTGAAGGTCAAGCTGGTCCCGGTCACCTCGCAGACGCGTATTCCGCTGCTGGCGAATGGCACGATCGACATCGAGTGCGGCTCGACCACGAATAATCTGACGCGTTCGAAGCAGATCGACTACCTCGCCATTACCTTCATCACCGGCACCAAGCTTGCGGTTAAGAAGGGGTCAGGGATCAGGGAGATCGAGGACTTGAACGGCAAGCGCATCGCGCTGTCGCTGGGGACTACGAACGAGAAAGCCGTCAAGCGCATCATGAAACAAAACAATATCAAAATAAAGATCCATAATGTCAAAGACCACCCGCAGGCGTGGCTTGCCCTGGAGAGCGGTCGTGTTGACGCCTATGCCACGGACGACGTGCTGCTGTACGGCTTGATGAGCAAGTCCAAGAATCCCCAGGACTACGAGGTAGTGGGGCGCTTCCTGTCTTACGACCCGTACGGCATCATGGTTCGGCGCGATGACTCGGCCATGCGCTTGCTCGGCAACACCGTGATGGCCGACCTCATGCGATCGGGGCAGATGCATAAAATCTATGACAAGTGGTTCAACCCGGGGCCGACGAATATCGGAATGCCTATCAGCCCCGCGCTAAATGCCGCTTTTGCCATCCAGGCCCTGCCTTACTGAGAATGAGTCGCAGGCCGGGGAACGCGTTGCGCGTCCCCCGGCCCATTTCTCTCGCGACCGCAGAGAGAC
>JBHHZP010000104.1:0-12071 GCA_046758085.1 Acidiferrobacterales bacterium
GAACTTTGGCCGAAACCAAAGTTCCTCGTCTGGCGGGACGAGACCCGGCTAATATATGTCGCCGGTAGGCGACAAAGATTGGTAGATACGTGTGTTGCGGTTTACCGGGGGCTCTCGATCAAGCCCTTTCCCAAGGCTACGGTGTTGAAACCGCCATCCACGTAGGTAATCTCTCCTGTGATCCCGGACGCGAGATCAGAGCACAGGAAAGCCGCCGCGTTACCGACTTCGTCTATTCTGATGCCGCGCCCGAGCGGAGCAATCTTCGTGTAATAATCCAGCATTTTCCTGAAATCCGAAATGCCGGCGGCAGCCAGCGTGCGGATGGGTCCGGCGGAGACCGCATTCACTCGAATGCCCTCGGGCCCAAGGGCCTGCGCCATGTAACGCACCAACGCTTCCAGGCTGGCTTTGGCGATGCCCATGACGTTGTAATTGGGTATCGCCCGCACGGCACCGATATAGCTCAGCGTAAGTAGCGCGCCATTGCGATCTTGCATCATGGTGCGTCCAGCCTTGGCCAGCGCGGCGAAACTGTAGGCGCTGATGTCCTGCGCCAACAGAAAACCCTCGCGCGTAATGGTATCGAGTATGGGTCCACTGAGTTCTTCACGGCGTGCGAAGGCGACGGAGTGCACGATGATATCCAGCCCGTCCCAGTAGTTGTCTAGATGTGCAAATACGTTCTCGATCTCCTGATCGCTCGAGACGTCGCACGGCACGAATATATCCGAATCGGTCTGGGCTGCGAGTTTCTCGACCCGGTCTTTCAGTTTTTCATTCTGGTAGGTATAGGCGATCTCGGCCCCTTCGCGATGCATCGCCTTGGCTACTCCCCAGGCGATAGAGCGATCACCGGCTACGCCGGTAACCAGCGCGCGTTTCCCGGTAAGAAAACCCATCTCGCGACCCTCCTAGTTCGGCTGTTTACTGATCATTATTGGTTGGGTGGGACGCCTCCCGACATCCTTGCTTCTGGATGGGGTGCGGAACCCCGCGTACAGTAGCGAAAAAATCCTTCGACGGAAAGGGGGACAATCACTTGTAATCTGTTATATGCTCGCGGCCGGACCAGGCGCTCGCTGTTCGCGCGGCAGCGCCGGCTTTGGCGTTAGACATGTGTGACGCCGCGGCGCGGAGTTAACGGGCTTGATCGGGACGCGTAGCACCGGCACGTTACTTGTGTGCCTATTGGCAGGCACCCTAATGGTCGTGCTCGGCGCGTCGGCCCCGGCGCGGTCCGCCTGGAACAACCCCTACCCGCCCGAGGATGCCGAGAAGAACATCCTCTACACGTCTTTTCGCGAACGCCCCAAGCATCTCGATCCCGCGCGCTCCTATAGCTCGAACGAGTATGACATTATCGCGCAGATCTACGAGCCACCCTTCCAGTACCACTATCTCAAGCGGCCCTATGTGCTCGTTTCGCTGACGGCGACGGGCGCCCCGAGCGTGCGCCACTACGATCGCGATGGACGGCGCTTGCCGGCGGATGCGGCCGCTGCCGATATCGCCTACAGCGTGTACGAGATCCGTATACGGCCCGGGATCTATTATCAGCCGCACCCCGCGTTCGCGCGCGACCGCGACGGACGTTATCTATATCACGACCTCACCGAACGCAGTCGCGAGAACCCCTACACGATCTCCGACTTCGCGCAGACGGGGACGCGCGAGCTCGTCGCCGACGATTACATCTACCAGATCAAACGGCTGGCCCACCCAAAGCTGCATTCCCCGATTCTTGGGCTGATGAGTGCCTACATCGTCGGGCTTCGCGACTACGCGAAGACACTGCGCGGGGCGTATGACGCGCTCGAGGGCAGCGACTCTGGGGACGCCTACCTGGATCTCACCCGCTACCCCTTAGAGGGCGTAGAGCAGGTGGATCGCTACACCTATCGCGTGAAGATCTATGGCAAGTACCCGCAGTTTCGCTACTGGATGGCGATGCCGTTCTTCGCACCGCTGCCGCCCGAGGCGGAGCGCTTTTTCGCGCAGCCGGGCATGGCCGAGCGTAACCTGACACTCGACTGGTACCCGGTTGGCACCGGCCCTTACATGCTGACCGAGAATGACCCCAACCTGCAGATGGTGCTGGAACGCAATCCCAATTTCCACGACGAGCGCTATCCGGCCGAGGGCGAGCAGGGCGATGCCGCCCGCGGACTGCTGGTCGACACGGGGCGTCGTCTGCCCTTCGTCGATAAGGTCATCTACAGCCTTGAGAAGGAGAGCATCCCGCGCTGGAACAAGTTCCTGCAGGGCTACTATGACCAGTCCGGGATCCTGGCGGAGAGCTTCGACCAGACCGTTCGCTTCACTGCCGGTGGCGACACCGAGCTGACCGAGGCGATGCGGCGCCGGGGTATACGCCTGCAGACCACTGTGGCGCCGTCGACGTACTACATGGGCTTTAACATGATGGACCTGGTGGTCGGCGGCTATGGCGAGCGTCGCCGCAAGCTGCGCCAGGCCATTTCCATCACCATCGATCAGGAGGAAAGCATTTCCATCTTCCGCAACGGCCGCGGTATCCCGGCGCAGGGCCCGCTGCCGCCGGGCATCTTTGGCTACCAAGCGGGCTGTGCCGGGATGAACCCGTACGTCTACGACTGCGTTGACGGTGAAGTGCGGCGCAAGCCGATCTCCGCGGCGCGCAGGCTGCTGGCCGAGGCGGGTTACCCCGATGGCCGCGATGCGCATACGGGGCAGCCGCTGCTGATTTACTTCGACACGGTAACCGTGGGCCCGGAAGACAAAGCCTATCTCGACTGGATGACCAAGCAGTTTGCCAAGATTAACGTTCAGCTCGTCCCACGGGTGACGGACTACAATCGCTTTCAGGACAAGATGCACAAGGGCAATGCCCAGATCTTCAGGTGGGGCTGGAACGCCGACTACCCGGATCCTGAGAACTTCCTGTTCCTGCTCTACGGCCCGAACAAGAAGGTCGAGCTTGGCGGCGAGAACGCTGCGAATTACGAGAACCCGCAATTCGATCGGCTGTTCGACCGGATGAAGAACATGGACAACACCCCGGCGCGGCTTCGCGTGATCCGCAAGATGGTCGAGATCGCCCGCCGTGACGCCCCCTGGATCTGGGGCCTTCACCCCAAGCAGTTCACGCTGCACCATGCCTGGGTGCACAACATCAAGGCGCATAGCATGGTCAACAACACGGTGAAGTACCTGCGGCTGGATCCCGGGCTCCGGGCGCAGAGACGCGAGCAGTGGAACCAGCCCGTTGTGTGGCCGATCGGCCTGTTCGCGCTCGTCCTGATCGCGGGCGCCCTGCCCGCGGTCGTGACCTATGTGCGCTCGGAGCGGCGGGTGCAGCGGTGATTGCCTATATCGTCCGGCGCGTTCTTTATGCCGTACCGATCCTGATCGGCGTCAATCTTCTGACGTTCACGCTTTTCTTCTTTGTCAACAGCCCCGACAACATGGCGCGGCTTCACCTCGGGGTGAAGTACGTGACCCCGGAGGCGATCGCGAGCTGGAAGGCCGACCACGGTTACGACAAGCCGCTGCTGTACAACGGCAACGCGCAGGGGATCACGCGGCTCACGGATACGATCTTCTTTCAGCACTCGGCGAGGTTGTTCGTGTTGGATTTCGGTCGCGCCGATGACGGCCGGGATATAAGCCGTGACATCAGCAAACGGATGTGGCCCAGCCTGGCGATCGCACTGCCGACCCTGCTGTTGGGTGTCGCCGTGAACATCACGTTCGCCATGCTGATCGCGTTCTTCCGTGGCAGCTACTTCGATATCTGGGGGGTAGTGGTGTGTGTGATCATGATGTCCATTTCCCTGCTCTTCTACATCATCGGCGGTCAGTACCTGTTGAGCAAGCTGTTGCACCTGGTGCCGATCTCCGGGTACGTGACCGGGATGAGCGGCATCAAGTTTATCACCCTACCGGTAATCATCGGCGTGATCGGCGGCATCGGCGCGGGCACACGGTTGTACCGCACGTTCTTTCTTGAGGAGATCAACAAGGACTACGTCCGCACCGGACGGGCCAAGGGGCTCTCGGAACTGCACGTGCTGTTCCGGCACGTCCTTAAAAACGCCATGATCCCGATTCTTACCGGTGTGGTGTGGGTGATCCCGTTGCTGTTCATCGGCAGTCTGATTATGGAGTCGTTCTTCGGTATCCCCGGGCTTGGTAGTTACACGATCGATGCGATCCGGCAGCAGGATTTCGGTATCGTGCGGGGGATGGTCTTTCTGGGCTCCGTGCTTTACATCGTCGGCTTAATACTGACGGACATCAGTTACACACTGGTGGATCCGCGGGTACGGCTGCAGTAGTGCACACGGACGGCCAACCAGACAGCAGGATCCCGGCAGCGGTGCGCCGCGATGCCCTTTAGACCGGTTTTTTTCTGGACCGACGTCCTCATCTACCTGCTGCTGCTGGCGGTCGCGGCGTTTGCATTCTATGCCGCCCGCCATGAGCATCTGCGCGCGCCCTGGCGGCAGGTCAAGCGCCGCGCGCTGGCCATGGGCGCACTGGTAGTGCTCGTGGCGTATGTAACCGTCGGCCTGCTGGATACGGTTCACCTGCAGTGGCGCTTGCCCGGGACTGCGAGCGAACCCGTACGCTACTCACCGCGGGTCGAGAGCCTGCTCGATGTGCTGTGCCGGGGGCTGCGCAGCCGCGCGGAGAAGTCCTACTCGGCGCCGTTCGCCACCCACGGCTACACCAAGGAAATGGTCGAATCCGCGGACGGGCGCATCCGGTTTGCGTATGCGCGGCTGCGCCACGGCGGGGCCCATCTGGAGGATCCGTCTGCGCGCGGTGCCAACATCGCGCTGCGCACGGCCGTCGGCGCGGGCACAGGTGTATTGATCTGGGCAGTGCTGGTTGCCGCGCTGGTACATGGTGCGGTGCGCCGCCGCAGCGAGGCCTGGTCGGCGGCACTCGCCAGGCTCGTGCGCGGCGACACGATGGTGCCCTGGCGTACCATGCTCGCGACCGCCGCGTGCGTGATCATGCTCGCTGCGGTGACCGTCGCGCTCGCGCCGTACTACCATGTCCTTGGCACGGACCAGGTCGGTCAGGACGTGCTGTACAACTCGCTGAAGAGCATACGCACGGGGCTGGTCATCGGTACCTTGACGACGCTGGTGATGCTGCCGTTCGCCGTAGTATTCGGCGTCATGGCCGGCTACTTCGGCGGCTGGGTCGACGACATCATCCAGTACACGTACACCACGCTGAGCTCGATTCCCAGCGTCCTTTTGATCGCGGCGGCGATCCTGTCG
Organism: Acidiferrobacterales bacterium; assembly: GCA_046758085.1. Lineage (GTDB taxonomy): Bacteria > Pseudomonadota > Gammaproteobacteria > Acidiferrobacterales > SPGG2 > VRUB01. The sequence continues at coordinate 5,277 of JBHHZP010000104.1, forward strand.
CTGCAGGTCTACATCGCCACCCACGAGGAGGCCTTCGCCACCGTCGCCGAGCGCGCGGACCTGCGCCTATTGTTCCTGTGCCTGATCCTGGGGGTCACGAGCTGGACCGGCCTTTGTCGGCTGCTCCGCGGCGAGACGCTCAAGCTGCGCGAGGTGGACTACATTGAGGCCGCGTTGGCGCTTGGAGTCAGTGATGCGCGCATCATGGCGCGCCATGTCGTGCCCAACGTGATGCACCTGGTGCTGATCACTGTCGTGCTCGATTTCAGCGGCCTGGTGCTGGCCGAGGCGGTGCTGTCCTACGTCGGCGTCGGTGTCGATCCAAGCATGAACAGCTGGGGCAACATGATCAACGGCGCCCGTCTGGAAATGGCGCGGGAGCCGATTGTCTGGTGGAGCCTGGCGTCGGCATTCGTGTTCATGTTCGGCCTCGTTCTGGCGGCCAACCTGTTTGCCGACGCGGTGCGGGATGCATTTGATCCAAGACTAAGAAAGTAGCGAGTAGCTAGGGACACCGAGTGGCGAGTAAGTAGCAGCGAGGCGCGCATATTCACGGATAATCATTTCGTGTTTTTCCTCGCTACTAGCTACTCGTGACACGAGTCCCTACTTCCAAATTATAGCCGCTAGCTAAATCATGGTCCAATCGTTATTGAAGGTTGAAGACCTAAAAACCTGGTTCGACACGCCAGAGGGTGTTGTGCGTGCTGTCGACGGTGTGTCGTTCGATATTTCGCGCGGCGAGACGTTGGCGCTGCTGGGTGAATCGGGCTGCGGCAAGTCGGTGACCGCGCTTTCGCTGCTGCAGCTCGTGCCGCGGCCCGCCGGACGCATCGTGTCGGGGCGTGTGCTCCTGCGCGGCGAGGATCTGCTGGCGCTGCCTGAGCAACAGATGCGCAGGGTACGGGGCAAGCGCATCGCCATGGTCTTTCAGGAGCCGCAGACCTCGCTGAATCCAGTACTGACGGTCGGCAGTCAAATCCATGAAGCGCTTCCAAATAAGGCTACTCTTGTCGCGGCGGACGCCCGTGCCCGCACAATAGAGTTGCTCAAGGCCGTCGGCATCGCTGATCCCGAGCATCGGTACTGGGAGTATCCCCACCAGCTATCCGGGGGCATGAAGCAGCGGGTGATGATCGCAATGGCGCTGGCAGGTGCCCCGGATCTATTGATCGCCGATGAACCCACGACTGCCCTCGACGTGACGATCCAGGCGCAGATCCTGGCGTTGCTCAAGGATCTGCAACAGCGCAGCGGCATGGGCATCCTCCTTATCACCCATAATCTGGGTGTCGTCGCTGCGGTCGCAGATCGCGTTGCGGTCATGTATGCAGGCCACATCATAGAGATCGCGCGCCGGGAAGAGTTTTTTGCTGAACCGCTGCATCCCTACGCGCAGAAGCTGTTTCGATCCATCCCGGGCCGAGTGCGGCGCGACGCGGCCTTGGACGTGATTGCTGGAACCGTGCCGTCGCTGAGACAAGCATTTCCCGGGTGCCGGTTCGTGGATCGCTGTGAGCGTGCCTGGGATCGCTGTCGCACCGAGGAACCGCGCTGGATCGAACGCCGCGGTCGCGTGGTCAGGTGTCACCTGTATGACCCTGCGCCGGCCGACCGCCCACGTGTGCACACGGCAGAGCATCTGCCTGCGGCGGTCAGCGCGACCAAGCGGGTTGCGCCTCAAGCAGAAGTTGTATTGCAGGTGAGTAATCTCAAGGTGCACTTTCCCATCCACGGCGGCATATTTCGCCGCATTGTCGGTCACGTGAGGGCGGTCGACGGTGTGTCGCTGGCGATTGCCACAGGCCGAACGTTGGCATTGGTCGGGGAATCCGGCTGCGGCAAGACCACCGTGGGCAAGGGAATCTTGCAGCTGGTTCGTCCAACGGCGGGCAGCGTCATGTTCGCCGGCCAGGAGTTGACGCGATTGCGCGCGGGCCGAATGCGGCGGCTGCGCCGTGAGTTCCAGATTATTTTTCAAGATCCCGTGGCATCGCTCGATCCGCGAATGCTGGTGGGTGATATCGTGGCCGAGGGAATTCGGGCTCTCGGCGCCCGCGCTCGTCGCGAGCAACGTCGTGCGCGTGTGGAAGAACTGCTCGAGCAAGTGGGATTATCGCGCGATGCCACTCAACGCTACCCACATGAATTTTCCGGCGGCCAGCGCCAGCGCATCAGTATCGCCCGGGCACTCGCCGTCGATCCGAAGCTGATCGTGTGCGATGAGCCCACCAGCGCGTTGGATGTCTCAGTTCAGGCGCAGATCCTGAATTTACTCAAAGGGCTACAGGACGCGTTGCATCTCAGCTTCTTGTTTATTACGCACGACTTATCGGTTGTGGAATATCTGGCACATGACGTCGCTGTTATGTATCTCGGTCGGGTGGTTGAAAGCGGCCGCATGAATGAGGTACTTGATTCCCCGCGACATCCTTATACGCGCGCTTTGTTGTCGGCCGTTCCCACGATCGAGCCGGCTACGAAACGACAGGTGATTCGGCTTGAAGGCGACATCCCATCGCCGAGCGCGCCGCCAACGGGTTGCCATTTCCATCCGCGTTGCCCCGAGGCGATGGCAGTGTGCAAGCAGAGCTATCCTGGACAGGCACGCTTCAGCGACACGCATCACGTCTGTTGCCATCTTTACCCGGGGGGAAGTTGACGAGTGCGAACCAACAGCAGGCGTGGCGCCAGCCCGCATTTCTTACATGTATTAACGGGGTTCCGCCCCCGTACGACGGGTTCCTTTCTTTGCGTGCCCAAACAAAGAAACCGAAAGAAAGGGCACCCCGGACTCTGCGGCCCAAAAACCGGGGTCCCCGCGCTCGTCGGTCGGCTCAAAAGGTTCGCCCAAGGCACATCCCTGTGCCTGGGGCGAACGCGGGGATCCGTGGCCCGCCACTTCGTGCTTGGACTTCGCTCTCCCTCCTCCCTCGGCTTGAGTAAGGGGGATGAAAAACACTCGGCGACTTCCGCTCTTCGTCTGCACTCGGGGCTCGGCTTGACCAAGGGGCTAAAAAAACCAACAAAACCCCGCCACTTCGTGTTCGGTCTTTGCCTTTTCTACTCGCCACTCGCCACTAGCTACACGTTTACTACCAATCACGGATCACGGAGACACTGTGCGTTACCAAATTCTTAACTTGGTACCTATGCGTAGCGTGTCGCGTGGCCTTATAGAGTTCCAGCGGGCGATCTGCTTGACGTACACTCTGTACCTGCGTGCGATGCTCCACAAGGTATCACCTTGCCGCACGCGATGGACAGCCCGTACACGTCTACGGGGGCGGGAAACCTTTCGCGGAAATGGGCGTGTTATGTGCGCGACCTGTTTGCTCAATGGGCGAGTCGACAGCGGGATAATCAAGTCTTGGCCCGGATGAATCAAGCTGCCGCGAATGCTGTTGGCGCGCCTGATGGCCGACACGCTCACGCGGTTTCGCCGCGCTATTGTACTGAGAGTGTCACCGCGCTTTACGCGATGATGGCGCCATCTGATCCGCGAGCCCGTGGGTAGTTCCTCTAGTGCTTGCAGAAGTGTGTCCTTTTTTTCAATCGGCACGAGCACCTGGTGCGGACCATTGGGGTCGCTGGCCCAACGGCTGAATCCGGGGTTGATATCGAAGAAATCACCGACCGGCAGCTTGGCCAGCCCAGCTAGAACCTTGAGGTCAATTTGAGAACCGACGTCGACGCGCGCAAAATAGGGCCGGTTCGGAATAGGTTCGAGTTCGATGCCATAGGCTTGTGGGTTGGACACGATGTTAACCATTGCCATCAATTTTGGGACATAATTGCGTGTCTCCGGCTTTAGGGCAGTCAAATACATGTAGTTCGTCGCCAGTCCTCTGCGTTGGTTGTTGCGTATGGCCCAATGGATCTTGCGTTCCCCCGCATTGTAGGCGGCGAGGGTGAGCTGCCAATCACCGCCAAACTCCGCATAAAGCTGTTCAAGGTAATTCAGCGCGGCGGTGGTGGATGCCACGATGTCACGTCGACCGTCATACCACCAGTTGATCTTGAGCCCGTAGCGTCGGGCGGTGGGTGCGATGAACTGCCATAGGCCGGACGCACGCGCATGTGAGTACGCATGCGGTTGGTAGGCGCTCTCGATGGCGGGGAGCAATGCGATTTCCATAGGCATCCCGCGCCGCTCCACCTCCTCTGCGATGTGATACAGGTACAAGCGGGCGCGTTGCATTTTGCGCTGCATATACTTTGGGTTTTGAGTGAACCAACGCTCGTGGTAGGCCACCCTGGGGTCATTAAGTTTCGGTAGCCGAAAACCCGCCCGGATCCGATCCCAGATATTAGCGAACGGCATGGACGGTTCGGCGTCATCGTACACGGGTAGCGGATCGTCCGCTGACACGTCGGCAACGGGCTCATCGCCGAACGAGGGCCGCACATCATGCTGCGGAGCAATAACAATGGCTTGGCCACGCAGCGCGAATGCCCGATCGCCATTGTCTGCATTATCCACTACTGGCCCGATGTTGTCGGGGTCTAAGGGCGTATTGTCGGTGCTCGCTGCGGTTTCGGGGGGCGGTTGAGGCAGGGCTGCGGGAACAGCGGGTAGCTCGGCGACCGCCTCGGAAAACACCAAAGGCGTATGTATTTTCCAGGAATTCGCCGGAGTTTCAGCAGTCGCACCCGCCGCTGTCGCCGGGGGATGAGCCGACCGCGACGCGGCCGGCGGAACACTGGCGCAAGCGGCCAGGAACGCTGGAGCCGCTAACAGAATGGCGAGTGATCGTAACTTGCGTGCTTTCTGTTTTCCCGTGTTAGTCCAATCCATTTATTCTTTTTGACTCAGTAAGATATACTTAGAAATGTAGGTTCGGATAGGCACGACGTCAAATGCCCCAGAGAGGGCTCCAGGCTCGGGGTGGGATTAGTTTCGCAATTTTTGGTGGCAGATAGAACCATCGTTCCATTGTCGCGGACCTGCAGACATGGGCGAGTTCACAGTCCCCGGACGGGGCACTGCCAGCACCGCGGCACAGGCCGCCCGTACGCGAATCGGGCCTCTTCTGGGTTTATATGGCGTCTGCGGCCCGAAACGCCAGCGAGCGCTGAAGGCACGATAGGTCGCCGTATTTCCGCGCGGCCGGAGGAGCGGACCCCCGGACCGGTCACGGCGAGCGGCGCTAGGCGCAAACACACCCACAGGCGCCCGGGCCACAGGTCGTCCCCCAAACCGGCCGGACACGGTTGTCGTTAAGCGCGCAGACGTGTAAAAGAGGGCCCATGAACGCATGTGTCAGAAGCGCCAGTCGCCCCGTCAATGCGTACGTGTGAGTCCGGCCCGCAATTGCGAGAGCGCCTTTGCGTCTGGTTCGATTCTCCCCTCGGCCGCTCCCTGCAGGCGATCGAAACCAACCAGCTACGATCAATACTCCCCAAGCTGTACGGGAAGGTGATACTGCAGCTCGGCGCGGTGGGCAAGATGAACATGATTGATAGCTCGCCCGCGCCCACCCGCGTAGTGCTTGACCTGCTGCACCATGACGGTACTCCGACCGTACAGGGGCTCCCCGAGTCGTTGCCATTTGACACCCGCAGCGTCGATTTGGTGTTGCTGCCTCATACCCTCGACTTCGCCGGCGATCCGCATCAGGTGTTGCGCGAGGTGGATCGTGTGCTGGCACCGGAAGGTCATGTGGTGGTTCTTGGCTTCAACCCTTTGAGCCTGTGGGGTGTCAGGCGCCTGTTATCCCGGGGACAGGGACGCATACCGTGGTGCGGTAAGTTTCTGGGGCTTGCCCGGGTCAAGGACTGGTTCGCGCTGCTGGAGTACGAGTTGACGGCTGGCCACATGTTGTATTATCGACCGCCGTTGCAGAACGAGGGGGTTATGGACCGTCTGTATTTCCTCGACAAGGTCGGGGATCGCTGGTGGCCCATGATGGCCGCAGTCTACGTCGTGGTCGCCAAAAAACGCGTGTTTGGTGTCACGCCCTTGCACCCGCGTTGGCGCACGCGGCCGGCGATCGGGCCCCGTCTGTCTGAGCCTGTCGCGCGCGGCATGCAAGGGCATGGATAGAGTCGTTATTCATACCGATGGAGCCTGCCGTGGCAACCCCGGGCCGGGTGGGGGGGGTGTCGTCCTGGCCAGTAACGGCCATGAAAAGGAGCTCTACGGCGCCGAGCGCGATACGACAAACAATCGTATGGAGTTGATGGCGGCGATCCGCGCGCTCGAAGCCCTCAAACGCCCGTGCGATGTCACGCTGACCACCGATTCGGAGTACTTGAAGAAGGGCATCACACGATGGTTGGAGCAGTGGAAGCGCCGCGGCTGGAAGACCACTGACAAAAAGCCCGTAAAGAACATAGATTTGTGGCAGCGATTGGAGCAGGCCATAGATGGCCACCAATTACACTGGCAGTGGATCAGAGGACACAGCGGGCACCCGGAGAATGAACGCGCGGATCAGTTGGCCAATCGCGCTATCGATGAAATGTTGAGTTAATGCGCTCTGGGGATAGAGTAACGGTTATGCAGACGCTTTTCGGTGAGCCAAACTCTGAGGAAGGTTACCGGCTCGAGTCGGGGTGAAGAAAGCGTTGTTTTTCGCCCCCTTGGTCAAGCCGAGGACCCAGCGCCGCCGAAGGACCGGCCCGCAGGGGTCGGGCAGGGACCCCGACGTTCGCCCCCGGCACAGGGACCCGTGCCTTGCCTGGACCCCCTGAGTCAAGCTCGTGGGCGAGGGCAGCCGCGGGGTGTGCGGGCGCACGCCGCTCCTGTGCGTCCCTGCACCCGCGGCATAGGTGCATTCCCTGCACGGAACC
>JBHHZP010000105.1:0-12044 GCA_046758085.1 Acidiferrobacterales bacterium
GTACCTCGCCTTCGGGTGCGAGAACCCGATTAGAATAGCCGCCGGTAGGCGACACCAGCTACTGAAATGGATGGCGTCGGGTACAAGCGATCGACGTTATTCAAGTACCCGGCAGGTCCCGGGTTGACAGCCCATGGGGCCGGCTTAAAATAGCTGCACAATCGCGGGAATAGCTCAGTTGGTAGAGCACAACCTTGCCAAGGTTGGGGTCGCGAGTTCGAGTCTCGTTTCCCGCTCCAGTTCTTACGGCGGGGAAGGCGCGACAATAGAAGGGGCGCTTCCCCTTTTTATTGTGATCGACGCGATGCGTCGCATTTGGCTGGGTGGCAGAGTGGTTATGCAGCGGCCTGCAAAGCCGTGTACGCCGGTTCGATTCCGACCCCAGCCTCCATTTCCTTCCTGCTGCAACCAACAAGGTAATCTATTACACTAACCCCGCTATTCCACACTCGCCCGGGTGGCGGAATTGGTAGACGCAAGGGACTTAACTAGGTCACTGAGCACCTAGGTCGGAAACGCCTAGCGTGAATGGAGTCAAATTCGGGGAAGCCTCAGCACGTGATGGTGGTGGTAATCCCGAGCTAAGCCTTGGCGCGCCTATTGTTCGATAAGTCGGAATCAGGCCGCCACAGAAAGCAAAGAAACCGTAGCTTCATATCTTGCTAGCGCCAAGGAAAGTGTAGAGACTTGACGGCTCCTGCCTACTTCGTAGTGTTGTTCTGCGATACGGTAAAGAGAAAGTCCAGACCACAAATGCGCCTTTAGGAAATAGGCGCAGCAGCGAAAGCTGTAGTTGGTAAGAAAATCCCTTGGCTTCGGCCGTGCCGGTTCGAGTCCGGCCCCGGGCACCATCATCTTGGCAGAACTACACGTTCGAAACGTATTCGACCGCTTTCCGCCGAAACATCCATACCGAGGCTAGCATACGAAACGGCAATGATATATCGACCTTCGGATCCAATGACGCACATACGCTGGGGTCGTTTGCACGTAATGAACGTCGAGTAGAGAAGAATTGCCGTGTAGGCAAATCTTGGCGCCGTGTTTCATGCCAACTAAGGGGTCGATCGCAGGCGCAGCCACTACGCCGCTCTGGCACCGGCATCCTTGAGGAGATCAGCGGCGCGCGTGAACCCGCCCTCGTTGGCAAGACTCAGCGCAGTGTGGCCCTCATTGTCGACCACGGCGACGTCTGCGCCACCGTCCAACAAGACTTTCACCAAATCCGAATAACCCTTCGCCGCCGCCACCATCAACGCCGTTTGCCCCTTTCTGTCCTGGGCATTCACATTGACGCCTGCTTTCAGCAGCTGTTGCGCCACAGACACATGTCCACGGGCGACCGCGTTAAGTAATGCAATCGCTCCATGCACACGTTGGGTGGGAGTCGTTGGCTCCAGACCCGTCGGTAGCTTGAACAGTCGGCTGGTGAGCGAGACCACCACCATAGCCACGAGTGCAAAAAGCATAATATCGCGGTTGATGTTGAGCTCGTTGGCGATTTCCGCCGGTAAGTTGGCGCCCACAGTCAAGATAGCCACAACCAGGATCAGGGTGAATTTGAGGTAACGCACCAGGGAAATACCGACAAGTGCGATCAGCCCACCGAGCAAAAAGCGGCGGTCGATACTCCATTTTTCTGCAAACTCCGCCGGGAGATTGGCCCCAATGCTCATGAGTGTCACGGCCGCCACGAGCCCCCATTCCCGTAACCATTTTCTTGCCATTTACCCGCCTCAGGTGGACCGCCGGGGCCCGTCACGTTGCATGGCCTAACCCCGACCCACTTGCATCGGTGAAATACCTCGAAATCGCCAAGACTACCGCCGAGCGCGCTGGCCTGACGATCGTATAGAGATGACCCCGAAATCGGTCATGATACGTCACTCACAGATTCTTGGCTGCCTTCTCCTTAGTGTAGACACTTAGACCCGGGGCAGGAACTGGCCCATAGCAAAGGGCACATTCCGGGCCTCCTGGGCACAGCGGCTTGATCGAAAGCGCGTGCCTGGGGAACATACCGAAGCCGTGCGCAACCAAGAGGTATTATGTACAAGAAAATTAGCGACTACGGCGTCATCGGCAACCTGCACTCCGTCGCCCTGGTGGGCCTGGATGGCTCCATCGACTGGTTGTGTCTCCCGTACATCGACTCGCCGAGTGTCTTTGGCGCCTTGCTCGATGATGACAAGGCCGGGCGTTTTCGCGTATCTCCACCCGGCGCGTTTGACTCTGTCGCCGAATATCTCCCCGACACCAACGTGCTCAGGACGCGCTTCAGGACGCGCACCGGCATCATGCAGGTCACGGATTTTATGCCCGTCCTTTATACCGGCGAGGGCGAGTGGGAGGAAGAGCGCCAGGAACTATACCGCCTGGTCGAGGTCGTCCGGGGTACGGTCGAGGTTGCACTCGTGTTCGAGCCCCGCTTCGACTATGCCCGCGCCCGGACCACACTCGAAGAGCACGATGGCACCATCATAGCCAAAGGCAATGGGGAACGGCTCGTCCTTTGTTCGACACGCAAGCTCGAAGCCTACGAGCATAGCTGTCGTGCGCAATGGACCTTGTCGGAAGGAGAGCGCGTCTGGTTGCACGTTGGCCATGGTGTGGACGCACTGGCCAAGATCGATCCGGCCAAGGCCCAAGGCGCCCTGCGTGCGACCGAGGGCTACTGGCGCACCTGGTTGAAGAAGAGCGAGACCGGTCGCAGCCAAAGCCTGGGGCACTATCAGGCCATGGTTGACCGATCCGCACTGGTATTGAAGCTGCTTTATTACGAACCGACAGGCGCCATTGCCGCGGCGGCGACGACATCGCTTCCCGAGGAGATCGGCGGTGTAAGGAATTGGGACTACCGCTTCACGTGGGTGCGGGACACATCGTTTACCTTACAGGCGCTGTTTAACCTCGGACATCTTTCCGAGACCCAAGGTTATCTGCGCTGGACCGAAAAGTTGATCGCCGAGCATGGCGCCGGAACGATGCAAATCATGTACGGGTTGCGCGGGGAGCGCGAGCTGCCGGAACAGACACTGTCACACCTGGACGGGTACAAGGGCTCAAAGCCCGTACGCATCGGAAATGGTGCGGCTAAGCAGAAACAGCTTGATATCTATGGCGAGATCATGGACGCCGCACTCAAGCTTTCTGACTACGTCGGCAAGATCGATGCCGGGCTGTGGCCATTCTTACGCGACATCTGTAATTACGTCGTCGAGCATTGGCACGATCGGGATTCCGGCATCTGGGAGGTCCGGGGCGGACCATACCATTTCGTGTACTCCAAGGTAATGTGCTGGGTAGCGCTCGACCGCGGTCTCACCATTGCACACCGCTACGGTTTCCCTTGCGACAGCGAGTTATGGCAGCAAACCCGCGAACTCATCAAGGCCGAGGTACTGCAACAAGGATGGAGTGATGAGAAACAGTCCTTCGTTCAACACTACGAGACCGATACCCTGGATGCCAGTAACCTGTTGATACCCATTATGGGGTTCTTGCCGTTCGATGACCCCCGTGTCGTCTCGACGATTGAGGCGATTCACCGCGAGCTCGGCCATGGTGGATTTCTGTATCGTTACCGGACAGCGGACGGGTTGCCAGGCGAGGAAGGCACTTTCCTACTCTGCGCGTTCTGGCTAATCGAATGTCTCATCGGTCTCAAACGCCTGAACGAAGCCGAAGTGCTGCTCCGGCGTATGGAAGGAATTTCCAACCACGTGGGGCTTTTTGCTGAGGAGTACGATGTCAAATGGAATGATGCGCTAGGGAATTTTCCGCAGGCCTTCACCCACATCGGCTTCATTAATAGTGTGATCAATCTGTGTCAGGCGCGAAGTTCCGAGACCGCCGCCCCCGCGGAAAGTGATGCCGACGTATCAAGGTGGCAACTCCTGCTGACCAACAAGATTGTACTGAACGATGGAGCACCGCTGACGCAGATCGCAGCGAAGGAAATCGCACCTGAGCTGAAGAAGTCAATGAATATTCTTCGCGGCGCATTTTTCGATACCAGGCGCGGCCGTGTGGCCTACGAGCAGATGCGCAAGTCCAGAGCTTACGAGGACTACTTGAAGCTGAGCTACACCTTGAAGCTCATGGATCCGGCTATCCTCACCACACGCGAGGAGCGACTGGCGTTCTGGATCAACCTTTACAATGTGATTGTGATTCATGCCGTCATCGCGCTCGGTATCAGAGACTCGGTCAAGGAGGTGCGCAACTTCTTCCGTCGCGTGCAATATCAGGTGGGCGAGCTGTTCTTCACGCCGGACGACATCGAGCATGGGATCCTGCGTGGCAATCGTCGCCCACCCAATGCCTTGTTCCGCGTGTTCCGCAGCGGCGACGAACGGCATCGGCTTCTGATAGAGCCCATTGATCCGCGTATCCACTTCACGCTCGTGTGCGCATCGGCCTCGTGCCCGCCTATAGAAGTCTACACGGCGGAGAATCTGGAGCACGAGCTCAGGCTGGCGGGGGAGACCTTCCTGAATGCCGGTGGCATCATCATCGATAAGCGGGCCAACCGCGTGTCGCTGTCTCGCATCTTCAAGTGGTATCGGGATGACTTTGGCGGCAGCACGGCCGCCGTGCTAGGGTTTATCGCTCCGTTCATGTACGAGGAGGGGGATCGGCAATATCTTAATAATGATACGGCAAATGTGCGGATCGAGTACCAGGACTACGACTGGCGACTGAACCGATATTGAGACGCGTTCACAGCGCGCTGGCACCAACGTACCGCGCACCGTGCACACCGTAATCAGACGCTGCCGCTTCCGCATATCCGCTCACACTGGTATAAGCACTGTTCGGGAGGAGACACCATCCACGGCGTTAGCACAACGCGCTGGCACGATTGGTGCCCGAGCGAGTGGCGGCCTGAATCGAGGTCGCCGGCCACGCGAGCGAGAGCAACTATAAGGAACACCGGGTGAAAACGAGAAAACTTTTGCTCGTAGCGATGATTGTGGCATTGATCATCGCTTTTTTTACGTTCGATCTGGGCCAGTTCTTGAGCCTGGAGTACTTCAAGGCGCAACAATCAAGCATTATGGCCCACTACCATGCCAATCCATGGCGGGTGGTGCTGCTCTACTTCACCGTCTATGTGGCGGTCACCGGCCTGTCGTTACCCGGCGCCGCGCTCATGACGCTTGTGGGCGGGGCTCTCTTCGGGTTGCTGTGGGGCACCGTGATCATCTCGTTTGCCTCCACGATCGGCGCCACGCTTGCGTTTCTGGTGTCTCGCTTCCTGTTGTATGACTGGGTGCAGAGCAAGTTCGGTGAGCGATTAACCACCATTAACGAAGGTGTGAAAAAAGACGGCGCCTTCTATCTGTTTACGCTGCGGCTCGTCCCCGCATTTCCATTCTTTGTTATCAATCTTCTTATGGGGCTGACCCCCATACGCGTGCTGACGTTCTACCTTGTTAGTCAGGTCGGGATGTTCCCCGGCACTATTGTCTACGTGAACGCGGGCACGCAGATCGCCAAGATCGAAAGCCTGAGCGGGATCCTGTCGCCGGGACTGATCGTCTCCTTCACGCTGCTGGGTATTTTCCCACTGTTCGCCAAGAAAGTGGTGGACTTCATGAAGGCGCGCAAGGTGCTGCGTAATTATTCCAAACCGAAGGCGTTTGATCGCAATCTGGTCGTAATCGGTGCAGGCTCCGCCGGGCTGGTTACGGCCTTAATTGCCGCCGCAGTCAAGGCTAAGGTCACGCTCATTGAAAAAAACAAGATGGGCGGTGAGTGTCTGAATCTCGGTTGCGTGCCATCCAAGACCCTGATCCGTTCGGCCAGGTTCCTCGCGCATATTCGCCGCGCCAAAGAGTTCGGATTCAAGTCCGCTAGCGCCGATTTCGATTTTGCCGAGGTGATGGAACGGGTGCAACGAGTGATCAGGACGATCGCGCCCCACGACTCGGTGGAACGCTACACCGAGCTGGGCGTGGACGTGATCCTGGGCGAGGCTAGAATCACCTCGCCGTACACCGTCGAGGTAAACGGTGAGACACTCACCACCCGCAACATAGTGATCGCCACGGGCGGCGAGCCGTTCGCGCCGCCGATCCCTGGCATCGAGGATATCGGTTATCTGACCTCGGACACGGTGTGGGAGCTGCGCAAGCTCCCCAAGCGCCTGGTGGTGTTGGGTGGAGGCGCGATCGGCAGTGAGCTCACACAGGCCTTCGCGCGTTTCGGCAGCGAGGTGACGCAGGTGGAAATGCTGTCGCGTATCCTGGTGCGCGAGGATCCTGAGATCTCTGCCATGGTCACGAAACGCTTTCGTGCCGAGGGCATCGACGTGCGCGTCGACCATCGCGCCAAGGAGTTCCGCACCGAAAAGGGCCGAAAGGTGCTCATCTGTGAGTACAGGGGCCAGGATGTGCGGATCGAGTTCGATGAGCTGCTGGTGGCGGTCGGGCGGGTCGCGCGTACCCAGGGCTATGGGCTTGAGAAGCTGGGGATCGGCGTAACCCAGGGCCGCACGGTCGAGGTGAACGAGTACTTGCAGACAATTTACCCTAACATCTATGTCTGTGGCGACGCCGCTGGACCGTATCAGTTCACGCACATGGCCGCGCACCAGGCGTGGTTTGCGGCAGTGAATGCCCTGTTCGGCAGCTTTAAGAAGTTCAGAGTGGACTACTCGGTGGTCCCATGGGCCACGTTTACCGACCCCGAGGTGGCCCGGGTTGGCTTGAACGAACAGGACGCCAAGGAGAAGGGTATCGCGTACGAGGTCACAACCTATGGCATCGACGATCTCGATCGCGCCATCACCGATGAGGAGGCACACGGCGTGGTCAAGGTTCTCACCGTGCCGGGCAAGGACAAGATTCTAGGCGCCACGATTGTGGGCGAGCATGCCGGCGATATCATCGCCGAGTACGTGGCGGCCATGCGCCATGGCCTGGGGCTTAACAAGATTCTCGGCACCATCCACATCTACCCCACGTTTGCCGAAGCCAACAAGTTCGCGGCGGGGGAGTGGAAAAAGGCGCATGCGCCGCAAGGCGTCTTGCGCTGGCTCGAGCGTTACCACGCCTGGCGCCGTGGTAGGTCCCCCTCACCCGCGTCCTCTCCCATATCGGGAGGGGGTCAGGGAAAACCGAAAAACTGAAATCCCACCCCAACCGTCCCCATAAAGGGGGAGCGAAGTAGCGAGGAACGATGTAATTTCGGCGGAGCTGGAAGACGAGAATGAGCATGACTAACTAAACGAAGTCAGGGCCACAAAAAAGGTCTTGGCGCTCCTCGTGGATCGAGTTGTGCTAGAGTCTCGCGGCAACCGGAGTGAACAAAGTAGGCATTTTGCAAGATCGTATTGGATGACTTTCCGTTTTTGATCCCCTCTCCCCGCGCGGGAGAGGGATAGAGTGAGGGGGAGGTGAGCATGGCTAAAAAATACGACGCGATTGTCATCGGTACCGGGCAATCCGGCCCATCGCTGGCCGCACGGCTGGCGCAGGAAGGGCTGAAGACAGCGATCATCGAACGAAAGCTTTTCGGCGGAACCTGCGTTAACGTCGGCTGCACACCAACCAAGGCGCTGGTGGCCAGCGCCCGCGCCGCCTATATGGCACGACGCGGGCCGGATTTCGGCGTCGTCATCGACGAACTGATCAAGATCGATATGAAACAAGTCAAGGCCCGCAAGGATGCCATTGTCCGACCATCGACCGAGGGTGTTGAGAATTGGCTCAAGAATACGCCCAATCTGACTGTATACGAGGATCATGCCCGCTTCGAGAGCGATCATCGAGTGCGCGTCAATAATGAGCTGCTGGAGGCGGACAAGATTTTCATCAACACCGGCGCGCGCGCTTCCATCCCGGACATGCCGGGCCTTAAGGATGTGGATTACCTGACCAACTCCAGCATGATGGAGGTAGATTTTCTTCCGGAACATCTGATCATTGTCGGCGGCAGTTATATCGGGCTCGAGTTTGCACAGATATACCGTCGCTTTGGCAGTCGCGTCACCGTGGTGGAGAAGGCCGATCGTCTCATTGCTCGAGACGATGAGGACATTTCCGCCGCAGTGAAGGAGATCCTGGAAAACGAAGGTGTCGAGATCCGATTGAATGCCGAATGCATGACGGTGCAGAGGCGGGGCGATCGTGTGGCGATCCAGGTCGAGTGCGACACCGGCGCGCCCGAGGTGCTCGGCAGCCATCTGTTAATGGCCGTCGGCCGAACGCCCAATACGCACGACCTGGGTCTGGACAAAGCCGGTATCGAGACGGACCCACGCGGGTTTATCGTCGTGGACGATCAACTGCGCACCAATGTCCCGGGTATCTGGGCGATAGGTGACGTCAACGGCCGCGGCGCGTTCACGCACACGTCTTATAATGACTATGAGATCGTAGTCGCCAACATGTTCGACAACGACCCGCGCCGGGTCACCGACCGTATCTTGACCTATGCACTCTACATCGACCCGCCGCTCGGACGCGCGGGCCTGACCGAGCGCGAGGTACGCACATCTGGGCACAAAGCACTCATTGGCAAGAGGATGATGGCGCGTGTGAGCCGTGCCCGCGAGCGCAGCGAAACCCAGGGGTTCATGAAGATCCTGATCGACGCGGAGACGAAAAAAATCCTGGGCGCAGCCGTACTCGGCATTGGTGGTGACGAGGTGATCCACTCAGTGCTCGATGTGATGTATGCTGATGCGCCTTACACGCTCATCCAGCGCGCGGTCCACATCCATCCGACGGTGACCGAGTTGATCCCGACCATGCTCGGTGAGCTGAAGCCTTTAAACTAGGCCGAATATCTCACACCAGAGCGCGCAGAGGTCACAGAGAAAACTCTGAAAAGAAACGTCCAACGCAGAGGCGCGAAGACGCAAAGAACTTCTTTTGATATATAGTTTTTCCTCAACCTACTCAGCGCCTCGGCATACTCGGCGTCTACGACAGCACTCTGGTGCACACGCGACGAGTACAAGGGCGCAGTTTTGGTTGTTGGTTTTTTTCGACCCCTTTGGTCAAGCCGAGCGAGGGGCGCAGCCGACAGCCTAGGCCCGAAGGGGTGCTGTTTTTTGTGCCCCTTTGCTCAAGCCGAGCATCGCAGCCGAGGAGGATTAGCCCGCAAGGGGGGCGCACGAGCAGTCAGGGCAAGGGGTAGCCCTTACTGCGAGCCCGACGCAGGCGAGACGCACAGGGAACCGGCGAAGCCAGCGCAGAGTCAGGGGCGAGTTTCTTTGGGTACTTTCTTGTCGGCACAAGAAAGTACCTCGTCCGCCGGGACGAGACCCGGCTCGTATATTGTCGCCGTAGGCGACACAGCTTGTCGTACGGGGGTGGGTGAGCCGGGAACAGGCAAGCGTCCAGTGAACGCTTGGCCCGGCGAACGGGCTTGCCACGGACGGCAAGCACAGGACTTGCAAGCGAGAGCACGGAGAGCGGAGCGCAGCAAACCCGTTAGTAAACAATCGCCGGTAGGCGATCCAAAAATCTGCTGGTAAGCATGATGAAACTACTCTCTGTGAATGTTTCCTTACCAAAGGAAGTTTCCTACCAAGGCAGAACTGTAACGACGGCGATCTACAAGGAACCGGTTCACGGTCGGGTGATGGTTCGCCGACTCAACGTAGCCGGCGACGACCAAGCCGATCGACGCGTCCACGGGGTCGGCTTCGAAATGGCAACTTATGCCTATCCCGTCGAACACTATGCCTTCTGGGAGCGCGAGCTTAACCGCGATAGCTTTCCCTATGGCCAGTTCGGTGAAAACCTCACCGTAAGCGGCTTGCGCGAGGATACCGTCCGGGTCGGTGACATCTTCCGCATAGGCGGGGCACTACTGCAAGTCACTCAACCGCGCATCCCGTGCTACAAGCTGGCCATGCGGATGGCCGAGGGACCCGACTTCCCGGCGCGCTTTCAAGCAAGTGGTCGGATGGGCTTCTACCTTCGGGTGCTGGAGGAGGGCGAGATCGGAGCCGACGACTCAGTTGAGCTCATCGAAAGCGATGAGGACTCGGTCACGATCGCCGATTTCATCGGTGTATATCTGCATGACTCCCACGATCCGGCAAGCCTGAATCGCGTGCTTGCTTCGCGTGACCTGGGCGACGCATGGCGTGTGTACTTGGAAAAAATGCTCAAGAAGGCGGAGCCGGTATTGGGACCGAGCGGTTGGGAGGGATTCCGCGAATTTGTTGTCGACCGTAAGGTAGCTGAAAGCAAGACAATCACTTCTTTTTATTTAAGGCCGGCGGACGAGGAGCCGCTGCCGGCATTCCTGCCGGGGCAGTTCTTGACGTTCAGGTTGAGCATACCGGGTCATTCATCGCCGGTGACGCGTACTTATTCGCTATCGGACAGACCCAATCATCCGGCGTACTACCGCGTGAGCATCAAGCGGCTGTCGGCGCCTGTGGATCAACCAGACATTCCACCGGGACTCTCGTCCAGCTACTTCCACGACTACGTGCAGCCGGGGATAAAGCTGTGCATCAAGGCGCCGCGTGGCAAGTTTTATCTCGATCCGGAGGACAGCACGCCGGTCGTTCTCGTGAGCGGCGGGGTTGGGCTTACGCCGATGATCAGCATGCTCAATGCCATCGTAGAAGCGGGCTCCGGGCGACCCGTGTGGTTCGTCCACGGTACACGCGATAGCAGTGAGCACGCGATGGCGGCACATGCGCGCCGTGTGGCGAACGAATACGAAAACGTGAATGTTCACGTTAGCTACAGCCAGCCACAACCGACGGACGCCAAAGGCCGCGACTATGACAGCCGCGGCCGTGTGAGCGTCGGGCTTCTCAAGCGGTTGCTGCCGCCCGCCGCGTACGATTTCTATCTGTGCGGGCCGACACCTTTCATGAAGTCTTTGTACAACGGGCTGCTAGCGTGGGGCGTCGCCGAAAGCCGCATCCACTACGAGTTATTCGGTCCGGCCTCCGTGCTGAAGGAAGGCGCCGAGCCCGACAGCCGGGCAGTCGCCACCCCCGAAAGCGCGGGCGAGTTCGAGGTATCTTTCGCCAAATCGGGGTTGACGGTGACGTGGGACCCATCCTTCGATAGCATCCTCGACTTTGCCGAGGCCCAAGGTCTCCGCCCTGATTTCAGCTGTCGCATGGGTATTTGCCATACATGCATGACCACGCTCCTAAAAGGAGAGGTGGAGTATATGTGTGACCCCGTCGACCTGCCGGACCCGGGCTGTGTGCTGATCTGCTGTGCCAAACCCAAGACTCACGTGGAGGTCGACGTCTGAGCCGTGAGAAGCGACGTCAGTTGCAAGCGGCAGGTAACAAGTAGCGAGGGGCGTAGCCGAAGCCCAAGCCTACGCGCGTTAGACGTGAGTGGTTTGATGTGAAGTGCTTTTTTTGGGCCCCCTTGGTCAAGCCGAACCCCGAGTGCAGACGAAGAGCGGGCCCGCAGGGGCGGGGGAAGGAGACCCCGCGTCCGCCGCAGGGACAGGGACGGCCCTTCGGCGGGCCCCCTGAGTCAAGCTCGTGGGCGAGGGGTGAGCCGGGAGAAGGCGAGTGTCCGGCGAACGGGCTTGCCACGGAGGGCAAGCCCCGGGTTTCAAATGCAGCAGGATAGCGCAGCGCAGAAACCCGCGATCTTTGCGGCCGCAGGCCCGGGGGAGCGTTTCTTTGGGTACTTTGAGCCGCACCATCCCTGGCGCGGCCCCTGATCGGGCGCACTGAAGTGCGGCCAATTTTGTTCCAGACAAAATTGTCTTGTCGCGGAAAGACAAATCTGACCGGATCAGATTTGGACCGCCGGAGGCGACCCGCAGGGCGAGGACCAGGGAGGGTCCGAGTCAAAGTACCTCGCCTTCGGGTGCGAGAACCCGATCAAAAAAATCGCCGGCAGGCGATTCAGTACTATTTATTCGGCAGCCCATTCACATTTGAAACCAGGATCATACCGCCAGAACAACGCAACCACTGAGCACGTTTAACATGCACCAAAGCACATCAACCCGCGTGGCCGTGATCGACGGTACCCGCACGCCGTTCGCCAGGGCTGGTAACGTCCTCAAGAACTACTCGGCCCTTCAGC
>JBHHZP010000106.1:0-11998 GCA_046758085.1 Acidiferrobacterales bacterium
AGTACGCCATCAAGATTCCGTGTGTGCTTGGCCTGATCGCAACCCGTTCGTTCACTGAGAAGGTCATAGGCCTGAAAGATCTCATGGACCAGCACGAGATTCGTATTCGCAGCGGCATGCTGGCCTACGGGGCATTACAAAAGCTGCGTGCCGACGAAGCGAGCGGAGAGGTTCGCAACACATTTAACAGCCATAAGGACGACCTCGGATACGCACTGTTGCTGAAGCGCTACACGCCCAATGTAGTGGACGCGAGCGAGGATCAGATCCAGCAGGCCGTGAAAGACACCATTCCCAACGTCGCGATCATGTACTGGAGCTTCCGGATTATGGTCGGGGCGGGTTTCCTCATGCTGTTTATCTTCGCCGCAGCATTTTATTTTACCGCGGTGCGCTCCGACTGGAACCAGCGCTGGTTATTCTTTCTTGCGCTCTACGCCATCCCGCTGCCGTGGATCGCGGCGGAGATGGGCTGGATCGTCGCCGAGTACGGGCGCCAACCGTGGACTATTGCCGAGGTGTTGCCCACTTTTCTGAGCAGCTCCAGTCTGGATCCGGGTGAGATCTATGTGAGCCTCGCCGCCTTCGCGCTGTTCTACTCCGCGCTACTCATCATCGAGCTGTATCTTATGTTCAAGTATGCGCGTTTGGGGCCGAGCGCCTTACATACCGGGCGCTACCATTTCGAACAGGAAGCATCCACGGCGGCGGCGCTGGGCACACCGGCACCTAAGGACTGAGGGAGAAACGCCATGATCCTTGACTACGAGACCCTCAAGCTTATCTGGTGGCTGTTCGTTGGTCTGCTGCTGGTCGGTTTCGTGTTGACGGCGGGGTTCGATCTCGGCGTAGGCATGCTGCTGCCCTTTCTCGGCAAAAAGGACGAGGAACGGCGCGTGATCATTAATAGCATCGGTCCGACCTGGGAGGGCAACCAGGTGTGGCTCATCCTCGGCGCCGGTGCCGTGTTCGCGGCCTGGCCGCTGGTGTATGCGGCGGCGTTCTCGGGATTCTACGCCGCCATGCTGCTGGCGCTGTTCGCGCTCATCATCCGGCCCGGTGGGTTCACCTATCGCAGCAAGCTGCCGGATCCGCGTTGGCGCATTGTGTGGGACTGGCTGCTGTTCACCGGCGCCGCTGTACCGGCGCTCATCTTCGGCGTAGCATTCGGCAACCTGCTCCAGGGCGTGCCGTTTCAGTACGACGAAACCTTGCGGCTATCTTTCACGGGGTCGTTCCTGGCCTTGCTCAACCCATTCGCGTTGCTCGCCGGCCTCGTGAGCGTGGCAATGTTAGTGATGCACGGCGCGGTTTATCTCACGCTGCGCACGCAGGGCGAGATCAACGCGCGTGCCACACGGGCAGCCGTCGTCTTTGGCGTGATCTTTCTGATCGCGTTTGCGCTGGCTGGTGTATGGGTGGCGCTGGGTGTCGACGGCTACCGCATCCTGTATATGCCCGATGCGAACAGCGCGTTCACGCCGCTACAAAAGAGTGTCGCCAAGGTAACGGGTGCCTGGATCACGAACTACTCGCTGTACCCCTGGACCCTGCTCGCGCCGGTCGCCGGTTTTGCCGGAGCGATCGCGGCGCTGGCGCTCCGCGCCCGGGCGGGAATGGCGCTGATGGCGAGTTCAGTCTGCGTGAGTGCGGTGGTGCTGACTGCGGGCTTTGCCATGTTTCCTTTTGTCATGCCGTCCAGCACCCGCCCGGGCCACAGCCTCACGATGTGGGACGGAGTGTCGAGCCATTTGACACTCACGTGGATGTTCTGGGCCACGGTCGTGTTCCTGCCGATCATTATCACCTACACCATCTGGGTCTTCCGGGTGATGCGCGGCAAGCTGACCGTGGACGATGTCCGCCAACACACACATTCGATCTACTGAACGGAGAATCGACAATGTGGTACTTTACTTGGATCCTGGGAGTTCTGCTGGCCTGCGCCTTCGGCATCATCAACGTTTTGTGGCTTGAGTTGGAGCATCGCCTCGACGTGGATGAGGCGAATCCTGACGAGCAGACATCAACGGAGTAAACGCGTGGGGACACGGGTAAAAACCCGGCGCACGGGTGCCGGCAAGAACGCGGCACAAAAGGCGAGGCTCCGCATTAACGAAACCGGGGTTTTTCTCGTAGAGGGGTTTCAGCTCCTTGCGCTATTTGTGATCGGCGGTACCATCGTATGGGCCGCGGCCTACGAATATGCGCACATGATTCAAGCCGGGCGTGCCTCGCTCGAGGATATCTTGTTGCTGTTTATCTATTTGGAGCTGGGCGCCATGGTCGGCATTTACTTCAAGACCGACCGCTTGCCGGTGCAGTTCCTGCTCTATATTGCTATCACCGTGCTCACACGCTTTCTCGCGATCGATATCAAGACGTTGCCCGATGAAAAGATTCTCATCATCACGGGCGCGATCTTGCTACTAACGCTTGCGGTATTGGTGCTACGGATTGGGGGGTCACGCTTTCGCAGCGAGGAAGACGTCTGAGGTAGCGGTATCGCCTATCGGCGGTTATGTATTAACGGGGTTCCGCCCCCGTACGACGGGTTCCTTTCTTTGCGTGCCCAAAGAAAGGAACCGAAAGAAAGGGCACCCCGGACTCTGCGCCCCGCATGGTTACCCCACATGCGGGGTTCCCTCACTCGAAGCTTGCCTCAGTGGGTCCGGGCAAGGGACCTCCATGTCCCTGGCCCGGACGCACGGTGTCCTTACCTTGCCCCTGCGGGCCTGGGCTTCGGCTGCGCCCCTCACTCGGCTTGAGTAAGGGGGTTCCAAAGCAAAACCAATACACCGTTTGCACAACTTATGGCAGCGCTGGGGGCTCGGCTTGCACAACAGGCTATAGTGCTCAGTCCTCCGGCCTTCTGCCTCCTCACCCCTCTCGCTTCACGACTGACGGATCACGACTCACGGTTCACGGATTACGATTCACGGATCACGGATCACAGATTGGTTTTGGCGTAGGGGCCGCTGCGAGCTTGGTGGGCTTGCGCCGAGGAGGAAAAAATCGGGCGCCGAAGGCGCCCGTCAAATAGTACCCCAAGTGAGAAGGTTGGAGGGTTAGGGGTACGTCAACTCGAATTGCAACCCCGGGGGGCCGCCCTAACGCACTTGCGGGTCCAGCTCCCCGGACTCATAAAGCCTGGTCAAATCCTCCAGGTTGATGGGCTTGATCTTCGACGCCTGACCAGCGCAGCCAAAAACCTCGTAGCGCGCCTTGCAGATCTCCCGCATCGCCTGGGTCGAGGCCTTCAAAAACTTCCGCGGATCGAAGTTCAACGGGTGCTCCGCCAGATGCTTGCGGACCGCCCCGGTGGAGGCCATGCGCAAATCGGTATCGATATTCACCTTGCGCACGCCGTGCCTGATGCCCTCGACGATCTCCTCCACCGGCACGCCGTAGGTCTGACCCATGTCGCCACCATAACTGTTGATTACCTCCAGCCATTCTTGCGGCACTGACGACGAGCCATGCATGACCAGATGGGTATCCGGAACGCGGCCATGAATCTCCTTAATCCGATCAATAGCAAGGATGTCGCCAGTCGGAGGACGGGAGAACTTGTAGGCGCCGTGGCTGGTGCCGATGGCGATCGCCAGCGCGTCGACCTTGGTCTGCTTTACGAAATCCGCCGCCTGCTCGGGATCGGTGAGCAACTGCTCCTTGCTGAGCTTGCCTTCCGCACCCGATCCGTCTTCTTCGCCTGCCATGCCGGTTTCGAGTGAGCCCAGGCAACCAAGCTCGCCCTCGACAGAAACACCGCAGGTGTGTGCCATGTCGACCGCGCGTTGCGTCACCTCCACGTTGTACTCATAACTGGCGGGCGATTTCATGTCCTCCTGCAGCGACCCGTCCATCATCACCGAGGTGAACCCGAGCTGGATGGAACGCTGGCACACCGCCGGGGAGGCGCCGTGGTCCTGGTGCACGACGATCGGTATGTGCCGCCATTGCTCGACCGCAGCCTCCACCATGTGGCGCAGGAACGGGGCACCGGCATAGCTGCGAGCGCCGGCCGATGCCTGCATGATCACCGGCGAATCGGTCTCATTCGCGGCCTGCATGGTGGCCTGCACCTGCTCCATGTCGTTGATGTTGAACGCCGGCACCCCGTAGCCGTTCTCCGCGGCGTGGTCCAGCAGTTGTCTCAGCGAAATAAGCGCCATGAACTTTCCTCCTGTCTAAATTCCTGGACGAGAACAAGCGCTATTGCGCCCGTCACCGTCGTGCCACGCCAACACCCGCGAGTCCGCTGCCCAGCCCGCGGGCCGTGTTGCTAGCCGGTACGGCGAGCCTCCCCGACCGACGCCAACTCCGCACGCATGGTAGCGATCGTGGCCTTGTAGTCGGACGTTCCGAAGATTGCGGACCCGGCAACGAAGGTATCGGCGCCCGCCTCGGCGATCTCGCGAATGTTATCTACCTTCACCCCGCCGTCGATCTCGAGCCGGATCGCATATCCGCTTTGATCGATAATGCGCCGTGCGTCGCGTAGCTTGTCCAGCACGTAGGGGATGAATTTCTGGCCCCCGAAGCCCGGGTTTACCGACATGAGCAGCACCATGTCGATTTTCTCGAGCACGTAGTCGAGATGATTGAGCGGTGTTGCCGGGTTGAATACCAATCCAGGCTTGCACCCGCACTCCCGCACGAGTTGTAAGGACCGGTCGATATGTTCGGTTGCCTCGGGATGAAACGTGATATAGGTGGCCCCGGCCTCGGCGAAGTCCGGGATAATGCGATCGACGGGTTTGACCATTAGGTGCACATCGATATCAGCGCTAATGCCATGATCGCGCAAGGCCTTGCAGATCAAAGGCCCTATGGTGAGATTGGGGACATAGTGATTGTCCATCACGTCAAAGTGAACCATGTCCGCCCCGCCAGCAAGCACGTCTTCAACCTCCTCGCCGAGCCGCGCAAAATCCGCGGACAGAATGGAGGGTGCGATCTTATAGTCCGGCATGACTGTCGCCTCCATCAGTTAGCATTGTTGCCATCGCGGGCATCATCAGTAATCACGAAATCCAGGCGTTTGCAGGCCGACACGCAGCACTACGCGAGCCACGCGGTCCTATCACTCGCCGGTGCTCGCCCTGGGCAATTGGTTGTGGGGGCAGTCGGGCATATGCTACTACCCGAGCCGGCCACACTGCGGACACTCCGCCGGACGCCCGCTGTCGTGCGACACGCCGCCGATTTGCTGGTCTTCGGACAGCGCCCGCGACCGATCATGGTCGTGCATCTCTAGCTTTTATTTCTGCTGAACGGTGATGTTCCCGCTCAGGCTCTGACGGGTCCGCGGCACACGACCATGGCCGTACCCTGGGACTGGGCGTATTTGTCATAGCCGATCAGGCGCACATGATGGCTCGGGTAGGCCTTATGACAGGCCTCGGCCTCCGCCAGAATCCGGTCCACATCGGTCTCTCCAAACATGGGAAGCTTCCACATGTACCAGTAATGGCCTACGGCGTTTTCTGGCTCAGTGTGCTCTATGGCAGGATTCCAACCTCTGCTCACGATGTACGCCACCTGTTTCTTAATGCGTGCCTGGTCCATGCCGGGCAAGTAAGAGAAGGTCTCGAACTTGCGGCTCGCCGGATCACCCAAACTCGATTTATAGTCCTGCGTTTCGCTCATGGTGTACCTACCTCAAAATGTGTTCAGTTTGTTAAAACCGTTCGCCGTTGAAATTTACTTGCTACTCGTTACTAGCTACTTGCTACTGTCTTACGCCACATCCAACTTGTCGACGGTTTCAAACTCAAACTTGATCTCTTTCCAGGTTTCCATCGCCGCCTTAAGCTCGGGACTGTGCTCGGCCGCGGCTGTTAATATCTCCTTGCCTTCGCGTTCCACCTGACGGCCCTCGTTGCGCGCCTCGACACACGCCTCCAGCGCGACCCGGTTGGCGGAGGCACCGGCTGCATTGCCCCACGGATGACCGAGGGTGCCGCCACCGAACTGAAATACGGCGTTGTCACCGAAAATGGCAACCAACGCCGGCATATGCCACACATGGATCCCGCCGGAGGCGACCGGGAACATCCCAGGCATAGATCCCCAGTCCTGGTCGAACATGATTCCGTGGGTGCGATCCTCCTTGATGTAAGTTTCGCGCATGAGGTCAATCCAGCCCAAGGTCGCCTTACAATCTCCCTCGAGCTTGCCGACGACGGTTCCGGAGTGCAAATGATCTCCTCCTGAGAGGCGCAGGCACTTGGCCAGTACCCGGAAGTGGATGCCGTGATGTGGATTACGGTCGACCACTGCATGCATCGCGCGATGGATGTGGAGCAACATGCCGTTCTCCCGGCACCAGTTCGCCAACCCGGTGTTGGCGCAGAAACCGCTGGTGAAGAAATCATGCATGATGATCGGCATGTCCAGTTCCTTGGCGAACTCGGCACGTTTGTACATTTCTTCCGGCGTGGGTGCCGTACAGTTTAGATAATGCCCTTTGCGCTCGCCGGTCTCAGCTTCCGCTTTCTTTACCGCCTCAGCGACAAACTCGAAACGGTGCCGCCAGCGCATAAACGGTTGTGAGTTAACGTTTTCGTCGTCCTTCGTGAAATCCAAACCACCGCGTAGGCACTCATAGACGCCGCGCCCGTAGTTCTTGGCGGAAAGGCCCAGCTTTGGCTTGATCGTGCATCCCAACAGCGCACGGCCGTACTTGTTCAACCGGTCGCGTTCGACCTGGATGCCGTTCGGCGGCCCACCGCAGGTCATCACGTAAGCATGCGGGAAGCGCACGTCTTCCAGCCGCAGCGCGCGCAGGGCCTTGAAACCGAATACATTGCCCACAAGCGAGGTCAGCACGTTCACGACCGAGCCTTCCTCGAACAGATCGAAGGGATAGGCAATGAACGCGTAGAAACAACTGTCGTCACCGGGCACAGCCTCAATGCGGTAGGCGCGCCCCTTGTAGTATTCCAGGTCGGTCAGCAGGTCCATCCACACCGTGGTCCAGGTGCCGGTCGAGGATTCCGCCGCCACGGCGGCGGCCGCCTCCTCGCGCGGTACGCCGGCCTGCGGCGTGACCTTGAAACAGGCAAGGATGTCGGTGTCCTTCGGCGTGTAGTCAGGGGCCCAATAGGTCTCCCGATACTCCTTTACACCGGCTTGATAGGTCTTGGCTGACATAGGCGGTCTCCTTCACAAAACGGGGTGTCTTACATGACCTGGCCGGGGGCGGAATTCTTTGGTTGCCGTTCACCGGCTTACAGGTTTTTCGTTTTCCAGCGATTTCGCTTGCATCATAGCAATGAGGTCACATAAACTACACTCAATATTGATGATTGTTTCTATAAGGTTTTCATTATATCCTCTTTAGGCCTCGTGTCCTGTGGAAGCCCTGAGATGCACGTCACACTGCGCCAGCTTAAGGTCTTCGAGGCCGTTGCCCGCCACCTGAGCTTCACGCGCGCGGCCGAGGAGCTCTACCTCACCCAGCCCGCCGTTTCGATGCAAGTCAAACAGATGGAGCAGTCCATCGGGCTCCCGTTGTTCGAGCAAATCGGCAAGAAGATCCACCTCACCGAGGCCGGTCGCGAGATCTACGACTGCAGCCGCACCATAGCCCGGCAGTTGTCCGAGGCCGAGCAGGTGGTCGAAGAACTCAAAGGCGTGAAGCGCGGTCGGCTTCTGGTTACGGTCGCCAGCACCGTGAACTATTTTGCCAGCCGCCTGCTCGCTGCATTCTGCGAACGCCACCAGGGCGTGCGCGTGAGCCTCGATGTCACCAACCGCGAGAGCCTGCTGCGCCAACTGGTAGCGAACGAAACCGACATCGTCCTCATGGGGTATCCGCCCGATGGGCTTGCTCTCGTCGCGGAAACCTTCATGGACAATCCCCTGGTCGTTATCGCCGCGCCCGGACATCGGCTCGCCGGTCAGAAGTCAATACCGCTCGCGAGCCTCAAGAACGAAACCTTTCTCATGCGCGAACGCGGCTCCGGTACACGCACTGCCATGGAACGCTTTTTCGCTGAAAGGGGGATGGTTCTCAGTAGCAGCGTAGAGATGAACAGCAACGAGGCTATCAAGCAAAGCGTCGAGGCCGGTCTCGGCCTGGGCGTCGTCTCTATCCATACGGTAGAGCTCGAGTTGGAGGCGGGCCGTTTGACGACCCTCGGTGTCCAATCTTTTCCCATTATGCGCAAGTGGTACGTGGTGCACCTGAAAGACAAGCGTCTGTCGCCGGTCGCGCGCGCATTCAAGGACTTCGTCTTGAGTGAGGCGCGGCGGCTTTGACACCGCAAGTCAACGTCTGATCATGATGGCCGATCTGCGCTCGCGCGACGCGCGGCCTCACCTTCTACAGAGCGTTTCTTAACTCATCATATCATTTTCAACATCTTGTCGATGATGGGGCCAAGGATGATCTCCAGCGCCAGGCCCATCTTGCCGCCCGGTATCACAATAGAATTTCGCCGAGACATGAATGAATCGTGCAGCATTGACAGCAGATAGGGAAAATCGACGTTGAACTTAGCCGGATCGCGGAATCGAATCACCACGAAGCTTTCGTCGGGAGTCGGTATGTCACGCGCTACGAACGGGTTAGATGTGTCCACTGTCGGCACGCGCTGAAAGTTTATGTCCGTGCGTGAGAATTGCGGCGTTATGTAGTGGACGTAATCATACATTCGACGCAGGATATTGTCAGTAACGTCCTCCGCCTCGTAACCCCGGTCCGCCGTATCGCGGTGAATCTTCTGTATCCACTCCAGATTCACGATGGGCACAACACCGATCAGCAAGTCTACATGTTCGGCTACGTTGATTCCCCCGTTGACCGCGCCCCCGTGAAGACCCTCGTAGAACATAAGATCGGTACTTTCAGGAATATCCTCCCACGGCGTGAATGTTCCCGCCTCTTGACTATAGGCCTCCGCTTCCGCATCGTTGTGCAGATAGAACCTGCGCTGACCGGTGCCAGTCTTGCCGTATTGGCGAAACAGCGCTTCCAGCTTATCGAGATGATTCGCCTCGGGACCGAAGTGGCTGAGGTGGTGGCCTTCCTTGAGTGCTCTCACGACCTGCTCCCGCATTTCCTTGCGGTCGTAGCGGTGAAAGCTGTCGCCTTCGATAATGCAGGGCGTTACCTTTTCCCTGAAAAAAATATGCTCGAACGCTGCCTTCACAGTGCTGGTGCCGGCACCGGACGAGCCTGTCACTGCGATGATCGGGTGCTTCTTCGACATACGCTATTCCTCCTGCCAGCTCGTCGCGGGCACGTTTGCGCGAGCAATAGGCGATGCCTGAGCTTGGATCGCTTTCAACGTCCTCATCCTCCGACATCGCAAGCGTGCGCACAACTCGATCCGGCGATTTAACCCTCTCCCGGGAACCCTGAGAAGATTTTCGCGATCCCACTGCAACTGGGCCAGGAGCGCAAGCACCAGCGCCTCAATGGCCGGGGCCATCAAATTTCGTATCCCCACAGCTAATCTGAGCGAATACGCCAGTGCCGGATTCGACCATACCGACCCCGATTCATAAATAACACTCAGGTTTTCTAATTTACATAATAAGTATTTCTTTATGATTCCATGGCCTGCTTTCCGCCCCAAGAAAAGGCCGGGCCCCCACCGGGCAACGACCGCTTTCCTGCCATGAGCGCACCCCGTCTGTGTTGAGCCGGAGGAACACTCCATGCTGTGCTAGCATGCGTTTCTTTTCGCCCGCGCACAATCAAAGGAGCGAGCCAGCATGGATACTGATTTACCGCCCGGCCTGGCGACACTGCTGGCCCAGGCCAATCTTTTCATTGACCCGGCGACCGGTGCCGTCACACCGCCGATTGTGCCCGCTACGACCTACGCGCGCGATGCGCACTATGAGCTGCGCGCTGGCGGTCTATCTTACAGCCGTGACCAGAACCCGAGCTATGCTCAGGTAGAGGCACTCTTGTCACGCCTGGAAGGCGGCGCCGCTGCCATGCTGTTCAGCTCCGGCATGGCCGCTGCCACTGCCTTGTTCCAAACGCTCGAGTCAGAACACCATGTGGTCGCGCCTCTGATCATGTACCACGGGCTGCGTGACTGGTTGAATCACTTCTGCCATACGCGCGGTGTCGCGCTCGACTATTTCGACGCGGCGCAGCCAGGGTCCCTCGAGCGCGCCGTGCGGCCGGGCCACACCAAGCTCGTGTGGATCGAAACACCAGCCAACCCGACCTGGGACATCACGGATATCGCAGCCGCCGCCCGCCTCGCCCACCAGGCAGGCGCCCGGCTGGGCGTAGACTCAACCGTGGCCACACCGGTCCTCACCCGCCCGCTGGAAAACGGTGCAGATTTCGTTTTTCATTCGGCGACAAAGTTTCTTAATGGTCATAGCGATGTCGTTGCGGGTGCCCTGATCAGTCGGGTACAAGACGAGTGGTGGGATGCCATCCGGTTTCAACGACACGCGGGCGGGGGCGTGTTGGGCTCGTTCGAGACATGGCTGTTACTGCGTGGCATGAGGACGCTGCACCTGCGTGTGCGCGAGGCCTGCACCAGCGCCGCGCGCATTGCACATCACTTCCATGATCATAAGAAGATCGACAGGGTGCTATACCCGGGGCTAGCGCACCACCCGGGGCACGCCGTCGCCACGCGCCAAATGCACGGGGGCTACGGCGCCATGTTGTCACTGCTCATAAAGGGAGGGGCGCGGGAGGCACGTGCCTTTGCGGCCCGGACAAGAGTGTTTGTGCCTGCCACTTCGCTCGGCGGCGTGGAAAGCCTGGTCGAGCATCGCGCAAGCGTGGAAGGCCCGAACAGCCCAGTACCCCCCAATCTGGTGCGTTTGTCGGTGGGTATCGAGGATGTTGATGACCTGATCGCCGACCTCGAGCGCACGCTTGCAGTGATCTAGACCTGCAATCCGGCGGCATGTGTGCCCTTCCTTGAGCAACCGCTGGAGTTACAGCGCGGCTCCGATCCGCCAGTCAGGTACGCCTGCCCTTGGCATCGAGCTGGCCGATAATGGCGTTCACCCAATCCCGGACCTCGCGTTCTACGCTCTCACGTTCGGCTTCCTTGCCGTATCGCTCCACGTAGTACGCGATACCGATCACCGCGATGGCGGTGACGATTCCGGCTGCCAGGAACGCCCACTCGGCGGATGACCAGGCGATCAGATCCCAGCCGAATACGGGTGGTTGCTCGATGTTTGTTGGGATCGAGGTATGCATAACTGTAAAACCTATACCTGCTGCCATCTTTTCACTTTATAAGCTATACGGTGTCGCTGTCCACACCTGCCCGATTGGCATGTTAAGCTATTGATTTCCCGACATACCCAAGTGCACTACGTCCGCAACCCTGGGACCAGCGATCCGTAGCAACATGCGCGTCCGTGAGCGCACGTGGCCACCACGCAAAATATCGGGAAAAATGACGCAGGCCCATATTGCCGTAAGTACCCATAAAAATCACCCACTTTGTACGAAGGTATGAACAAAGTTGTCGGGGTCATATCCGATACCCATGGTCTGGTCCGCCCGCAGGCGCTCGACGCGCTGCGCGGCAGTGACCTCATCATCCATGCGGGGGACATTGGCACGCCCGAAGTGCTGGATGAACTCAACGCAATCGCGCCGGTGTTTGCCGTGCGTGGGAATGTCGATAGGGGCGCGTGGGCCGATAATCTACCCCTGTCAGAGGTCGTTCAGGCCGGTGATAAATCCCTGTATGTACTACATAATCTTGACGAGCTCGACCTGGATCCGCTCGCAGCCGCTATGCATGCAGTCATCACAGGCCATTCGCATCGACCCATGATCCGCGAGCATGATGGCGTGTTCTATTTCAATCCCGGCAGCGCGGGTCCCCGGCGGTTTACGCTGCCCGTGGCAGTGGGGCGTTTGCGGGTGTGCGACGACAGGCTTGAGGGGGAGATCATAAAGCTCGACGTGTAGCATGCGGCTGAACTCTGCTAACGAGTCTGTAGAAAAACCCCTCTCCACTGTCGCACAACCGCACGATTCATC
>JBHHZP010000107.1:0-11941 GCA_046758085.1 Acidiferrobacterales bacterium
GATATGTACCCCGACCAGGATCTGGACAATGATCTGTGTATGGTGGTACGCGCGGGCAACCGGATTTTTTTGCGGGGCCAGACAGGTATTGACCTGAACGGAAATATGGTCGGCATCGGTGATCCGGCGGCGCAGGCGGAAAACGCCATGTCGTGTGTAAAAAAACTACTGGAAGATGCAGGCTCAAGACTCGATCATATCTGTAAGATCACGATTTACATCACCGACCGTAGCCATCGAGGGCCGGTGTACAGGGTGATCGGCAAGTGGCTCAAGAGTATGTATCCGTGCTCGACCGGCTTGATCGTCAACGGTCTGGCGCGACCCGACATGCTGATGGAAATCGACGTGGAAGCGGTGATCCCGGAAAATGAGGTCTAACGAAGAAAAAGGAAACATAATATGACCTTTTCTATCGTCGGACGATGTGCCCAAACCGGTATGCTGGGCGTAGCGATTACAACCTCCAGTATCTGTGTGGGTAGTCGTTGTCCGTGGGGGCGCGCCCGTGTCGGCGCCGTGGCCACGCAAAATATTACAGATCCGGGTCTGGGACCGACGATACTGGATCTGCTGGCAGCCGGACGTAGCGCATGCGAGGCGGTCGATCATGCGGTGTCGACCGCGTCCAATATCGAGTACCGCCAGCTGACAGTCATCGATGCCTCTGGACAAACGGCGTACTACACCGGCGCCAAGATACTCGGGGCCAATGCGGTGGCTAAAGGCAAGGGCTGCGTCGCAGCAGGAAATCTGCTGCGTGACCGCCGAGTACCCAGTGCGATGACCCGAATGTTTGAGGAAAATCCCGACACCCACCTGGCGGAACGACTGCTGCGTGCGCTGGAGGCCGGGTTGCAAGCCGGCGGTGAAGCCGGTCCGGTCAGATCCGCCGGATTGCTGGTCTATCATGAACAGCCCTGGGCGCTGGTTGACCTGCGCATTGATTGGGACGAGGATTTCCCGATCCAGTCGCTACGCAAGGTGTGGGAAACTTATGAACCACAGATTAACGACTACGTTGTCCGCGCCACCGATCCGGGATTGGCGCCAAGCTTTAGCGTGCCGGGAGATCCTTGAGACAGCACGAGCTGGCGCCGGCAGGCTTCGCGCAACTGCAAAAAGGACTACAGCGCATGAACAAAAGCAATCTCGCAAGTGTCGACATGATAAAGCAGCTTGTAGCGTTCGATACCACGAGCCGCAACCCGAATATGTTGTTGATCGAGTACATCCGTGATTATCTCGCGGATTTGGGTGTCGATTCGCATCTCACGCTCGACGATTCCCGCAAAAAGGCCAACCTCTACGCGACCTGCGGACCACAGGATAAGCCCGGTATTCTTTTATCGGGTCACACGGATTGCGTGCCTGTCGATGGTCAGGACTGGAAAACGGACCCGTTCCATGTCCATGCGCAAGATGACCGGCTTTACGGGCGCGGAACCAGCGACATGAAGTCATTCATTGCCATCGCGCTGGCCGTGCTGCCCGAGATGTTGGAACGTGGGTTGAAAACGCCTGTTCACTTAGCCTTCTCATATGACGAGGAGATCGGCTGTGTCGGGGTCCAGCGCCTGATCGCGCAGCTCGAAGGGATGGATGTAAAACCGCGCGCCTGCATCGTGGGCGAGCCGACCGGGATGCAAGTGGTAACGGGACACAAGGGCAAGTATGGTGCGCGCTGCCACGTTCACGGGCTCGAATGTCACTCGGCGCTGACGCCGCAAGGGGTCAATGCCGTCGAGATCGCCGCCGAGCTGGTTGCACGTCTGCGCCAGATGGGGCGGCACCTGCGTGAGCACGGGCCCTTCGACAACACATTTGACCCGCCCTTCACCACCGTTCATACAGGCATTATCCAAGGCGGCACAGCACTCAACATCGTCCCGAAAATCTGCACGTTCGAGTATGAGATCCGCAATCTCCCCGATCATGACGTGGCACCGTTGATGGCGGAGCTGGAGGATTATGCCGACAACGTGCTGTTGCCGGAAATGCGCGCGATATCCGAGGAAACCGGGATCTCGTGGGAACCGTTGGCCAGTTATCCTGGCATGACGGCTGATGAGGATAGCGAGATCTCCCGGCTGGCCAAGGCGCTGAGCGGAAATGATGCCTCAGGGAAGGTGAGCTTCGGTACCGAGGCCGGCCTGTTTCAGGCGGCCGGCATACCCGCCGTTGTTTGCGGACCCGGCCACATCGCACAAGCGCACAAGCCGAACGAGTTCATCGGCCTAGACCAGGTAGCGCGTGGCGAGGCCTTTGCGTCAGCATTAATGGCCGAGCTTTGTGAACGGTAATTTGACCAACCCGCGTCTTGCCGCTGTCAACGAAGGCGACTGGTAAAGCCCTGGCCAAGCAGGGACAAAGCCCCGGTTAACCCCCAATGCAATTCATCGACGCCGATCGCGTTCACGAGCTACTGGACTATCCGGCTCTGGTCCAGGCCTTCGAGCGCTACCACAAGGAAGGTATTGACGTCGTTGATGAGCTGCTGATGGAGCAGCCGGGGGTAACCGGCAAGCCCACACATTTCTTTCTGCGCGCGGCGTGGAAGCGTCAGGGCGCGCTGGGCGCAAAGCTCATTACCGTTTTTCCTGAAAACGAGTCAGCAGGAACGGGCTTGCCGTCGGTGCAAGCGGTTTATTTTGTGTTCGACGGAAGGGACGGTACGCCGAAAGCTTGCATCGACGGCACTGCCCTCACTTACCGTAAGACCGCGGCCGATTCCGCCCTCGGCGCAAAGTTCCTCGCGCGTGAAAACATAGATACCATGCTCATGGTCGGCGCCGGTGCCATGGCGCCTCACTTGATTCGTGCGCACGTTGCTATGCGCCCGTCGATCCGGAAGGTATTGATCTGGAATCGCACCGGGTCGCGTGCGCGCACCCTGGCCGCAAACCTGGACATAAACGGTATTGAATTCGCCGCGACAGAGGATCTCGCTGGCGCCGCACACGAGGCAGATCTGATTTCCTGCGCCACCATGAGCCCCACTGCGCTTATCAAGGGCGAGTGGCTGCACGGCGGCGTTCATCTGGACCTCGTTGGTGGCTTCACCAACGATATGCGCGAGGCCGATGACGAAGCCGTGCGTCGATCGAGGATCTACGTGGACTCGCGCACGACTACGGTCAACCATTGCGGCGATATTTCCGGTCCGATCAAGGCCGGAATTATGACGCCTGACGATATCGAGGCCGACCTGTTCGACCTTTGTCAGCGCAAACGCTGCGGTCGCGAGCATAGTGACGAGATCACTTTTTTCAAGAATGGCGGCGGCGGTCATCTGGACCTGATGACTGCGCGCTTTGTGCTCACCCGTGCAGGCGGCACCTGATCTGCAAGCCCTGTCGAACCTGACCCGGGGATAACCGCAGCAGTAGCAAGCCGAACGCATGAGCAAGCAAACGAAAACATCGAAAGACCCCAACGATCCGTTGCTGCAACCCTTCCAGATCAGGCACCTGCGGCTGAAAAACCGTATCATCAGCACGAGCCACGAACCGGCCTACGCCGAGGACGCCAAACCTAAGCTCCGGTATCAGCTCTACCACGAGGAGAAAGCAAAGGGCGGTATTGCGCTCACCATGTTCGGCGGTTCGGCAAACGTGGCCCCGGACTCACCGGCGGTCTTCGGTAACCTCTACGTCGGTGACGACGACATCATTCCCTACTTTCAGGTGCTCGCGCAACGCGTTCACAAGTACGGCACTGGGCTCATGTGCCAGATCACCCACATGGGCCGGCGCACCTTCTGGAACGCGGGGCACTGGCTGCCGACGTTGGCACCGTCCTGCGTGCGCGAGCCGGCGCATCGCAGCTTCCCCAAAGCGATGGAAGGGTGGGATATCAAACGCGTGATCAAGGCCTACGGTGCGGCGGCGCGGCGCTGCAAGCAGGGCGGCCTCGACGGAGTAGAGATCGAGGCCTATGGTCATCTACTCGATTCCTTCTGGAGCCCCGCCGTGAACCGGCGGCAAGATCACTATGGCGGCAGCCTGGAGAATCGTATGCGCTTCAGCCTCGAGGTGCTCGAGGAGATCCGCAAGCAGGTCGGCGACGGTTTCATCGTGGGTATCCGCATGGTAATCGACGAGGACAGGGATGATGGGCTGCATCTGGAGGAAGGCATCCGCATTGCCCAAACCCTCACGGCGGCCGTCGGGCTCGACTTCGTGAACGTCATCAAGGGCCACATCGACACGGACGAGGGGCTGTCGCACGTGATCCCCAACATGGGCGCGCCGAGTGCGCCTCACCTGCAGTTCGCCGGCGCGGTGAAGGCGGAGCTGAGCGTGCCTGTGATCCATGCCGCGCGCATCAACGATGTGGCCACCGCCCGCCACGCGATTCGCGAAGGTCTGCTTGACCTGGTGGGCATGATGCGCGCACACATGACCGACCCGCACATCGTCGCCAAAATCGAGCGCGGCGAAGAAGAACGCATCCGCCCCTGCGTGGGCGTTGGCTTCTGCATCGATCGGATCTATGAGGGCCGGGAGGCACTGTGTGTCCACAACCCCGCGACCGGTCGTGAAGCAACCATACCCCACGAAATCCCGCGGGCCACGACGGCGCCGCGCAAGGTAGCAGTCGTGGGTGCCGGCGCGGCGGGCCTCGAGGCCGCACGCGTGTGCGCCGAACGCGGCCACATCGTCACACTGTTCGAGGCGACCAACCGAACTGGTGGCCAGGTCGCGCTCGCCGCGCGTGTCCCGCGGCGCCGGGAGATTATCGGCATCATCGACTGGTTGAACGCAGAGATCGAACGCCTCGGCGTGGACTTGCGGCTGGATTGTTACGCCAAGGCCGGTGACGTCCTCGCCGAAGAACCTGACGTGGTCATCGTGGCCACTGGCGGAACGCCCGATACCGGTTTCCTCGAGATGGGCGAGGAGCTCGTTACGACTTCGTGGGACATTCTCGGCGGTGTCGTCGCCCCGGCCGAGACCGTGCTGTTGTTCGATGACAACGGGCAGCACCCGGGCTTGTCATGCGCCGAGCACATCGCCGAGCAAGGCACCAGGCTCGAGCTCGTGACGCCCGACCGCATGATCGCGGCCGAGGCCGGTGGCACGAACTATCCGGCGTACTTGCGTGTATTCTACGAGAAGGGCGTAGTCATGACTCCGAATTACCGCCTGACCCGGGTACGCAGGCAGGATGACAAGCTGGTCGCGACATTGTTCTGCGAGTACACCAAGAGCACCGTCGAGCGGCACGTGGATCAGGTCGTGACCGAGCACGGCACCGTGCCGGCGGATGATCTCTACTTTGGCTTGCAGGCCCAATCGAGCAACGCCGGGGAAGTCAATTTCGATGCTTTGATTGCAGGCAAGCCCCAGGACCTCATCCGCAACCCCGCCGGCCGCTACCTGCTGTTCCGTGTCGGCGATGCCGTCGCCAGCCGCAACATTCACACCGCCATCTACGATTCCCTGCGCCTGTGTAAAGATCTTTAACGCCAAAAGCGCACAGACTCATGCCACAACCGTAAAAGTTGCAGAGACAACCAAGATATCCGGAAGGGCCGGCGCACCCGTTCGCAGCCAGACTGGACAATGGAACTTCGGTAACGAGTAGCGAGCGCCAAGTAGCGAGGATCTAATCGCTCATGGCTGTCCTAGCCACTCAGTGCTAGCTGCCAGATCGGGT
This sequence comes from Acidiferrobacterales bacterium, assembly GCA_046758085.1. GTDB lineage: Bacteria > Pseudomonadota > Gammaproteobacteria > Acidiferrobacterales > SPGG2 > VRUB01. Next base: position 5,662 of record JBHHZP010000107.1, read on the forward strand.
CGATAGCACCAGGGCACCGATTACCAGCGCGGCACCCGAGAGCTGGAGCATCGTCAAGCGCTCGCCGAGCAGCAGCGCGGCGGCGCCGATGGAGATGAGCGGCTCCAGGTTAAAAATCATGGCCGTGGTCGCCGGGCCGATGTAACGAATGGCCGCGAACTGCATGAGCATGGCGGTTACATAGCAAAACGTCACCCCCCCGAGCCCGATCCAGCCATGGGCGCCGTGCGGCGCAGCCACACCAAAAAAAAGCACGGCGGCGACAATAAGCAGCGCGCCTCCGGCATTGACGTACATCGTAACCGCAAACAGATCGTAGTCGACTACCAGGCGCTTGCTCCAGATGAAGCTCGCCGCAATCCCTGCGGCGCCGAGCAGCGCGAGGGCAACGCCCCTGCCGTCCAGGTCAGCGGCCACAGGCCCGAGCGCGATCATGAGGCCGGCAAAGGCGATCGGAAACGGCGCGACCTGTGATGGCTTGACGTGGGCCTGCTCGAACAACGCCTGGGCGGCAATTATCATTAGCGGGAACGTATACAAAACCAGGGCCGCCAGGCCCACGGGGATGAAGAACACGGACGAGAGGTAGCCGCCGGCACCGATGAACCAGGCGAGGCTGACCAGGGCGGTCGGCGGCCATGCCCTGCGAGGCAAACGATAGCTGCGCCGCAGCACGAGCATGAGCAGCGCAATCGCAACAGCCGCCAGCAGGAAACGGGTGGCGACAACGGTTACCGGGTTGCTGCCGGCTTCGTAGGCCAATCGCGCCAGCGTGGTAATTCCCCCAAAAAAAATAGCAGTAACCAGCGCGAGCGCATGCCCACGGCCGAGCAGCGCGCCACGCGCGACCGGGCTAGGCACGTGCCGCCTCCCGCGGCGGCGCGATCGGCCGCGGTCGCAGCAGGCCTTCGGTCAGAGGACAAGCCATGAAACCGTCACATGGTTTAATATGTCGCGACGTAGCCACAAGTACTAGTCGTGAAACGTCGGTTGACGCGGTCCCTAGCGCCAGCGCCAAGAAGGAGTGCATGCATGTTTGCTCGTGCCGAATTTGCAGATCCCACGGTACGGCCCCGCTGGGCGGGCCTGCCCACCGCCATGCCCGCACCCTATCAGGAAGACCCGGCATAGGTCGACAGCGACCTGATCGGTGCTGCCTCTTGGGATCTAACCGGAGACAAGGCACGTGTGCAGTTGACCATAACGTACGCGATCCGCTGCGGGACCGCCGACTTGCCGACGACACGCAAGTAGCTGGCTCCCATGGAGACCCGCGATAAAGTGAACGCCGACACCTCGTACGGCACGATATCACCAAAAAAGGATGGCGACGCACCGATCCGCTTCGAGTTCTTGTTGGTCCCCAACTACTCGATGATCGCCTTCGTGTCGGCCGTCGAACCGCTGCGCATGGCCAATCTTCTCAGTGGTCGAGAACTCTACCAATGGCGCATGTTTACCGGCGACGGCCAAGCCGTGGCGGCCAGTAATGGCCTGACCGTCAGCCCGCACTGCGCCATCCGGGACGCCGGTCTTATCGACACCCTCTTCGTTTGTGGCGGTCTCGATATCCAGCGCGCCTGCGACAAGGACCTGCTGTTCTGGTTACGCAAGCTCACGAGGGAACAAGTCGTTCTCGGGGCACTGTGCACAGGCAGTTACCTGCTTGCCCGGGCGAATCTGCTGAGCGGGTACCGCTGTACGATCCATTGGGAAAACATGGCAAGCATGCGCGAAGAGTACCCAGACGTGATCGTATCGCCCGAGCTCTTCGAGATCGACCGGGATCGCTACACCTGCGCCGGCGGCACGGCGGCGCTGGACATGATGTTGCACATTATCCGTCGGCAACAAGGCGCCGAGCTGGTGGCTGCGATTTCCGAGCAGTTCATGTGTGAGCGCATCCGCGACGAGCACGACCGCCAGCGCATTCCGTTGCGCATGCAAGTCGGGGGCAGCCAACCCAAGCTAACCGAGGCCGTCGCCTTGATGGAGGCGAACCTCGAGGAGCCTATGAGCCTTGATGAGCTGGCCGAGCACGCAGGTATATCGCGCCGACAGCTCGAGCGGCTGTTTCAGAAATACCTCCACTGTGTTCCAACACGTTACTATCTGGAGCTTCGGCTCACGCGCGCGCGCCAGTTGCTGCTGCAAACGAGCATGTCCATCGTCGAGGTAGCGCTTGCCTGCGGTTTTGTCTCAGCGCCGCACTTCAGTAAGTGCTACCGTGACTTCTTCGGCCTCCCGCCGCGCGAGGAACGCCATACTCTCAAGCCTGACGACACGCGGCACAGCAACCGCTAGCACCGGCGCCGCTGACTGCAGCAACAATACCGGTGCACGCGTCACTAATTATCACGGCGCTACGATGCCTTTATGCATTACCTCCCCGCGACCCGGATACCAGGGGACGCGCCCTTGGAGTACGCCGGAAGCGTCAATTATCTCCGCCACCATTTCTTCCTGACGATAGGCCATCACGTGAATCCCGCGCACACCTTCGATCTCGTGAATTTGCTGGATCTGCTCCAGGCAAATCCTCTTGCCCTCGAGTCTTTGTTTGTTGGCACCCGCCAGGCGATCGATAATTGTGTCCGGAATATGGACACCGGGGACATTCTCGCGAATCCAGCGCGCCGCCTGGGCCGACGCCAGTGGCCCTACACCAACCAGGATGAAGCAGTTCTCGTGCAGACCCATGTCGCGCACTTGCGCCATGAATCGTGCGAGCCGGGGGACGTCGAAACAGTATTGCGTTTGAATAAACTGCGCGCCGGCGGCAATTTTTTTCTCCAGCCGCATTGGCCGAAAGTCATATGGTGGCACAAACGGGTTCTCGACGGCGCCGATAAACAATCGAGGCGGACTCGTCAGCTTACGGCAGGTCAACAGCTGTGACTCATCGCGCATAATACGCACCGTCTGCAATAACGACACGCTGTCCAGATCGAATACCGGTTTCGCATCCGGCTGATCGCCCACCTGTACGCCGTCGCCGCTCAAGCACAGAACACCGGTCACACCCATAGCGGCAGCGCCGAGCAGATCCCCTTGAATGGCGATGCGGTTGCGGTCGCGACAGGACACCTGCATGATCGTCCCATAGCCCCGACGCGTCAGCAGCGAGCACACGCCGACGCTGGACATATGGCAGTTTGCCCCGGAGCCATCGGTGGCGTTAATGGCGTCGACATAACCGTCGAAGATACGGGCCCGCAGGTAGACCTCTTCCGGATCGGCCGAGTCCGGCGCCGACAGCTCTGCCGTCACGGCAAACTCGCCCGCCCGCAAAACCCGCTCGAAACGCCCAGCAGAGGAATGTTCGGGCAAGATCGGCAATGGCTCACCCGCATGCAGCGGCTCGTCGTCAAATTTCATGATTGCTCTCTGGTTCCCTGTCGCCTGCGCATTGCAGCCTTGTCACGCGCCACTTTCAGCCACGCCGAGGTACCGTACAGCGTGAAGTCCACCGGCGCCTGGACCGTTTGAATGCGCCCGCCGTCGCGCATGCGCCGACTCCCTTCCCACGCGTCGACCCATACACAGCGCATGTCAGGTTTTACCTCGCAGTTTCCGTCCAGCCGTACACCCCCGCAGGGGCCATTCCTGAGATTCTTCGGACAGTTCAGCGGGCAAGACATCCCGGTCGAGGTCAACACACATTGTCCGCACATCCGGCAGTCAAAGAGAAATCCCTTGGTCCACCTCTCAACGGTGGCAATGGGCCGCTCGAGGCGAGCGTAGCCGACCCTTCGCCACAAAGGATCCAACGCCACCATCACCCATTCGAACAGGTGATACACCCGCGCTATAAAGTTCGCATGTCGCACTGACCAGCGGCGCACGGCATACATGGATGCCACCCTTCCAACGGCGTTATCAGGAATCGGGATCGCCCGTCGGTGTATCGCTAGCAGCCGATATCGCACCGTGCCCGCGACCCCGCCAAGCTCTGAAGCTTAGATTCACCTGTCCACAACTGCTGCCGCGCTGGCGACCTGAGGTTGCTGATACGCGACACCTGCCGTTGCCGTGTCAATTTGCGGTTCCAGCAATTGCGTCACGTGCGTCCCATGCCATGTGTCGTCGCCAGACAATTCGATGTCGCGGCGACGTTAGCGCCACCGGTTCGCGCCGCGTAGCCTGCAAGGGTCGGGGCCCTGAAGCCGGTCAAAATGCGTTATTTGCTGACGGTATTATCCGCCACGCTGACGCCAACGTGCTTCTCGGGCGTGGGCCGCGCCAGCGGCTTGACGGTTAAACCAATTCTTGGAGGAGTCGCCAGCATGGCCAATCATGGTTCTGTCGATCAGAGCGATCGCAAGGTGCCAATCAACCTACGGCAAAGCGGACCGACCCCCGTACAGATGCTTATATCCACACGCGTGCGCAAGTCACCTTACTGGCACCTGTCAGTAGAAGCGGGATGCTGGCGCGCCACTGTCTACAATCGCATGTATCACCCGCGCGGCTACGTGAAGCCCGAGGACGGCGGTGCAATGGTCGAGTACGATGCGATTGTCAATCACGTTACGCTGTGGAACGTCGCGGTCGAACGACAGATCGAGGTCATAGGCCCCGATGCCGAGGCGTTCGTGAACTTCGTGATTACGCGCGATGCAACCAGGATCAAGCCGATGAGCGGGCGTTACGTTATCCTCTGCAACGAGCAAGGGGGCATTCTCAACGATCCGGTCTTGCTTCGATTGTCCAAGGACGAGTTTTGGTTCAGCCTCTCCGACTCCGATCTGATGTTCTGGCTTCAAGGCATCAACGTTGGCAAGCGCTTCGATGTCGATATCAATGAGATTGACGTCGCGCCGGTACAGATTCAAGGGCCGAAATCGCTGGCGTTGATGACAGACCTGTTTGGTCCGGGTGTGGGTGAGCTGCCCTCTTACGGACTGATGGCGGCGCAGATTGCCGGACGCGACGTCGTAATATCGCAGACGGGCTTCTCCGGCGAGAAGGGTTATGAAATCTACCTGCGCGATGCCACACTCTACGCGGAAGACCTATGGCACGCCGTGCTCGAAGCCGGAAAGAGGCACAGCCTGATGGTTATCGCCCCGGCGCACCATCGCCGTATCGCCGCCGGCATTCTGTCCTGGGGCCAGGACATGGATGCGGAGACGCTGCCGTTTCAGGTTAACCTCGGCTATCAGGTCCCGCGTAATAAGCCCGCCGACTATGTCGGCAAGGCCGTCTTGCAACAAGTGAGAACTGCAATCGATAACGGCAATCCACCGTTCAAGAATACCCTTGTCGGCATGACGCTTGAGGGCAAGCCTATCGAGGACTATGCGCCGGATTTCTGGCTAATCTCCAAATCCGACGGCGGTGATCCGGTCGGCTACGTGACCTCGCCGTGGTACTCACCCGAGCTGCAGAGCAATATCGCCATGGGTTTCGTGCCCTTGGACCAATCGGGGCTGGGAACCCAGCTCAAGGTATGGTTGCCGCAAGAGTACCAGACCGAGCCGGGTAAACCGGTCGGCGCGACGGTCGTCGAGATCCCGTTCCGGCAATCGGTGAATCCCAACGTGCGCGAGGTGGCCAAGGCACATGGACGCGACTTCGTGTCTTAACCCTGTCCCCCTACCCTCGCGGGAGGGAGAATATTTCCTTAGCCATTTGTTGGTGGAGATTACGAGCCGGGTCCGTTCGATTAATTCGGGAAGATCGGTGGTGTCGCGATTTGATAATCCCGCGTCGCTACGGCATCAGCACAGCGGCACCCCCGGGCGTAGCGTTGGCTCCAATGCACTGGGCCGAGGGAGCCCGGCCGCGATTCGGGTTCAAAGGGTAATTTCGCGGGGACTCCGGACCGTTTTCTAATAACGCAACAACCGGTCACGGAAAGGCCGCCCACAACGGCACCAACCGGAGGAGTTAACGTATGCGACACATCGCAAAAACGGGTTTCCTCGCTGGCACTAATCCTACAGTCTCGATCGTTTCCAAAGTAATCATAGTGCTGTTCGTCTTGTACGGCGTGTTGATGACGGAGTCAGCGAGCGCGACATTCAATGCGACCAAGGCGTTCATCCTTAACAGTCTCAAGTGGTACTACATCGGCATCGTTGCCGCCTTTTTGTTCTTCGCAATTTGGCTGGCCGTCAGCCGCTACGGCAACATTCGCCTCGGTGAGGACCACGAGCGGCCGGAGTTCAGCTACTTCTCATGGTTCGCCATGCTGTTCGGCTGCGGTATGGGCATCGGCCTGGTGTTCTGGAGCATCGCCGAGCCGATCTATCACTTCCAAAGCAACCCGTTTATT
>JBHHZP010000108.1:0-11939 GCA_046758085.1 Acidiferrobacterales bacterium
CGAAACGCTTAAACACACCAAGACCGAGATGCCTTAGGAATGGGCTGCGCTCGAGAGACATGGATCGCACCTTGGTTTCCGAGACCGTCGCCAGCAGGGATGCTGGCGCCGAGCCTACACGGAAGTATCCACGGCGTGTCTCGGAAACCAAGGTGCGATCCATGCATCCGGCGGTTGTGGGACATTAGTGATGGCTAACAGCCCATACCGGTGTCAGCGGAAGGCGACTGCTGGAGCCCCGCGGACGTCCCGCAACAGGCCCGATAGGGGAGGGACGCGGGCGCAAAAGGCGGAAGGCCGGAGCCGCTCGCTGACACCGGTGAGTTAAACGCCTATCTATCGCTACGCGACGAACCGATCGAGAAGTCAATGCCCTGCGCCAGCGGCAACTCGTCTCCCCAGTTGATGGTCGTCGTCTGCCTGCGCATGTAGGCCTTCCAAGCATCGGAGCCGGCCTCGCGACCGCCGCCGGTGTCTTTTTCACCGCCAAAGGCGCCCCCAATCTCCGCCCCGGACGTACCGATATTGATATTGGCGATGCCGCAGTCGCTGCCGGCTGCCGACAGGAATCGTTCACCGCTCCTCAGATCCCGAGTAAAGATCGCCGATGACAGTCCCTGTGGCACCCCGTTGTGGATCGCGATCGCCTCCTCCAGCGTCTTGTAAGTCATGATGTAGAGAATAGGCGCGAACGTCTCGCGCTGCACCAGCTCCCATTGACTTTGTGCATGCACGATCGTTGGCTCAACAAAGTTTCCCGGCCCGGGCCGCACCTTGCCACCACAAAGCACCTCGCCACCAAGCGCCTGGGCCTCGGCAATCGCCCCTTCATAACCCTCGACCGCATGCCGATCGATCAGCGGACCCATGAGGGTTTTCTCGTTCAGCGGATCACCGACCGGGATCTGCTCGTAGGCGGACATCAATCGCGCAACCAGCTCATTATAAAGGCTTTGGTGGACGATGATCCGGCGCGTGGTGGTGCAGCGCTGACCGGCCGTGCCCACGGCACCAAAGACAATGGCCGGAACAGCGAGATCCAGGTCCGCGGTATCATCGACAACGATTGCATTGTTCCCACCCAATTCGAGAATCGTCTTACCGAGACGTCCTGCGACGGTCTTTGCGACCTCACGACCGACCGCGGTCGAACCGGTAAACGAGATCAGCGGGATGCGTTTGTCGTTAATAAAACGATCGGCGACACTCGACGGCGCTGTTGCAACAATGAGCGAAAACACGCCCGGGTATCCCATCGCTTGGGTGACACGGTTGCAAATATTCTGCACGGCCACGGCGCACAGCGGCGCCTTGGGGGAAGGTTTCCACACGACCACATCGCCTGCGATTGCCGCAATGAACGCATTCCAGGAGTACACGGCGACGGGAAAGTTAAACGCGGTGATCACACCGACGATGCCAAGCGGGTACCATTGCTCGTACATGCGATGTTGCGGGCGCTCGGATTGCATGGTGTTACCGTAGAGCATGCGTGACTGACCCACGGCAAAATCGGCGATATCGATCATCTCCTGTACCTCGCCGTCGCCCTCGACCTTGATCTTGCCGACCTCCAGCGAGACCAGACTGCCAAGCGAATCCTTGTGGGCCCGCAGCTCCTCGGAAATGCACCGCACCAGCTCCCCGCGCTTCGGTGCGGGTACCATGCGCCACTCTAAAAATGCCTCGTGCGCCTGCTCGATCACCGTGTCGTAGTCTTGCTCAGTGCAAAGGCTCACGCCGGCGATCAGTTCTTCACTCGCTGGGTTGTGCGAATGCAGCACCTCTGCTGCACTCGCCTGGCACCGGCCGGCACCGGGGTAAGCACCCGGATTCGTCGGCTCGATGCCGAGCTGCTCAAGAAAATCCATATATCACCTCCCGTGCCGTATCCACATAACCGCCCACACGGTTCGGAAACGCACGACTAAATAAATGGTAACGAGACTCCATCAGAGTTACCACGTGGAGCACAAAACAGTTCACAACCTGCAACTCGCCGGTCTCAGCGCCCGGCGCCGGAGCGGCGGCGGGACTTCACCGCTCGCCTGTTGCTGACACCGGCGACGCGCGAACGCGCAGTACTCGGTGCTGCGAGTAATAACACCCGCTCGCAATGCATCTTTTACAGCATCTATACTAATAATAGGCCGCCAACGCGGCCAGGTGATGCTGCCGTGGGCGTTTTGTCCCGCATATCGCTGAACAACGATGGGTAGCGTCTGTCGAAAATATTGTAAAGGGCAATCGAAAGCCCTTGCCGTGACCGGGATAAGGCGGCAGTCGTGCCTCGGGGTTTTCCGCAGCGCGGGGCCTGCCGATGATATGCCGCGGTACTCGAATATCGCGTTGCACGATCTTCCAATGCCCCCACAAATTTAGTGCGTGTTTGCGGAATCTGGCACGCCTCCTGCTACACCACTGTCTGGGTAGAAACGAGGAACAGCGCGATGTTGTGGCGTAGGGCATGGGAACCGCATACAAGCTCCCGGTTTGACACCGGTGCCGCTCGGGCAAGCACTATTAGACCCATGAGTATCATCGGCGCCGCCGTGGGGATCGGCGCCCAAGATACGCATTGCCGCCAGGGCCCGGACCGCCTGCAGGCGTGCGGGCTCATGGCGAGGCTGGCCGATGAGGCGCACGGGGTGTTCTGGGGCGGGACGGTGCGCGAGGACACAGGCGCCGACGTGGTATACGAATCCGCGCGTTTCTGCGAACGACTGGCGCGAAGGGTGTATGACGCCCTACAGGACAGCCCGCGGATAGGTGTTGTAGGTGGCGATCACTCCTGCGCCATAGGCACCTGGAACGGCGTGCGCCAGGCCATCGCCGGCAGTGGCCCGCTTGGCCTGATCTGGATCGACGCGCACATGGACAGTCATACGCCCGACACGAGCCCAAGCGGGGCGCTGCACGGCATGCCGCTGGCTTGCCTGCTGGGCCACGGGCCCCAGGCACTAACAGGGCTTGGGGTAAACGGGCCGACTCTTGCGCCGCAACATGTATGCCTAATAGGGGTGCGCAGTTTCGAGCCCGCCGAGGCAGCGCTGTTGCAAAAGCTCGGGGTAGGCGTGTTCGACATGGACCAGGTACGCCGTTACGGCCTGGCCCGGGTGATGGACGATGCGCTCGCATATGTGCAGAAAAACACCGCTGGTTTTGGCATTTCGATCGATCTCGATGCCATTGACCCGCGCGATGCGCCAGGGGTGGGGTCGCCGGTGGACGCCGGTATTTGTGGCAAGGATCTTGCAGAATCCCTGTCTAATGTGGGGCGGCACTCGGGGCTGCTGGGCCTCGAGATAGCCGAGTTTAATCCGGACAAGGACGTGAACAACCGCACGGCTGAGCTGGTCATCGACTTGCTGGCCGCAACGGTTGGATTGAGAGGGGAACCATGAATTCCACAATCGTTCTCGAAGAGATGCACGGGGCGCGTAATTACCACCCGCTGCCGATCGTATTGGTGCGCGGTGAGGGCGTCTACCTGTGGGACGACGAAGGTAAGAACTACCTGGACATGATGAGCGCGTACTCGGCCGTAAGCTTCGGTCACGCCCATCCGCGCCTGGTCAAGGCACTGACCGAGCAAGCGCAACGACTGGCCGTAGTCTCGCGCGCCTACCACACCGATCAGCTGCCGCTGTTCCTGGAAAAAATCTGCCGACTCACCGGGCAGGACCGGGCGCTGCCGATGAACACCGGCGCCGAGGCGGTGGAAACCGCACTCAAGGCCGCACGCAAGTGGGCATACAAGACCAAGGGCGTCCCCCACGACCGTGCCGAGATCATCACCTGCGAGGGCAACTTCCACGGGCGCACCATCGCCATTGTCGGCTTCTCCTCCGAGGAACAATACCGGGACGGCTTCGGGCCGTTTCCAGCAGGATTCAAGAGCATTCCCTACGGAGATGTGGCCGCACTCGAAGCGGCAATCACACCAAGCACGGCGGCGTTCCTGGTCGAGCCGATCCAGGGCGAGGCCGGCATCATCGTGCCACCCAAAGGCTATCTCGCAGAGTGTGCGCGCATCTGTCAGCAACATAATGTGCTTCTGATTTGCGATGAGGTACAGACCGGGCTTGGCCGAACCGGCAAGCTGCTCGCCTGCGAGCACGATGGCGTGAAGCCCGACGGGCTTATCCTGGGCAAGGCACTGGGTGGCGGCCTGCTTCCGGTGTCGCTGTTCCTGGCGCGCAATGATGTCATGCGCGTGTTCACGCCGGGTGATCACGGCAGTACTTTCGGTGGCAACCCGCTGGCCGCGGCGGTCGCGATCGAGGCGATTACCGTGCTTGTCGAGGAGAAGCTCGCCTCGCGTTCCGCGGCGCTGGGTAGTTACTTCTTGCGCAAGCTCAAATCCTTGAGCAGCCCCTTCATCAGAGACATCCGGGGCCGAGGGTTATTCATTGGCATGGAGATCGATCCGGCGAAGGCGAGCGCCCGTACCGTGTGTGAGCAACTGGCGCATCACGGGATCCTCAGCAAGGAGACCCATGAGACCGTCGTGCGCTTCGCGCCACCGCTCGTGATCGAGCGCGAAGAGCTGGATTGGGCGTTCACGACTATTAAGGAAGTGCTCGCCACGATGAAGCCGCTGGTCAGTGCCGCGTGAGGTAGACGCTCTACTCCCGCTTCAAGACGCGCCGCTTCCGGCTACTCGTCCTCTCCACCCATCGCCAACAAGGTCGCATTACCACCGATTGCTGCGGTATTCACGGTGACGGTGCGCTCGGTGGCGAAGCGCTGCAGATAATGCGGTCCCCCCGCCTTCGGGCCTGTACCCGACAAGCCCTCGCCGCCGAAGGGTTGCACACCCACGGTGGCACCGATCATATTGCGATTCACATAGGTATTCCCCACATGCGCCCGCGCCCGCACGTAACGCACGGTCTCGTCGATGCGACTGTGGATGCCAAGCGTGAGGCCGTAACCCGTCGCGTTGATGGCACTGATCACGTTGTCGAGCTTGTCCCCCGCATATGGGATGACGTGCAGAATCGGGCCAAACACCTCGCGCTCGAGCACAGACAGGCGCTCGATCTCAAACGCGCGCGGGGCAAAAAAGATGCCGTGCTCGGTCTCGGGCGGCAACAGGACCTGGTAAATCAGCTTGCCCTCGTGCTGCATGCGCTTGGCATGTGCTTCCAACATGTCGCGCGCATCTTCATCGATGACCGGGCCCACATCAGTGGCGAGCAGCGCCGGATCACCGACCACAAGCTCGGCCATTGCCCCTTGCAGCAGACGCAGCACACGCGTGGCGATGTCTTGCTGCACGAACAGGATGCGGCACGCCGAGCAGCGCTGACCGGCGCTGTCGAATGCCGATGCCAGCACGTCGGACACGACTTGCTCCGGTAGCGCCGAGCTGTCGACAATCATGGCGTTCTGGCCGCCGGTCTCGGCGATCAGCGGCACTATCGGTCCCGTGCGCCTGGCCAGCACCTGATGGATCCCGCGCGCCGTCTCGGTGGAGCCGGTAAAGGCGACACCGCCAATACGCGCATCACCCACGAGCTGCGCGCCGACCCTGGCTCCTGTGCCGGGCAACAGCTGGAGCACCTCCGTGGGGATGCCGGCCTCGTGCAATAAAACCGTTGCGAGCGACGCCACCAACGCAGTCTGCTCGGCGGGCTTGGCGATTACGGCATTGCCGGCCGCCAATGCTGCGGCAACCTGGCCGGTAAAAATCGCGAGCGGGAAGTTCCACGGACTGATGCACACGAACACGCCGCGCCCATGCAGGCTGAGCTGGTTGCGCTCCCCGGTGGGGCCCGGCAGCATGCGCTCGCCGCCGAACTGCTCGCGCGCCAGTGCGGCATAGTAGAGACAGAAATCGGTGGCCTCGCGCACTTCGGCCAAGGCGTCCGGTACGGACTTGCCGCCTTCGCGCACGCACAGCGCCATCAGCTCGGCGCGATGCGCCTCCAGTAGATCGGCGCCCCGTTCTAAACAATCGGCCCGCTCGGCGGCGGCCATGCGGTCCCATTCGTGCGCGGCTGCGGCCGCACTGGCAACGGCATTGGCCACCGTGTCATCATCGGCTTCGAATACCCGGCCCACGACGCGGCGTCGGTCGGCTGGGTCCGTGACCGCGTGCTCGGTACCGCCGAGCCGCTTGCCTCCCACCAATGGCGCAGCCACCCGGGCTTGTTTCATGGCGTCTGCCATGGCGTGTGCCAGCGGCGCCAGTTCGTTGATATCGCTCAAGTTGATTCCGGCCGAGTTGCGGCGCTGCTCACCGTAGAGATCGCGTGGAAGCGCAATGCGTGGGTGGGGCTTCGGTTGCGCTTGCCGCGCCTTGATCACCGGGTCAGCAACGATTTCATCTACCGGCGCTTTTTCGTCGCTGACCCGGTTCACGAACGAGGTGTTGGCCCCGTTTTCGAGCAACCGTCTGACGAGATACGGCAACAGGTCCTCGTGCGACCCTACCGGGGCATAGATACGACAAATGACATCGAGTTTCGTCGGGCCCACGAGCTCACCGTAGAGTCCCTGCCCCATGCCGTGCAGGCGCTGGAACTCGAAGCCGCGCTCCGCCCCCGCGATCTCCAGCACGAATGCGACCGTATGGGCATTATGGGTCGCGAACTGCGGGTACAGCACGTCGCGCGCGACCCAGATCCGCTTCGCGCAGGCCATGTAGGAGACATCGGTCGAGGCCTTGCGCGTGAACACCGGGTAGCCGGCCAGACCCTGTTGTTGCGCATGCTTGATCTCCGTGTCCCAATACGCGCCCTTGACCAGACGCACCGGAATCCGCCGACGGTGTCTGCGCGCCAGCTCGATCAGCCATGTCACCACGTGCACCGCACGTTTCTGGTAGGCCTGCACGGCGAGGCCCAAGCCATGCCAATTGCGCAGATCACGCGCGCTATAGACGGCCTCAAACACATCTAGCGTAATATCCAGGCGTTCGGCTTCCTCCGTGTCCAGGGTCATGGCGATCCCGGCCCGGGCAGCCTGGTTGGCCAACGCATGCACGCGCGGAACCAGCTCGGCCATTACGCGCTCGCGCTGGCCAAACTCGAAGCGCGGGTGCAGTGCCGAGAGCTTCACGGAAATCCCGGGAGCGGCGAAGATATCGGTGCACTCCTCGGCCTCGGTTGCCAGCGCATTGATCGCGTGCACATAGGCCTGATAGTACTGCTCCGCATCGTCGGCGCTTAAGGCCGCCTCGCCTAACATGTCGAAGGAGTGCAGGTAGTGCTGGTGCTCGGCGGTGTGGCTGCGCTTCAGCGCCTCCTCGATGGTGCGCCCCATAACGAACTGGTGGCCCATGATCCGCATCGCCTGGGTCAACGCGACGCGCACGACCGGCTCGCCGATGCGCGACGCGAGTCCGCCCAAGTAGCCGGTGATGTCATTCACGGCCTCGGGGGCGAGCTGGACGATGCGCCCGGTGAGCATCAGCCCCCAGGTCGAGGCATTAACAAACAGCGATTGGCTGTGCCCGAGATGCTTGTCCCATTGCCCTTGCGCCAGCTTGTCCCGGATCAAGCGCTCGGCCGTTTGCGCATCGGGGATGCGCAGCAACGCCTCGGCCAGGCACATGAGCACTACGCCCTCCTCTGAGGACAGGTCGTACTCGCGCATAAAAGCATCGAGTCCACCGACGGCCTTGCCCTGCTCACGCACAGCGAGCACCAGCTGGCGCGCGAGCCCGATCACGCGTGTCTGTGCGTTCGCATCGATCTCCGCTTCGGGGAGCAATGCCTCGAGGCAGGCCGTTTCATCGGCCAGGTAGGCGGCGCGGATTGCAGCACGCAGGGGGGTGGGGCTGGGCGGCTCGTGGGCGAAGATCATGTCATCACGCCGGATCAGGGACCTTCCTTTAGCACGTGCAGGGGCGATTCGCTCGCACAGGGTGTGTGCGGGCCCGGAAACAGCATCGGCCAACCGACGCAAAAAAGCAACTACGCGATTTGGCGAATGAGCAAGGCCGCCAGCACGTAAAGCACCAACGCCACGGCCACAACTGCGGTGAAACCGAGTTCGATCGCGATCAAGGTAGCAAGCGTCGCGCTCAGCACCGACGCAAATCCGTTAATGCCCCAGGCCCAGGGGATAAAGTCGGGCGCGCGTGCGGCCGCCTTGTCGAGTCCCAACGGGAACGGCATGCCCATACAAAAAGCCAACGGCGCAAGCAACGCAAAGGCCAGCAACACTCTGAGCACATCGGGCAGTCCGACCAGAACGTGGGACATTGCCGGCAGCAGGAACAGGTAGGCAGTCGCGATGGCAACGATACCCGTTACCGCCACCGCGACTGGCGACCAGGCCGTGGCGTGCATGCGGTGCACAAGCCGCCGTGAGTAGCCGCTGCCCAGGCCCGCAAACACGAGAAAGCCGCTGAGGACCACGGCGACCGCATAAAGCGGGTGACTCAAGAACAACATGAACTTCTGGATAAAGGCGATCTCTATGAAAATGAACGCAAGCCCCAGCGCGAAAAAGTAAAACCCCATGCGCACACCCAGCTCCACCGGCCACGGATGCTTTGCGACCCACAACGGCAGCACAATCAGGACAGTGCCCGCGACCACCGCCTGCACGATAGTCGCGATCAGAATCAGGTAACCCCACTCGATAAAAGGCGCGCCGCCGCGACCGTGCAGCATGAGCAGTTCCGGCAGCACGCGCCATTTGAAGAAATGAAAGAAATGCGGGTTATCGTCGGTGGCCGGTGCGATATAGAACTTGTAGCGCCGCATGTACTCTTCGCGCTGCTTTCCGAGTAGTGCGGTGGCTCCCTCAAACAGGTACGGCTGATCCAACACATTGAACCGGTTCGCTTCGCTCGCCGTTATGCTGGGATAATAAGCTACGTCAAAAGAACGGGCGCGCGAGAACGCGCGAATGCTTGCGATCTCGGCCTGCGTAAGCGCGTCATTCTTGACCAGCAACGTGCTCGTGGCCCAGCCTCTGATCAACGCCAGCCGCGTGCCGGGGTTGGACACCCCGGCCTGCTCCAGCGCGGCGACCACCGTCGTGAATAACTTCAAGCTGTCACGCGGCGGCAACCGGAACCAGCGCGTGATCGCGAGCATCCCGCCCGGCGCAAGATGGGTGAGATACTCTTGCATGGCCTCTACCGTGTAGATGTAACTTTCGCTTAAGGCGTGCACACCGGCGCTGGATGCGGCAAAGGAGTCGAGCAGGGCGACTTGGATCAGGTCAAAGCGTTCGGCGCTACGAGCGACAAAGCCGCGCGCCTCCGCGACATGCACCCTCACGTCTTCGGCGCTGTACACATCGCCCGCGATCCTCGCATAGGTATTGCGCACCAGGTCGATCATGAGCGGATTGAGCTCGACCGCATCGATCGAGCGCGCCTCGTGATAACGCGCCAGCAACACGTCCGATCCGCCACCCGCGCCCAGAACCAAAACCTTAGGGTGTTGCAACAGCTGGTAGGGCAGGGCCGCGGTGCTGTCGTCGAGATACGCGAGTCCCTCGCGCTTACCGCTGTAACGGTTGATCGCGCTTAACGCATCGCCATCGGTGAACACGCCCAGCTGCGGCGGCGGCTCATGCCGGGTCTTAAGGCTAAGGCCGGGCGCGTAGCGAAAAGGAATGGTCGGGCTCTCGACTACGGTGAGCAGGCCCAGCGGGTTCGTGTACTCGCCCAGCACCCGCGTCCCCACCACCTGCAGTGCCTGGCTCAGGCCCTTGTAGGGAGATATCTGCAAGGCGACCCAACTCTGCGGCAGCGCGAACACCACCGCGGCGGCGCCCCCACCTAACGCCGGCACCACCCAGCGCGGCAGTCGTAGCGCGCGATCCAAGCCGCCCACCCCAGCCGCCGCCAAGGCGATGACAGCGAGCAGCTTCAGGCACGCTTCGGGCCGAAACAGGAACAACGCCAGGATAATGCCGGCGGCACCGACGCCTGCCCCCAGCAGATCGGCGAGATAGATCCGGTTGATCAGCTCCTTATAATGGACGAATGACAGCGCGATGCAGCTTGCCGCAAAAAAGAACGGAATGAAGAACAGCAGATAGATCGCGGCCAGGTAAGGCAGCTGGTGCGGGTCCCACACTACCTCGAGCGCGTTGAACGGGATGCGCTGGGCGAGCGCAAAGCACACGATCATCACGATCCCGAACAGCGTGGCGCTCGCCACATACACCGCGGCGAAGCGCGGTTCCAGCCAGCGCTTGCCGAGCGCCAACACGGTCCCGCTTACGCCGTATCCGAGCAGCGCGAGGCTGATGATCATGTAGGCGAAATGGTGCCACTGGATAATGGACAGCAGCCGCATCAGCAAGATCTCGTAACCGATGGCGGCGGCTGACAGGAGTGAGATCGATAGGAACAGGAGTCGCGGTTTAATCGGCGTGGGCCTCACCGACTCAAGCCTCCATGCGCGTTACACCGTGCACATCAGTGCCAGCGCTCAGTGCTCGCCCGTGAGCGGGACGAACCGCACCGGCAGAATCTGGCGCGTCCTCACATCGCCGGCCCGCGTCTTTTCCACCAGCAACAGCTGCTGCGTGAGGAAGCGGCCGCCCACCGGAATAACGATACGCCCGCCGGGCTTGAGCTGCTCGATCAGCGGTGGTGGGACGTGGCCGGCGGCGGCGGTGACAATGATCGCGTCAAACGGGGCGTGCTCGGCCCACCCGTAATAACCGTCACCCAGACGCGTGGTGACATTGTCATAGCCCAAACGCGCCAGACGGATCTTTGCCTGCTGCTCCAGCGGATTGATAATCTCGATCGTGTACACATGCTTCACCAGGCCCGAGAGAACGGCTGCCTGATAGCCCGAGCCGGTGCCGACCTCGAGCACCACGTCATCCGTGTCGATGCCCATCAGGTCCGTCATCAAGGCAACGATATAAGGCTGGGATATGGTCTGCCCATAGCCGATGGGGAGCGGGCGATTCTTGTAGCTAACGGGCTGCAAATCGACCGGCACGAACTCGTGGCGTGGCACGCTTGCCATCGCTCCCATGACGCGCGCGTCAAAGCGTTTCCTACCGGTGTAGCTGGCCGTGCGCCAGACATCCTCTTTGATCGCCGTGATCATGGCCGTGCGCGCTGCGGCGTAGTGTCCTTCCTGGGCACTGGCAGCGGCGCTCAGCGCGGTGGCCAGGAGCAACCACGGCGCGAGCAAAACTAAAGCTGTGCTGCAACCAGCAGCCAGGGCGCAGTTTGGATTTTCCCAGGTGTCCATGATCCTGATGACTGTGCTGTGGGGCTTCAAGGGTGTGGCCGCGGAGTATCGCACAGGATCGGCTGGACCACGAGAATGAGCGCGGCACAAGTATCCCGCCCTTCGAAGAACACGCGGGAGTGGGTGAACGCGAGGCCGGTTCGCGGCCGTTAGTCCCGATAGGCTAATAGCTCGCGTAGACCGCCGTGTTGCCGTCCTTTTCGAAGGAGAACACCTGGTAGCGATCCTTGCGCGGGCCTTCCATGCCTGGCGAACCCATTGGCATCCCGGGGACTGCGAGGCCCTTGATCTCGGGGCGCTCTCGTAAAAGACGCTGGATATCCCGGGCGGGCACATGGCCCTCTATTACATAACCGCCTACCAGCGCCGTATGGCACGACGTAAGCCGGGTGGGCACGCCGTGGCGGGTCTTGAGGGGCGTTAAGTCTTTCACGTCATACGCCTTCACGGTATAACCGTTGCGCTTCATGTGCGCTACCCAGCCCTTGCAGCAACCGCAGGTCGGAGATTTGTACACCGTCGCCACTACACCCGCTGCCGGTCTGCCAGCGAAGAAAAACGCAAGCGAAACCACCACGGCAACACCGGCAATCCACGAACCTGTAACGAGCACCTTTCGCATACGCATCAAGCCATCTCCTTTCGCCCAATCGCTAAACGACGGTATTTCTTATCTAAATATTGAACAACATGTAATTCAGCAGGAACGATCGGGTTTGTCCTTGATACAGATCAAACGATGTGCAT
>JBHHZP010000109.1:0-11761 GCA_046758085.1 Acidiferrobacterales bacterium
CCCGCCATTCGCCCGCCGACGGTAGCGCCCGGCACCTCGCGTCTTCGCATCACCTTCTCGGCAGCGCATGAGCCGGCACATGTGGACCGTCTGCTGCAGGCGCTCGTGCAGATCGCGGATTGCGGCTCGTGATGGGGTTGCACGTGCAACAGATAGGGCAGGGCCCCGACGTGGCGCTGGTGCACGGCTGGGCTTTCAACGGTCGCGTCTGGCGTGAGCTTGTCGCCAGCCTCACGCAAGACTTTCGCGTGACGGTCGTCGATCTCCCTGGGCATGGCCGCAGTCCGGAGATGCCCGGGGCGTACACGATGGAGACGCTGGCGCAGCAGGTGCTGGCGCTATTTCAGCGGCCGGTGACCTGGGTGGGCTGGTCGTTGGGCGCGATGGTCGGTCTGGCGGCAGCCTGCTTGCCGCACACGGCCGTCGCGCGCATGGTATTGATTGGGGCGACGCCCCGCTTTGCCGGCGGGCCGGATTGGGCGCACGGGCTCGCACCCGCGCAGCTACGCGAAGTTGCCGAGGCATTGGAGCGGGACTGCCGGGGGACGCTGGCGCGTTTTCTCAGTCTGCACCTCGGCCAGGAACGCGATGCGCGCGCGCTGCTCAGGCGCTTGCGTCGGAACATGTTTGCGGACGAGCCGGCAGCGCCGGGGGCATTGCAGGCCTGCTTGACGATCTTGCAGCATGCCGATCTGCGTTCCGTCGTTTCATCGATCGCGGTCCCGGTGCAGTTGATTCATGGCGAGCGCGACAAGCTGGTGCCGCTCGCAGCCGCAGAGTATCTGGCAGCCCGGCTGCCCATGGCGCGGCTCGAGGCCATCCCGGCCTGTGGGCATGCACCGTTTCTGTCGCGTCGTCAGCGCGTCGAGCAGATCCTGCTGAGGTTTCTCCATGAGTGAACGACTGGCGCCCGCGGGCATGCTGGACAAAGTACAGATGCGGGTAGCGTTCGAGCGCGCCGCCATCACCTACGATGCGGCGGCTGTGCTGCAACGAGAAATAGCCGAGCGCATGCTCGAGCGCCTGGATCTGATCAAGTGTCGCCCGCGTCGCATACTCGACGTGGGTTGCGGCACCGGGCATTGCAGTCGCGCGCTGGAGCGGCGTTACCGGCGAGCGCGCATTATCGGCGTCGATATCGCCTACGCCATGACGCGGGCGGGACAAATGAGAACGCGCTGGCGCAATCGGCAGCGCTTCGTCTGCGCCGATGCCGAGGCCTTGCCCCTGGCGGACGGCAGCGTGGACATGGTGGTGTCGAACCTGACGCTGCAGTGGTGTGATCCCGACGCGGTCTTGCGTGGATTCGCCCGCGTGCTGCGTCCCGGCGGCGTAGTCATGTTCACCAGCTTCGGCCCCGACACGTTGTGCGAGCTGCGCGCGGCCTGGCAGACGGTCGATGAGCGCCCGCACGTGCACGCCTTTCTCGATATGCACGATCTCGGCGATGCCGTGTTACGTGCGGGGCTGGCCGACCCGGTGATGGACGTCGAGCATTTCACGCTCACCTACCCGGATGTGCTCACGCTGCTGCGCGATCTCAAGAACCTGGGCGCGCACAACGTGACCCGCACACGCAACCGCGGGCTGACCGGCAAACGCAGTTTTGCTCGTTTCCGCTCGGCCTACGAAGCGCAGGCACGCGATGGTTTGATCCCGGCCACCTATGAGGCCATTTACGGCCACGCCTGGGCGGCGACCGCGCCCGCCGCGCGGGTGCGCGCGGACGGATCCGTTTCCATCCCGCTTGCAGAGATCTGGCGCCGGGAGCGATGAAGATGGGGTGGTTCGTGACCGGTACCGACACCGGGGTCGGCAAGACCCGGGTCGCGACCGCGCTGCTGGAGGCGTTGTCGCGCCGCGGTGTCCGCGTAGTCGGCTTGAAACCGGTGGCGAGCGGTTGCGATCTGACCGCGGAGGGCCTGCGCAACGCCGATGCGCAGGCGCTGTTGCAATGCACCTCGGTGGCGCTCGCCTATGGTGACGTCAATCCCTATGCCTTCGGGCCGGCGGTGGCGCCGCACCTGGCGGCGGCGGCGGCGGGTGTGCGGATCGACATTGCGGCCATCCGCGGTTGCTACGAGCGCGTGGCGGGTGCCGCCGATGCTGTGATTGTCGAGGGAATCGGCGGCTGGTATGTGCCCATCGACGAGCGCCTGACCATGGCCGACGTGGCGCGTGCGCTGGGATTACCGGTGATCCTGGTTGTGGGCATCCGCCTGGGGTGCCTCAGTCATGCGTTACTGACGGTCGAGGGTATCGCCCGCACGGGGTTGCCGCTCGCCGGCTGGGTCGCCAACGGCATCGATCCAGCGGTGGCGCTGTTCGAGGAGAATGTCGGGGCACTGCGCGAGCGCATTCGTGCCCCGTTGCTGGGCGTGGTCCCGCATGTCGAGCGGCTTACGCCAGCGAACGTGGGCCAGTATCTGGATCTGCATAGCCTGGGCGCATGGACAGGCTGAAGCGCTCGTAATCGGGAACCCTTTATTGCCTGCCGCCGGGTTGTGTCTGCGTGCCGATAACTCGGTTGCAGGGACATTGTCCATGTGATAGCGTCCGCAAAATTCGCCGCCGGGCAGCTGATTATCGTGTTAAGTTGGCACAACTCGTTGAACGTCGGTGGGCTGCGACCGTTTGTGGGCAAAGGCCATGGTCGCGAGGCGGGACGGAGAGCCAAGCCGCTAGTAGGATCCGTTCGTACCGTGACGCAGAATTCCACATATGGGTAAGCTATGGGCGCACGGTACGTTCCCGATGATTCCGAAGCGCAAGCACGGTGTATCGTAATTCGACCCAACCGCTCGCTCTCCTTGCGGGGGTTGATCTGGCTGCTGATCGCATACGCAGCGCTCCTGTCGATAATAGGGCTCGGGTTTTTACAGGCGGGCGCGTGGATAGTTTTACCCTTTGCCGGGTCAGAGGCGATCGTCATCTGCGCGGTTTTCTATTTTTTGGTTTACCGCCACGCCAATGACCATGAGGTGGTACTCATTGATGGTGATACGATAACAATAATCAAGCATAACGGCACTAGGGAGTCGCGAGACGAGTTTCAAAACTACTGGACCCGGGTTAGCTTGCAGCGAGCGCAAAACGATCAGTACCCCTCGAGGCTGATGCTCGGGTCATGCGGGCGGCAGGTTGAGGTTGCTGCAGAAATAAGGGAAGAAGACAGGCGAGCCCTTGCCCAGAAACTGAAAACCCTATTGGGTCAGACTGCATATTCGTGAAAGATTTCGGAATTGCTCGGGAGAAAAGCATGTCGATTCTCTGTTCTCATAAGTTGAGACGGAAGTTAGTGAGTCTGATCGTGGGTATAGGCGTGTTGCTCAGCGCGAGGATAGCGTCGGCGGCATATGAGTATGACTTTCAGACGCCCGTTACCCCGATCGCACAGAAGATCCTTGATCTGCACCATCTTATCTTTTATATCTGCGTCATCATATTCATCGGCGTTTTCGGCGCCATGTTTTACGCGGTATTTGCACACCGCAAGAGCCGTGGGCACAGCGCGGCGAAATTCCATGAAAACTCAACGGTCGAAGTCGTGTGGACGATCATCCCCTTCCTGATCCTGGTCGCCATGGCCATCCCCTCGACGGCGGTGTTACTCGAGATGGATGATGTGACTCGGTCCGACATGACCGTCAAAATTACAGCCTATCAATGGAAATGGCGCTACGATTACATGGATCACGACGTCGGTTTCTTCAGCGTCCTTTCCACCCCGAGGGCACAGATCGATAACCAGGACAAAAAGAACAAGAACTATCTTCTGGAGGTCGACAATCCGCTGGTAGTTCCGGTTAACAAGAAGATCCGCTTCCTGGTAACTACAAACGATGTGCTGCACGCGTGGTGGGTACCTCAGCTTGGCATAAAGAAAGACGGGATTCCTGGTTTCATTAATGAAATGTGGGCCCGTATTGAACAACCCGGCGTGTACCGAGGTCAGTGCGCGGAGTTGTGCGGCAAGGATCACGGGTTTATGCCGATCGTAGTGAAGGCCGTCAGCGATGAGGACTTCGCAGGCTGGGTGAAACAGCAGCAGGAGCTCAAGGTCGCGAGCGCGGCCGAGGCCAAGAAAACCTGGACCAAGGAGCAGCTCCTGACGCGGGGCAAGAGCGTCTATAATCAATGTGCCGCGTGCCACGGTCCCACCGGCCAGGGCGTGCCCGGTGTATTCCCGCCCATTGCCGGGAGCAAGATCGCCACTGGTCCGCTCGATGCACATCTGAATATCGTCATGAACGGCAAGCCCGATACGGCGATGCAGGCGTTTGGCAAGCAGTTGAACGACATAGATCTGGCGGCGGTCATAACCTTCGAGCGTAACGCATTCGGTAATAACACGGGCGACGTCGTGCAACCTTCCCAGATCAAGGCCTTGCGCAAGTAAAGCGAAGCGGTTTTACAGGAGACTGAATGATGGCAACAACAGCAACCGCACATCATCACGAAGAGCATCCGGGTGGTATCGTCCGTTGGTTATGTACCACCAACCATAAGGATATCGGGACGCTGTACCTGTGGTTCGCCTTGATCATGTTCTTTGTGGCGGGCGGCATGGCCTTGATTATTCGCGCCGAGCTGTTCGAACCGGGACTACAGATCGTACAGCCCAATTTCTTTAATCAATTGACGACCATGCACGCCCTGCTCATGATCTTCGGGGCGATCATGCCCGCGTTTGTGGGGCTGGCCAACTGGCAGGTCCCGATGATGATAGGGGCGCCGGACATGGCGCTTCCCAGACTGAACAACTGGAGCTTCTGGCTGTTGCCACCGGCGGGCACGTTGCTGTTGCTTGGATTTTTCTTGCCCGGCGGGGCCCCGGGGGCGGGATGGACAATCTATCCGCCGCTGACGATACAAACGGGAATGGGCATGGACACCACCATTCTGTCCATTCACATGTTAGGTATTTCCTCGGTGCTGGGCGCGCTGAACATCATCGCTACGATTCTGAACATGCGCGCACCGGGGATGACGCTGATGAAAATGCCGCTGTTCGTCTGGACCTGGCTTATCACGGCGTTCTTGTTGTTGGCGGTCATGCCGGTGCTGGCTGGCGCTGTCACGATGTTGTTGACCGACCGGCACTTCGGTACCAATTTCTTCGATGCCGCGGGTGGTGGTGACCCAGTGATGTTCCAGCATGTCTTCTGGTTCTTCGGCCACCCGGAGGTGTACATATTGATCCTGCCGGCTTTTGGCGTCATTTCGCAGATCATCCCGACTTTCTCGCGCAAGCCGTTGTTTGGTTACGATTCTATGGTTTACGCGACTGCGTCAATTGCCTTTCTGTCGTTCATCGTGTGGGCGCACCACATGTTCACGGTGGGTATGCCGACGGCCGGCGAGTTGTTTTTCATGTACACGACAATGTTGATTGCCGTGCCCACGGGGGTAAAGGTGTTCAACTGGGTGTCCACGATGTGGCGCGGGTCGCTGACGTTCGAGACACCGATGCTCTTCGCCATTGGGTTCGTCTTTCTGTTCACCATCGGCGGCTTGTCCGGACTTATGCTGGCGATTGTGCCGGCGGACTTCCAGTACCACGATACTTATTTTGTGGTCGCTCATTTCCACTATGTGCTTTTCTCGGGATCCATCATGGCCATCATGGGCGCGGTGTATTTCTGGTTGCCCAAGTGGACCGGTCATATGTACAACGAGACCATGGGCAAGTGGCATTTCTGGTTGACGACAATATTTTTCAACATCACGTTCTTCCCACAGCACTTCTTGGGACTGGCGGGGATGCCACGCCGCATCCCCGACTATGCGCTGCAGTTCAGCGAATTCAACATGTGGTCGAGCATTGGCGCATTCGGCTTGGGTCTGACACAGTTGCTGTTCCTTTACATCATTGTGCAGACTGTGCGTGGCGGCAAGAAGGCCTCGACTCAGGTGTGGGAAGGGGCGCACGGCCTGGAGTGGACCGTGCCCTCGCCGCCGCCATACCATACGTTTATGACGCCGCCCAAGGTACGCACTACTGACCTGATAAGCCCATGACCGTGCACACGGGAAGGCCCCCGGCACAAAGACGTGCGGTTGTACGTACGGTTGTCATCCTCGGGATTATCGCCGTCGCGCTGTACCTGTTCACGATATTTGGGAGTTCGTAGTGAACACGCCAGAGCCATTGGCCCAAGCCAACAAACGTGTGATCGGCAGGCTGCTTTTGCTGACAGTTGCCATGTTTGGATTTGGCTTTGCGCTGGTGCCGCTGTACGACGTGTTCTGTCAGATCACCGGTCTCAACGGGAAAACCGGTCGTATCGATGAGCGGGTCGCGCAGGCCAGTCAGGTGGATACGAGCCGCTGGGTCACGGTCGAGTTCACCGGCCAGGCGATGAACGGCCTGCCCTGGGAGTTTCGGCCCTTGCAGAACAAGCTGCGTGTGCACCCCGGTGAGACCGCTGTAGTCAAGTACTACGTGCGCAATACGACGGCTGAGACCATGACGGGGCAGGCGGTTCCCAGCGTGAGTCCGCCCAGGGCGGCATCGCACTTCAAGAAGGTCGAGTGCTTTTGCTTCAGCCGGCAGCAGCTCGAGGGCGGGCAGAGCGAAGAGATGCCCGTGAGGTTCCTGGTGGAGAGCGATCTACCCGAAGACGTTAAGACGCTTACCTTGTCTTATGCATTCTATGATGTCGATTCGTCGCCTGCGCGGCGGGTCGGCAGCAATGCGCGTCTGGCGATCCACGGGCGTGAATCGTCGCACCGGCCGGCATCATCGGGTGGATAGAGGCTAATTATTAGAAACGGCAACTAGAGGAAAATTGTATGGCTGCAGCACACGGTAGCTACTACCTTCCTAACCCGAGCCCGTGGCCGGTGATAACGTCCACCGGCCTGTTTTCGTTGGCACTGGGTTTCGTTTTGTTCATCAACGGCGTTGGCGTTGGCCCGTGGCTAATGATCATCGGTGTGGCGATCATTGTGTATATGATGTTCCGCTGGTTCGGTCAGGTCATCGGGGAGAGCGAGGGTGGGCTGTACAACGAGCAGGTCGATCGGTCTTTTCGCTGGGGCATGGCCTGGTTCATCTTCTCCGAGGTGATGTTTTTCGCCGCATTCTTCGGTGCACTTTTTTATATACGCCAGTTTGCCGTGCCATGGATCGGTGAGACCGAGCTGCTGTGGCCCGGCTTCGATGCGACCTGGCCGACAGCGGGGCCGGAGGGGCCGACGGCGGTCCATACGGAGCCCCCGGGACCCAACCAGTTCACCCCGATGAAGGCCTGGGGCATCCCGGCCCTAAATACGCTGATCCTGCTGAGCTCCGGTGTTACCGTCACCATCGCCCATTGGGGCCTGCTCAAAGACAACCGCGGACAGCTGGTGACGTTTCTGTTCCTGACCATCGTGTTAGGGTTGATTTTCCTGTCCCTGCAGGCCTACGAGTACGTACACGCCTATGCCGAGCTGGATCTGACGTTAAAGACCGGTGTGTACGGGGCGACCTTTTTCATGCTCACCGGCTTCCACGGCTTTCACGTGACCATTGGCGCGATCATGCTGACCACGATTCTGGGGCGCACCATCAAGGGCCATTTCCGGCCCAACCACCATTTCGCCTTCGAAGCCGTGGCGTGGTACTGGCACTTCGTGGACGTGGTCTGGTTGTTCTTGTTTGTGCTGGTGTACTGGCTCGCCTGAGGGAAGCCGTCCTCACCGCTGAAGGTGCCTGCCACGCGAGAGGGCAGGGCCTTTTTTCGTTCAAAAAGCTAGTCGTGAGTAGCTACGTAGCTATTGCCGGTGAAATACTTAGGTTTGTAATCCGCTAAAGCTGCTGATTTCTTCCTCGCCACCAGCCACCTGCAACCAGCTACTGTATTTATCATATGCCGCCGGGCGGAATGAGGCCGAAGTAGAAGCCGGCCATGAGCAGCAGGAACAGGCCCACCGAAAGCGCGATACGGATGGTCAGGGCCTTGGCCGTGCGGGTACTGTCGCCGCTGCCGCGGAACAGGAATACCAGCGCAGAACCCAGGCTGGCGAGTATGAGAAACAGCAGTATGATAACAATCAGCCTCACAAGCTCGGGTATTCCTCACACAACAGGAGGCCCACGAGTATACCGGACAATCGGGTCAGGCCCTATTCTGGACCCACGGTGATAGCGCTTGGAGCTGATGGCCGCTCATCGATTCCGTTTTCGACCCGCGCTGGTCCCTACTTTGGCGATGCTGGCGCTGTGTACGTTATTCGTCGGTCTCGGGTTCTGGCAGCTGGACCGGGCCCAACAAAAGCGCGCTGTGCAAGCCGCATATGATGCGCGGTTGAGCGATGCCCGGGTGCAGATCGAGCCGCGGATACAGCTGGCCGACGACCTGCGTTTCTACCGGGTCATCGCGGAGGGCACGTATGAGCCGACGTACCAAATCCTGATTGATAATCGCGTGCAAAATGGGCGGGTGGGCTACCATGTGATCACGCCGCTGCGCATTCGTGGCAGCGATGTACGTGTGCTGGTAAACCGTGGCTGGGTGCCGCTGGGTCAGAGCCGGGAGTTGTTGCCGCAGGCTCGCGCCCCGGACGGGTTGCAGAAGGTCACCGGCGTGGCCACGGTGCCGCGCGACAAGGTGTTTACGCTCGGCCAGCCTGAACCGCTAGGCGCGACCTGGGAGCCGCTGTGGCAACACATGGATATGAAACGCTACGCCGAGGCGGTACCATTTCCGCTGCAGCCGGTCGTGGTGCTGCTCGATCCGGACAGCGCGGCCGGCGGGTTCGAGCGCCAATGGCTGCGTCTGGACGCCGGGGTCGCGGTGCACCAGGGCTATGCGTTCCAGTGGTTCATGCTGGCCGTGGCCTTGCTCGTGATCTACGTGGTCATCGGTGTGCGCGCCGCCCGGGCGATGAGCAGTCGGTAGCCACATGGCGCAGGGTAAACACACACCGGTCATTTTACTGGTGGCCTTGTTCGCGCTGCCGTTCATTTTTGCGTACGGCCTGTACTGGTATGGATGGCGGCCGGGCGGCACCATAAATCACGGTGAGCTGGTCCAACCGGCACGCCCAATCGCCGACGTAACGCTGCGCACGCTGACGGGTCGCGACATCCGCTTCCACGACCTGCGCCGCAACTGGGTCCTGGTGTACTTCGGCTCCGCGGAGTGCGGCAACCGCTGCGAAAACAACCTGTACAAGATGCGGCAGGTGCGCCTGGCGCAGGGCAAGGACGCCGATCGGATTTACCGTGTGTTTCTCGTGACCGACGCGCGCTCGCTTGATCGATTACGACCCATGCTCGTGGAGTACCCCGGCATGCAGGTCATCACCGGCCCCGCAGAAAACATCAAGACGCTGGCAACGCAGTTCACGCTGCCGGCGGGCTCACCGCTCGATGGACTCGAGCGCATCTATGTCGTGGACCCGTTGGGTAACCTCATGATGAGCTATCCGGCCGACGCCGATCCGAGCGGTATGCGAAAGGATCTGGTGCGCCTGCTCAAGGTGTCGCAAATTGGTTGATGATGACGCGAACTGATGCCCAAGCCGCGAGATTTTTCTATACGGCGCTGGCGGCAGCCGTGTTCGCCTATGCCATCGTGATAGTCAACACCTACACGCGTGTCTCCGGCGTCGCCGTCGGTTGCCCGGCGGGATCGGACTGCTATGAGCGACAGCTTATGGTGGCCTCGCAGGACGGGGGCCTGATACCGGCGCCGGTACCCGTGCCGGGCTACGGCGAGCGATCGTGGGAGACCAAGGTCCATCCCTACCTGGCGGTGGCGCTGGCGGTGCTGGTTGTGCGCTTGGCCTACCTGAGTTGGCGCGTGGGCCGGAATATGACACACCGGCGTTTCGTGATCCCCGCGATTGTGTTCGTGCTGTTGTTCGCGCTCGTGGTACCCGACCTGCCGGCGGCGGGCCTCAAGCTGAGGCCGTTGGCGGCATTCATGCGGCTACTCGCCGCATCGACCATATTGGCGCTTCTGTGGTGGCTGGTGTTGCGCGAGCAGCGTTTCTGGAAAAGTGCGGACGACACGGCGTTCACGCGCGCATTGCGCCCGCGCACGATCGCGGCGCTGATCATCGTTGCGGTGGCGATCGCGATCGGCGGCTGGTCGAACATCAGCCGCACGGGGCTGCCCTGCGCGGATTTTCCAACCTGCCACGGGGCATGGTGGCCGAGCATGGATCTGGCGGGGGCGTTTGCGACCTTGCGCTTTGCCGACGTGGAGCATGCGCGCCAGCCACCCGGACTCGGGGCCGCGACCGCAATCCACATGCTGCATCGGGCCGGTGCGCTGATCGTACTGCTGTACGTGGGCTGGTTGGCGGGCCGCTTGTTCTGGACCGGGATCCAGGAAAATCTCTGCCGCTACGGTCTGGTGGCGCTGATTCTGCTGTTGGGCCAGGTCAGCCTCGGCGTCATGGCCGTGGTCATGGGGATGCCGATGCCGGTGGCGCTCGCGCACAGTGCCGTGAGCGCGCTATTGTTGTTGAGCATGGTGACGCTATATCATGCCATCCGACCACCCGGCATAATCATAATAAGGGCCTTGAAGTCGTCGTGAAATCGCAAAATCCTGCCGTTTCCGTATTCACGTCACATCGCCGGGCCAAAGTGCCCGTTCGCGAGTACTTTGCGCTCACGAAGCCGAAGGTGGTCGCGCTGATCGTGTTCACGGCGGTGGTCGGCATGTTTCTCTCTACACCCGGCCTGGTGCCCTGGGATATTCTGATCCTCGCCACCGCGGGTATTGCCTTGGCCGCCGGCGCGGCCGCCACCATCAACCACTTCGTGGAGCAGCACTCGGATGCCTTGATGGCGCGCACCCGTGACCGCCCGCTGCCGGCGGGTCAGATCAATACGCGCGGCGCCATCGTATTCGCCGCGGTGCTGGCGATCGCCTCCATGTTGATTCTGGGTGTGGGCGTCAATACGCTCACGGCGGTGCTGACGTTCGTATCGCTGATCGGTTACTCGATCATTTACACCGTGTTCCTCAAGCGCCGCACGCCACAGAATATCGTCATCGGCGGCGCCGCCGGTGCGGCCCCGCCACTGCTCGGCTGGACCGCTGTCACCGGGGAGGTGGCGAGCGATGCGCTGCTGTTGTTTTTGATTATCTTTGTGTGGACGCCGCCGCACTTCTGGGCGCTCGCGCTCTATCGACACCAGGAGTACGCCAAGGCCGGCATTCCCATGCTGCCGGTGACCCACGGCAGCGAGTTCACGCGCTTGTATATCCTGCTTTATACGATCCTGCTGGCGGCCGTGACTGTGTTGCCGTTCGCCACGCACATGGCAGGGTTTATGTATTTGTTCGGGGCGTTAGTGCTGAACGCGGGGTTTTTGTATTACGCGTGGAAATTGTATCGCGATTATAGCGATGCGCTGGCACGCAAGACCTTCGGGTACTCCATACAGTATCTGGCCATCCTGTTCGCGTTGTTGCTCGTCGATCATTATCGGGTTTTTGTGACCGAGGTTTTGCAGACGGCGCTTTATTAGGGGCGCCTACCGGCGATGTTCTAGTGTCGCCTGCGGCGACGATTGTACTAACGGGCTTGCTGCGCTTCGCTCTCCGTGCTCTCGCTTGCAAGTCCTGGGCTTGCCGTCCGTGGCAAGCCCGTTCGCCGGGCCAAGCGTTCACTGGACGCTTGCCTTTTTCCGGCTCACCCACCCCCGCACGACGAGTTCCTTTCTTTGCGTGCCCAAAGAAAGGAACCGAAAGAAAAGGCACCCCGGACTCTGCGCCCGCAAACCCCGCGGGTTCCCTCGCTCTGCACTCGT
>JBHHZP010000110.1:0-11691 GCA_046758085.1 Acidiferrobacterales bacterium
ATCCCTGGCACCGTAAATTCGAATAGTCCCGCCATAGTGCTCCCCCGCGGCACTGCCGATCTTGGTTGTGTGGAGAGCGGTTAGTATTTCGATCGCACTATCGGCCGTATTTGATTGATCGGCGCTGCCAAATTTTTCGAACCAGCTGTAATCCGACCCACCCGCCGCAAAGGTGACGCCGCCATCGTTAGAAAACCGCAGCTTCAGCCCAACATTGTCTGTCGCCGGCACCAGGCCGATCACCCGCAGCTCGTAGGTGATGAAACCCGCAGGAAGAGTGAAATCTATTTGACCGTTACCGTTAGCCGTCTGAACGCCGAGTTTTTCCCATGACCCCGGTGTCCCGGGTTCACCCTGCGGTCCCGGCGGGCCTTGCGCCCCCGGAGCACCGTCCGCACCTGCAGGTCCCGGCGCACCATCAGCGCCGGCCATTCCTTGCGGGCCCGCGGGGCCTCGGGGTCCCGCAGGCCCCGGCGGTCCTTGCGGACCGGCAGCGCCGTCCGCGCCATTGGCACCGGCAGGTCCCGGTGCGCCATCAGCGCCTGCAGGTCCTCGAGGTCCGGCTGGGCCTTGGGCCCCGTCAGCGCCGGCCACGCCCTGCGGTCCTTGGGGGCCTTCGGGTCCCGGCGGGCCTTGCGGTCCCGGAGCCCCATCCGCGCCATCGGCACCAGCGAGTCCGGCTGGACCTTGCGGTCCCGGAGCCCCATCAGCGCCGGCTACGCCCTGCGGTCCGGCGGGGCCTTGGGGGCCTTCGGGTCCTGGCGGACCTTGCGGTCCCGGAGCCCCATCAGCGCCGGCTACGCCCTGCGGTCCGGCGGGGCCTTGGGGGCCTTCGAGTCCTGGCAGGCCTTGCGATCCGAGCACGCCAGAGCCGCGGTTTCCAGCAAGCGCCACCTCGACTTCCATGGGCCGGCTCGTGGCTATATTTTCCTTGCTGTCTGTCACAAAACGCACGTCAATGGGGGTGAAAGCAATGCCATGATTGGTGCTCGGGTCATCGACCCATCGTCTTACCTCTGATGTAATGTCAAAGGTGACATAGTTTTTCTGGTCGCTCGCCATGATCCAGGCCGTCGACAAGGCCTCGCCGAGTCCCGGAGAGTTAGCGCTGGTCAGGCTATCCTCATCCCAATCAGTCTCGACACGGTGCAAGGTCAAACTTCCTTCCCTTCGCACAGCGCTGACCCAGAGCCGCAAGGTCGCCTTTGCGATGGCCGTACCGCTGATACCGTCTGGTAAAGTGGAAAGATCAAACTTGGCGAAACCGTGACTTTCTCCGCGGCCATGGTCGCGAAGGTAAGGTTCGCCGCGCTCATCGTGCCCTCGGTGAGATCGAGACTCGCGATCGGGATCGTCACGTCCGCGCTTGTCTGGCTTGTCAGCACCACGGTGATAGTCGCGCCTATCGCCGCCGCTGGTACCAATAACGACCGTAAAGCGGCTTCCGTTGTTGTGATTCGGCTTGCTGAAATCGACGAATGTATCGTCGGTAAGATGCAGGGTCGCTGCATTGGCAGGGAGCAGGGAGAACGCGGAGAGGGCAATTAGGGTCAAGGCTGCCCGAGCCGTTCGCCGTACACTACTCGGTGAGCTGATACGCCACCATGGTACTTCTGTCATTTCTTAGCCCCTCACATTAACTGCAAATCCGTGAACTGCAGGGCTAGGCACATTCCGTATAACCTAGTCGCTACCTACGACAAAACGCGGCCTCGTGCTCAGCCTTTCGCTTCGCCTTCAGATAGTGTAGTAGCAGTGTAGTGTAATAGTAGTGTAGTAAAGAGGCCTTCCTCATGGAGACCTTCATCGGGAGCACCGACTAGCGGTCGATTTCGCCGGACGAACGGTCATCCAAACAAGAATTCTTGTGCAGGTAGACGCCTCTCCAGGCGAACACGGCAGGAAACAATCGATGAAAGGCGAGCAGCTACACACACGCGGTTCTCGAGGGACCCCCAAGGGGCCCGTCCTTTAGCGATAAAAACTTCGATCTGGGTGTTTTAGGGGGCCCTGGCTCCGGCATGCTTGGCATGGCAGACCAAGCTGATTCGATCCGAGCGAAAGGTCCGGTTTCTGGTCTTGCTAGTGCCCGAGGCTCAGAGTCTAGGATCGCATAAGGCCTGTACTGTGTCGCCTCGCTTGGAAACTTGATGGTTCGTACAACGTAAATTGCTTCAATCATTCTCGGCGAAGGTCATAGATTTTGTACGGACTTCGCCCCACGCGGCGGCGCGGTCGCAACAAACGCGCTTTCTTTCAGACGTTATCATCTTCGCGGCGGCCATACGGCTGACGGCGGCGATTCCCTGACTTGGGAATAGTCCGTGGGTCGTTTCGGGCGCGTCTGTCTCTAGTGCGTCGTTCAGATAACAACTCAAGCACCAGCCAGCCGCAGGTGACCGTCGCGACAGTTACCCACAATGCACTGATCACGTCGGGCGAGAAGATCCAGATAAAGAAAGCAGCAATTAGTGCGACTACCGTCAGCCAGAGCATCTGTCCGCCTCGACTTCCGAGAGAACCGATCGTGCCTGGCCACGGACACAGAGGCGGATTTAAAGCGCTTGCTGCACCGCGGGCACGTTCCCGGGCACTGGTTGGACTTGGGAATGGCCTCGCCAACGGCGAGGCGCTTAAGCTTTGAAGCCCTTTCCCCGTCAGCCCCAGTGATGAATACTACCGCCACTGTCAGTGTCGAGGCAATGTAAGGTTCTCCAACATCGCGACCTAGGGCCAAGTGCTTCAGTGCTTCCAGGCCTAACCCTCTTTCCTCTTTAGCTCAGACGGTTAGCGTAACCCACTAAAGCCATTGTTGTTTGTCGCCGGTTACCGGGAATTGTTTGATCAGCAGGACTGAAAATCCAAATGTCGGCAGTTCGATTCTGTCCCTGGCCACCACCATACCCACGACTTAGGCTAGGCCGGGCGACTTTTAAAATGTATTTGAAGACTCCGTGCGTAGCTGATGCCAGCCTTATGAACGGCCAGAGCTGCGCGAGAGCTCGAGCCCGGCCTGTTTCACTTTCCTCAGGCAGGTCGTGCTGGCTGACGGGCGGATCTTGCCCCGAGGCGTCACGCGCGCACCCAAATTGGCCGTCACACCCAGCACCACCCGGGGCATACTCGGGGATGAGCTGGATGCTGCGTGCCGGGGCATCCCCGGGGATGCCATATCTGTTCTGCTGGCCTACACACCCGAGGACTATCAAGGCGCGGCGTCGGTCGGAGCAGGCTCGACCATCGTCGCTGCGCCCCTGAACTGTCTCCCCGAGATCACGCTTCATCGATTGCACTGTGGTTGAACGACCGGCCTTTGCGCCAGGGCTACCGGTGACGGACGACTGGCAGCGCAGGCCCTGCGGGTTCGGGGGCCGGCGCAACGGGGCTTCGCCTAGGGTCGTCTCAGCCACCGGGTTTGCGCTTACCGCGCTCTCCCCGCCACCTTCCAACGGCCGGTAGCCGCTCCCGGTCTTGGCATGGTTCCTGCAGCTGGCAATTCCAGGGAATATCAGGAAACACGGGCCCCGCACCGGGCGTATCATGCGTCCCAGTGCGACCCCGACCAGCTAAGGATGGCTGCAATGCGGAGAAGTTGTCTTAAGGGAGGCTACGCGATGAAAAGGCTTATTTTACTGGCAGCCATGCTGATCCCGGCCCTGGGCGGGGCCGCGGGCGAGCCACTTGGCTGGAAGATCAAGGGCAATTTTCGACCGGGGATGTCCGGCGGCCACGTCGTGCTGGAGATCAACGACCGACAGATCGCCAGCAGTGCGCTGGCCGATCAGGCGACCCTCAGCGGGGCCTACCAGGGCTACGATGT
Source organism: Acidiferrobacterales bacterium (assembly GCA_046758085.1). GTDB lineage: Bacteria > Pseudomonadota > Gammaproteobacteria > Acidiferrobacterales > SPGG2 > VRUB01. Next base: position 3,821 of record JBHHZP010000110.1, read on the forward strand.
CACGGTGTACTGCGCGGCCATGGATCCGCGCACCGGCCTTGTAGCCTGCGGGGTGTTCGCCGACGGGCAGCGCTTGAAGACTCTGTACTTCAATCCGCGATTGTCACGTTAAACCGCACCGCCGGCGATTCCGGGCCACGCCCCTGCTCACGGTCGGGGCCGCAGCCGGCGCTGCCCAAGCCTATCCCCGTCATAACCTGATCCATGGCGCTGCCGGGTAGTGATACTCGATCTCACCGCTTTCGCTCACCGCGACTCGTACCGCCGCCGCGCGCACATCCATGCATACGATATTCACCGGCAGCTGCAGCCTGCCGGGCCCGGCGTAATGCTCGACGCGCGTGGTCATGACCCATTCCTCGGGGTCGTGCTCTGCAGTACAATCGCCTGCCACAATGCTGCCGGTGTCCGAGACCGCAACCCAGTGGATGGGGAGCTCGAACCCCTCGGTGATCAGCGCCCTGAGCACCTCCACCAGCGTGGCGCGCAGGGTTGTTTCGTAGCTATTTTCGAAACCGTCGGCCATCGGACACTCCGCTAGCAGAACTATGGCGTTGAATGCTGCTCGGCCTGCCGCCAAATAAGGCACGCCAGCCGCCGGTACGTATCGGGTGTTGGCACATCAAGATCCACGGCGCCGGCCTGGGCTCACCTGCCCGCCCCGTGACGCCTGAGTAGCTCGGCAATTTCCTGATTCCCTTCCTTCGTCGCCATACTCAACGGTGTGCGACCGTCCCGGGTGCTTACATCGATACTGGCGCCATGGGCGAGCAGCAACTCCACTGCACTCTGGTGGTCGTAAGCGGCCGCCCCGTGCAGCGGTGTCAGGCCACGTCGGTCGCGCGCATTTACATCGGCACCATGGTCAACGAGCAGCTCGGCGATAGCGGGGCGCCCCATGCCCGCCGCCATGTGCAGCGGCGTAAACCCCCCCATGCCACGTGCATTGACGTCAGCGCCGCGCGCGATGAGCAGCTTCACCACCTCGATATGACCAGCGAACACGGCCATATGCAACGGCATCAGCCCGTCTTTGTCGGCCACGTTGACCTCGGCGCCGCGCGCGACGAGCACCGTCGCCACATTGGTATGGCCCTCTTGCGCTGCAGTGTGCAGCGGCGTCCAGCCACCCCAGTTCTGCGCACCGATATCCGCGCCTTTGGTGATCAAGAGTTCGGCAATGGCGCCTGCGCCGGTGCGTGCGGCGGCGTGCAGCGGTGTGACGCCGTCCTTACGCTTGGCATTGACGTCAGCGCCGCGCGCGATGAGCAGCCGCGCCACGGCATCGTGGCGGTCCAGCACCGCGATAATCAATGGCGTCGCACCGTCGCGGGCACGCCCATCAATGTTCGCCTCATCGCCAAGCAGCCGCTCAACCTGCGCTTGGTCACCCCACTTCACTGCATCGTGCAGCGGTCCCGCCGGTGCGGCAGTCGCGCTGTACAACCCGGTGCACACAGTCGACACAATGAGTCCTAGTATGCTCTTCATCCAACTACCCTGAGTCGCCGTCGCTATTAGCAATTGAGCCCAATAGCAGGTGACGCTGCGAAACCCATGCTGCAGGCAATCAACAATATTGGCCAGTGACCTGCTGGTGCAAGCGGCCAATGGTAGCATCCGCGGCGCCGACTGCGACCCCTCCCCGTAACGACCCCATAAGCCGGATATTGGATTATGCTGAGCCTGTCCAACATGATCGATGTACGCTGCATGGTGTGGCCCAAGCCCCGCGGGCACCCCCAAATTGGCGGCAGACACGCGGCAAACCCTGCTATTTCACAAGGCCCATGGCGTGCGCCCACGTCACGCGGGCCAGAGACCGGCCCGTTGGTAAATGAGCTATTGAAAAATATATAAAGATATGTTTATATTTTAAAATGTTTACCAGGGATCAATCTGGTGACCCGCCCCTGGAATGTCGGTGGGCGCCTGGAACAAAGGGGGTGTAAATCCATGCAGACCCTGCTCAACAGCCTTCGTGCTGCCGGGGAGCCGACGAGATTACGGCTTTTGGCGTTGCTTGCGCGTGCCGAGCTTACCGTCTCCGAGCTCACCCAGATTCTCGGCCAGAGCCAACCGCGGGTGAGCCGGCATTTAAAGCTCCTGTGCGAGGCACGGTTGATCGATCGCTTCCAGGAAGGCTCATGGGTGTTCTACCGTTTCGCCGATCACGGGCCCGCCGCCGCGGTTGCGGGGGCGCTGGCGAAGCTAATCCCCGAGCACGATGTCGAGCTCGGGCGCGATGCGCAGAGGCTCGCGGCGATCAAGCGCGCCCATGCGGAACGTGCCGGAGCCTATTTCCGCGAGAACGCCGCGCACTGGGACCACATCCGCAGCTTGTATGTTGCCGAGTCGGAGGTCGAACGGGCCATGATGGAAGCACTGGGCGACGGTCCCATCGATGAGCTACTGGACCTCGGCACGGGTACCGGTCACGTGTTGAGGGTATTCAGCGATCGCATCCGGCGTGGTCTGGGCATCGATTGCAGCCGCGAGATGCTGGCGGTAGCGCGCGCCAATCTGGAGCAGTCGAATCTGCGCCATTGCCAGGTGCGCCAGGGCGATATCTACAATCTGGAGTTGCCCAGCGGCGCCGTGGACACTGCCATTATCCATCACGTACTGCATTTTCTCGATGACCCGGCCGCGGCTGTGGCCGAGGCCGCACGCACGCTGCGCCCCGGTGGGCGCTTGCTGATTGTCGACTTCTCGCCGCATCAGCTGGAGTTCTTGCGTACCCGCTATGCGCACCGGCGCCTGGGTTTCGCTGATGACGAGGTCGCTTCGTGGTGCGAGGCCGCCGGTCTCGGCGAGCTCTCCATGCGCCATCTCGCCGCCAGCGGGAAAACCGACAGCGAGCAGCTGGTCGTATCGCTGTGGCGCAGCACGCGGCGCAAGGACTCGGCCGCGACTTACGAGCGGGAGGTCGCTTGATGGCATCGGATCAAAAAGAGACCAGCGCACTGCATCGCGCTGCCGACGAGGTCGCTAGGCGGCTTAAGCTCAAGGCTTGCGCACCGCTGGCAGCGGATGAGACAGCGGTATCGGTGACGTTCGAGTTTTTTCCGCCGAAAACGCAGCAAATGGAGCAAAATCTCTGGCGTGCAATCGAAAAGCTGGCGCCGTTGCAACCACGATTCGTGTCCGTGACCTATGGCGCCGGCGGCAGCACGCGCGAACGCACCCACGCCACGGTAAAGCGTATCTTGCAGGAGAGCGATCTGACACCGGCCGCGCACTTAACCTGTGTCGGCGCCTCGCGTGCCGACGTCGATCAGGTGGCGCGGGACTACTGGGACGCAGGAGTGCGCCACATTGTGGCGCTGCGCGGCGACCCGCCTGAGCGCGAGCAACGCTTCCAGCCGCACCCTGGTGGCTATGCCAATGCGGCAGAGCTGGTGGCCGGGCTCCAGCGGCTGGCCGATTTCGATATCACTGTGGCCGCCTACCCGGAGGTGCATCCCGAGGCGCGTTCGCCGCAGGCCGACCTCGACAATCTCAAGCACAAGCTCCACGCCGGTGCCAGTCGTGCCATTACCCAGTTCTTCTTCGACGCCGACGTGTACTTTCGGTTTGTCGACAAGGTGCGCGCCGCCGGCATCAGCGCACCGATCATCCCCGGCATTCTGCCGGTGACCAACTTCACGCGCGTGAAGGAGTTCGCCGCGATCTGCGGGGCCAGCGTACCGGATTGGGTCGGCGGCTTGTTCGAAGGTCTGGATGATGACCCCGAGGCGCGCCAACTGGTCGCGGCTACGGTGGCGGCGGAGCAGTGTACCGAGCTCGTGCAGCGGGGGGTGCGCAGTCTCCACTTCTATACCCTCAACCGCGCCGCCTTGACCTATGCGATCTGCCACATCCTCGGCATCCGGCCGACAGCACCCACCCCGGCAAGCGCCGTCAGCGACGGTTAAGCCATGCCAAGACAGCAACGCATAGAAGCCCTGAACGCGGCCTTCGGCCAGAGGATCCTGGTGTTGGACGGGGCTATGGGCACCATGATCCAGGCACTCAAGCTCGATGAGCACGGCTTCCGCGGCGAGCGCTTCTCCGATCATGCCCGTGACCTGCGCGGGAACAACGACCTGCTCTCCATTACCCAGCCTGATGCCATTCGCGGCATCCACGACGCCTACTTCGAGGCCGGCGCCGACATAGTCGAGACCAATACCTTCAACTCGACTGCCATCGCACAAGCCGACTACGGGCTCGAGTCGGTGATCTACGAGCTTAACCACGCTGGCGCCCAGCTCGCGCGCGAGGCAGCGGAGGCAGCCACTGCCCGCAACCCGGCCCGCCCGCGCTGGGTTGCGGGCGTGCTCGGTCCGACCAATCGTACCGCCTCGATCTCGCCCGAGGTGAACGACCCTGGTTACCGCAACGTGACCTTTGACGAGTTGCGCGAGGCCTATACCGAAGCGCTGCACGGCCTGGTGGAGGGCGGTGTGGATATCGTGCTGGTGGAAACGATATTCGACACCTTGAATGCCAAGGCCGCGCTGTTCGCGATCGAGGAGTACTTCGAGCGCCATGGCGTGCGCCTGCCTATCATGATCTCGGGCACGATTACGGACTTGAGCGGACGCACGCTCTCGGGGCAGACGCCGGAGGCATTCTGGCACTCGCTGCGCCACGCGCGACCGCTGGCAATCGGGCTAAATTGTGCCCTGGGCGCGGTGGAGTTGCGTCCCTACATCGATGAGCTGGCGCAGATTGCCGATACCCATGTGAGCTGCCATCCCAATGCCGGTCTACCGAATGAGTTCGGCGGGTACGACGATACACCCGAGCACATGGCGGGAGTGCTCGGTGAGTTCGCGCAAGCCGGACTGCTCAATCTGGTGGGTGGTTGCTGCGGCACCACCCCGGAACACATCCGCGCAATCAGCGAGGCAGTCGCCGCACATCTGCCGCGCAAGCTGCCAAGGCGGCCGGCGCGTTGCCGGCTCTCCGGCCTTGAGCCCCTGACCCTCGGGCCGGACAGCCTGTTTGTCAATATCGGGGAGCGCACCAACGTTACCGGCTCGGCGAAATTCGCCAAGCTCATTGCTGCCGAGGACTACGAGAGCGGCGTGAGCATAGCCCGTGAGCAAGTCGAGAACGGCGCCCAGTTGATCGACGTCAACATGGATGAAGGCATGCTCGACTCCGAGGCCGCCATGCAGCGCTTCATGAACCTGATCGCGGCCGAGCCTGATATCAGCCGCGTGCCGGTGATGATCGATTCCTCGAAGTGGTCGGTAATCGAGGCCGGATTGAAGTGCGTACAGGGTAAAGGGTTCGTCAACTCCATCAGCCTGAAGGAAGGTGAGCAATCCTTCATCAAGCAGGCGCGTCTGATCAAGCGTTACGGCGCCGCCACCGTAGTGATGGCGTTTGACGAGCAGGGACAGGCCGACACCGTCGAACGTAAGGTCGAGATTTGCGAGCGTGCCTATCGCATCCTCACCGAGCAGGTCGGGTTCCCGCCGGAGGACATCGTGTTCGACCCGAATATCTTCGCGGTCGCGACGGGGATCGAGGCGCATAACGAATATGCCAAGGCATTCATCGAGGCGACGCGGTTGATCAAGCAAAGACTGCCGCATGTGAAGATTTCGGGCGGCGTGTCCAATCTCTCGTTTTCCTTCCGCGGCAACAACGCTTTGCGCGAGGCCATGCACGCGGTATTTCTGTACCACGCAATCAAGGCCGGGCTCGACATGGCGATTGTCAATGCCGGCAAGCTGCCGGTGTACGAGGACATCGAGCCCGAGGTGCTGGAGTGTATCGAGGATGTGCTGTTCAATCGCCAGCCCGACGCCACCGAGCGGCTGCTCGAGATCGCGCAGACGGTACAGGGGCAGGTGGAACAAAAGAAAGAAGACTTGCGTTGGCGCGAGGGTGATGTGCACAATCGCCTCGTGCACGCGCTGGTGCACGGCATCGACAACTACATCGTCGCCGATACCGAGGAAGCGCGGGCGTCGGCAAAGCGCGCGCTCGACGTGATCGAGGGACCGCTCATGGACGGCATGAATGTGGTCGGCGATCTATTCGGTGCCGGCAAGATGTTTCTGCCGCAGGTGGTCAAGAGCGCGCGGGTAATGAAAAAGGCGGTCGCCTATCTGGAGCCCTACATCGAGGACGAAAAGGGCGATAGGCAAGAGCGGCGTAGCGCCGCCAAGGTCGTATTGGCCACGGCCAAGGGCGATGTGCATGACATCGGCAAAAATATCGTCGGCGTCGTACTTCGTTGCAACAACTACGAGGTCATGGATCTTGGAGTTATGGTACCGAGCGCGCGGATTCTGGAGACGGCGAAAGCCGAGGGCGCCGACATTGTCGGGGTCTCGGGGCTCATTACGCCCAGTCTCGACGAGATGTGCCACGTGGCGAGCGAGATGGAGCGCGAAGGATTCAAGCTGCCGCTGCTCATCGGGGGCGCCACCACCAGCCGCATGCACACGGCGGTGAAGATCGCCCCCAACTATAGTGGCCCCACCGTCTATGTCCCCGATGCCTCGCGCGCGGTCAGCGTGGTAAGCAGCCTGCTGGGCGATGGCAACGGGGAGTTCGCAGCACAAGTGCGGGCCGACTACGACGCCACGCGACAACAGCGTGCGGCACAACGCCGCGACATCCGCCGGGCCACGCTGGCTGAGGCACGCGCCAACAAGTGCCAGCTCGACTGGCAGGCCTACACGCCTCCCGCTCCGGCGTTCCTCGGGATCAAGGTATTCGTCGACTACGATCTCGAAGAACTGTCGCGATACATCGACTGGACGCCGTTCTTCAAGAGTTGGGACCTCGCCGGGGTGTATCCACGCATCCTCGAAGACAAGACGGTAGGCGAAGCGGCGCGAGCGTTGTTCGCCGATGCCAGGAAGATGCTCAAACAGATTATCCAGGAGGGCTGGCTCAAGCCGCGTGCGGTAATCGGTTTCTGGCTCGCCAACAGCACCGACGATGATGACATTATGGTCTACGCTGACGCGTCTCGCGGTACAGTCCTGACCACCTTCCACACCTTACGCCAGCAGATGGTGCGACCGCGCGGGCGGCCCAACCTGGCGCTGGCCGATTTCCTCGCGCCGCGCGACTCTGGCATCACGGACTTCATTGGCGCCTTCGCCGTTAGCGCAGGCTTTGGCCTCGATGAGGTCGTGCGCCGCCTCGAGGATGGTCACGACGATTACGGCGCCATCATGGCCAAGGCACTCGCCGACCGTCTGGCCGAGGCCTTCGCCGAGCGCATGCACGAGCGCGTGCGTAAGGAGCTCTGGGGCTACGCGGCGGACGAGCGCCTGGATAACCTGGCGCTTATCCGTGAGCAGTACACGGGTATTCGCCCGGCCCCTGGTTACCCGGCCTGTCCCGATCATACCGAAAAGCGCATCCTGTTTGACTTGCTTCGCGTCGAGGACAACAGCGGGATTCGCTTGACGGAAAATTTCGCCATGATGCCAGCGGCATCGGTCAGCGGGTTTTACTTCGCCCACCCGCAGAGTCGCTACTTCGGGGTGAGCAAGATCGAGCGCGACCAGGTGCAGGATTACGCTGTCCGCAAGGACATGAGCATACAGGAAGTAGAGCGCTGGCTGGCGCCGGTGCTTGGGTACGACCGCAATGCGACCGACGCCGCCGCTTAGAAGAATTCTAGAACGGAATTCTAGTGCCGCCTAGCCGGCGGTTATGTACTACCGGGCTTGCTGCGCTCCGCTCTCCGTGCTCTCGCTTGCAAGTCCTGGGCTTGCCGTCCGTGGCAAGCCCGTTCGCCGGGACGAGCGTCCCCCGGACCCTCGTCTTTACCCGGCTCATCCACCCCCGTACGCGGGTTCTTTAATGTGGCCCCAAAGACAATTTTGTCTGGAACAAAATTGGACGCA
>JBHHZP010000111.1:0-11631 GCA_046758085.1 Acidiferrobacterales bacterium
TGCCTATTTTACCCTCCTTGCTTGTTGGTGTAGAGGATTTGGGCAACAGCCCGTTATGACGTGACCCCATTATCAATGATTATCATTACCATAAAGGAGTTCTTATGAGCCCTTCACCCTGTTTAGTATTTCCGCTCTGTAACTGTCGTGCGATGTTGAAACCAATCGAATTTCGCTAACTTCCTGATCATCACAATTAATTTATGTAAAACTTGATATTCCTTAAATAGGTATTCCTTAATGGGTAAGATGAAAAATTACATTTTTGTCCCCGCCGGTCACACTGGCGATACTCCGCTCTCGCCTCGGACTTTTGAAGTAGGACGTCGGATCAGTATTCGCGGCAGCGGTGCTGCACGCGCCGACAGCGGGGAAGGGGAGGATCTCGAGGGTTTTAACGTGCAGAGAAAGAGCGCTGAGCAAAGCTCGTGGAACCTTGTGTGTCCCACAACAACAGGACATCCGATCTGGCGTGCTCCAGTGTAGAGAAAACGATTTGATTTCTTGTTGAGAGTTCGTTGCGCACTCGTATCCTATGCGAAGGTGAGGTTGTACGCCACACAGGCGCTGCAATGGGCCGTTCCGAGAATCGGTTACCATCCAGGCTGATCCCGATGCCGTGTTCGCATTGGTCGCGGACATCGCCCGCAAGGCTCAGCTGAACCCCGGCACCGAGGTGATCCGTGTAGAGCAGGAGACAGACGGGCCGGTCAGCGAGCAGACGGTGTTCCACTTGGTATTGCGCCATGGGGCGCAGATCATCGACTACCGTAGTCGCTGCGTGGCCTTCGAAGCAGGTCATATGATGGAAACTGTTTCCTTCACCAAGCCTTCTTTCAGCGTGCGTGTCACGGTAGAGCCGGACCCCAACGGGGCACGCCTGACCCAGGAAGAGTGGTTCGATCTCAAGCCGCCGCCCCGCTCTCGGTCCTCGCGCCAAGGACTGATGGGATTGCTAACTAACCTCGCTGCCGGCATCTTCGGTGGCCCGGCCTCGCCCCGGGAAGCGCTACGTCAGGTGGACGAGGCCAAGATTCAGGCCCAACTGGAAACACGCCTGGCTCGGTGGCTTCAGGCCATCAAGGCACACTTGGAGGGTGAGCGATCGCCCGAGTGGGACCTATGATTTCCATGCTCAGAGCGTAACGTGCCGCAGTTTTAGGGGTTCCGCGAGACAGCATTCTGGGGCAGGGTCCTTTTTTTCTGCTTGCGCGGTATGCCGAGGCGCTGCCGTTTCTCCCACAGCGTCTTACGACTGATGCCGAGACGTCGCGCCAGCTCAGTCTCTGTCATCGTGCTCTCGTGCTCAAGCACAAAACGTACAATATAGTCATCGAGCGATACCGCCGTGTCGTCGGGTATCGACGTGCCACGGATGTTGTCGATACGTGATTCGATTGCCAGCAGATCGGGCGTGATGGAATTGCTATCAGACAGAATGACAGCACGCTCGATCGCATTTTCCAGCTCGCGAACATTGCCAGGCCACGCATACGCTGTTATCGCCGTCAATGCGTCGGGGGCAAACGCGATCACGGAACGGTGCAATCGCTTGCAAGTCTTGTCAAGCAGATGATTGGCAAGCTCGATGATGTCGTCGTCGCGCTCCCGCAGCGGAGGAAGCTGGATTTCCATCACGCGCAAGCGAAAATAGAGATCGTCGCGAAACTGCCCGTCTTGCACGAGTTGATTCAGCTCCCGGTGTGTCGCGGCAATCAGGCGCACGTTAACTCTACTCGACTGAGACGCACCAACACGGCGGATCTCCCCATCCTGCAGCACACGCAGTAATCGCGCCTGCGCCGGCAGTGGAAGCTCGCCGACCTCATCAAGAAATAATGTGCCACCGTCAGCAGCCTCAACCATACCGCGGCGGGCCGTCACCGCGCCGGTAAAGGCACCTTTCTCATGGCCAAACAGCTCAGTCTCGATCAGGGTTTCCGGGATCGCGGCGCAGTTGACGGTTATGATCGGGCCGTCACGGCGTTCGCTCTGCTCGTGCACGGCCCGCGCGACCAGTTCTTTCCCCGTTCCCGATTCCCCTATAATCAGAACGGTGGTGTCCGTCGGCGCAACCCTTCGGATCCGGTTGAATACTTCCTGCATCGTCCGGCAACGCCCAACGATTCCGCCCACAGGATAGTGGCGCTGTACATCTGATTTCAGCGCCTCGTTCTGCCGCGCCAGGCGGCGACCCGATAGGATTCGCTCTATAACCACAAGCAGCTCATCATGATCAAATGGCTTGGCGACGTAGTCGACTGCGCCAAGCTTCATGGCCTCGACAGCCGAGCGTACGCTGGCATAGGAGGTCATGATCAGGACGGGCACCCCATTGGCACGACCGATCACTTCGGTACCCGGTACGCCGGGCAAGCGCAGATCGGCGATAATCAGATCGAATCCTGCGAGATCAAACTCGCGCTCGGCGTCCTCGACAGAACCCGCTTCCGAGACATCAAATCCGTGACGTTCCAGTAATCGTCGCACGGCCTGTCGGATTACTGCTTCGTCTTCAAGGATCAGAATATGGCTCATGAAATTGCTCTCTCGTCGCGCTGCGGTTCAGGATAGGGAAAACGGAGGATGGCGCGCGTGCCGCCACCGGCATTACTGTCCAGCTCGATGCTGCCACCGTAGTCCTCGACGATCTGGTAGACCATCGGCAAACCCAGGCCGGTGCCGTCCCCCGGGTGTTTCGTAGTAAAGAAAGGCTCGAACACACGCTCCCGCAGCTCCGCCGGGATGCCCTCACCACGGTCGCATACTTCGACTTGCAGTGCACCGTCTTCCTGCGCGGCCGTCACGACGACGCGGTCGCCGGCGCGGGAAGCGTCGCAGGCGTTTGTGAGCAGGTTTACGAACACCTGCAAGAATTTCTGGCGATCGCCCTTGATCTCCAGATTCGGCAAACAGTGGTTCAGGCACTCGACCTCGCGGCCACTCGGTGACAACCGCACTAACCGGATCGCTTCGCTGACGGTCTCGTGCAGGTTGACCGGCTCTTGACGATCCTCGGGCGTACCGCTTCGACTGAAAGTCATGAGCGACTGCACGATGTTGCTGATACGCTTGGTTTGCTGCAGGATCTGCGCGGTGCTTTCGTGCACCAGGTCCGTGTGATCCTCTGCCTGGAGATTCTGCGCGAGACACGCAATCCCGGTAACCGGGTTTCCGATCTCGTGCGCCACACCCGCTGCGAGTCGCCCTATGGAAGCAAGACGTTCGCTGTGCGCCAGCTCAGCCTGCAGAGTTTCAAGGTCTGTCAGATCTTCCAATAACATGACGATGCCCGGGCTGGTGTTGCGCTCCGGCCCCGCGGAGGCCACCGGATTGCCAATCGTCGCCTTGTGCACATTGAACCATCGCGGATAACCGTCAATCTCCACGCGCTTGCGGTATATGTGTTGATCGTCGGCATGGACGAATGACGCCAGCAAGGTACCCCATGGGTCACCGATCGCCTCCACCTTACGGCCCATGGCCTCGCGTCGCGATACTCCCGAGAGCAGCTCCATGGCCAGGTTCCATATGACCACCTCGCGCTCGTCACTCAGGGCGCAGACACCAAGCGGCAAGTCCTGCAAAACCTGGCGCTGGTAGCGACGCAAAGCATCGAGCTCGCCGACCAAGCCGCGCAACTCGCTGCGCGAGGCCTCCAGGCGCTCTTCCATAACGCGAAAAGTGTAGGACAACGCGGTCTGCCCGCTGGCATCGAGCTCCAGGCCTTCATTCACAATCATGCGCGCGAGCGGGGGGCCAATGAGCCCGGAGAGGTTTCGCTCGATCTGCTCGCGCAACCGCCGCAGTTCCCCGGGCCGGTGCTCGTCCACCCCGAGGCCCAGGTCTTCCAGCGCTCGCCCGACCTCCCGCTCGGCGGTATCCTCGCCGAGCACGGGCGCAAGCCGTTGCTTGAACTGTAATGGTGAGCCCGCGGTAACCACCCCGCTCGGTGGTGTGAAGCTCGTGCTACAACAAGCGTGGGCCGCTTCCCATTCCTCCGCGTTCTGCCGCGTCAACAGAGACACGGCAACGAACAGAATGCTATTGACGGCCAACGACCAGAACGCGGCAAACCCCCATTTCTCAAGACCCGATACCTGCTGCAAGGTCGGCAGCGGGTCGAGATCCAAATTCACAACGCCCGAGCTTTGCAGCAACGGCACGAGTAGCGTCACCGCCCACACGGCTATACCACTCAGCAGCCCTGCTATGAATCCCAGGCGCGTCGCCCGGCGCCAGTACAACACGCCGGCAACGCCGGGCAGAAACTGGGCCACCGCCACAAAGGAAATCAGGCCCAGCTCCACCAGCCCCTGCCTGTGCTCAAGCAACTGGTAGAAGCCGTAACCTGCCAAGATGATGATTGCGATAAGCATCCGGCGCCCCCACAGCAGCCAGCGATAGAGATCGACGTAGGGGTCTGGATAACTCGCCGGCAGCAACAGGTGATTTAGGCACATTGCGGCCAACGCCAGGCTGGTCACGATCATCATGGCGCTGGCGGCCGAGACGCCGCCGATAAAGGCAAACACCGGCAGGAGTGAATGGTTGCCGGCGAACGTGATTCCCAGAACGTAGTAGTCGGGGTCCGTGTTGACCGACATTGCCGTACCCGCCCAAAGGATAACCGGGATGGGCAGATTCAATAAAAGCAGGAACAAGGGGAATGCCCAGCTGGCCGTCAGGAGCGATTGCGGGCGCTGGTTCTCCGTAAAGCTCATATGGAACTGACGTGGCAGCAAGAAAGCCGCCGCAAAAGCAAGCACAAGTAGCGTCATCCACGGTCCCTCGCGCACGGGCTCATACAGTGACCGCACGGCCTCGGGGTGTTGCGCCAGCCAGTTCTGCATACCACCCAGCCCGCCAAATACGCCGAACACCGCGAACAGGCCGACACCGAGCAAGGCGACTAGTTTCACTAATGACTCGAAAGCGATGGCCACAACCAGGCCTTCGTGTTTTTCCCGCGGCGAGATGTGCCGGGCACCGAATAGAATCGCAAACAAGATCAACCCGACACAGTACACGAGCCCGACGACCTGCGGCGTGGCCTCCTGGGTGAGAATGCGAAGCGATTCGGTGACCGCCCGAATCTGAAGCGCAATATAGGGCAGTGTTCCCGCGAGCATGAATAGCGTCACCAGCACACCGGCAAACTGGCTGCGGAAACGAAAGGCAAACAGATCTGCCAGCGACGTAAGCTGGTAGTCCCGCACCAGCCGCAAGATGGGCATTAACAGAACGGGGGCGAGCAGGAACGCGAGCGTGACACCCAAGTAAATGGCGAGAAAGTTATACCCCTGGGCCTGCGCAAACCCCACGCTGCCGTAGTACGTCCACGATGTTGCGTACACCCCCAACGACAGCACGTAGGTCAACGGATGATTCTTGATCCGGGCGGAGATCCAGCCGCAGTCGGCCGCGTAGGCGATGAGAAAGAGCAGCAGCAGGTACCCTACCGTGATAAGAAAAAGCGTCGGCAGCGCAAAGGTCACGACGCGCGCACCCGCACGTGCAGCCAGGCACACAGCACGATCAAAACGAGCCACATCAAGTAAGGCAGGTACCAGGGGCTCTCGTCGGAGGCCCACCAGCCCAGCAACGGCGACACCAGCAGGAACAGGGCGAACAAAAACAACAAAATTACCCTGTCAAGTCGTCGACTAATCTCGCGAATCTGGCGCATAAACTCAGAAATCCCCAGGAGCTGTTACCAAAAGTAACAAAACTACCTGCCGGGGCCAAGAGGAAAACTTCAGCAGCGAGGTTCGAGTAGCGAGTAAACCCGTAAATTCTGCGGTGTGGTCCTCGCTACTGGCTACTTGCCCGGATTATTGCATCACTCACACCGGAGATCCCAGAGTTCACAGACGACTACATGGACGTACGACTCCGGGGATGGACGACTGCAGGGATGAAGGAGGTAGGACCGCGTCGGGAACAGCGGTCGAGGGCGACTGCAAGGACGCAGGAGCTAGAGCAACGCAGGGAGCAGTTGCCGAGAAAACATTGCCGTTAAGCACGGTGAGCGCCTGCGCTGCGATGACGCGAAGTGTTGCGCCACACTCACTTTGCCGCCGTGAACAAAATCTAAAGAAATTCAACAATCTCTGTGGTCTCTGTGTGCTCTGTGGTGAAAGTCAAGTTAGATTATTTCGAAGTACCTTTCCATTTCCCAATCCGTGATATGCTTGCGAAACTCGCGCTCCTCCCACTCGCGGGTGGCGGCGTAGTGCTCGACGAAGGCATCGCCAAACCATGCGTGCGCGATTTTCGACGCCTTCAGTCGCTGGGCGCCCTCCCACAAGGTCGCGGGTAGCTGGAGTCGCTTGGGAAACTTCTTTTCGTAGGCATTACCTGTTACTGCCGCTTCGGGCTCGAGTTCATGCTCGATGCCGTAGAGCCCTGAGGCCAGCGCCGCGGCCAACGCGATGTAGGGGTTAGCATCGGCCGCCGCGATGCGGTACTCCACGCGTTGTGCCTTGGCGTTGCCGGGGATCACCCTCAGCGCGCAAGTACGATTCTCGACCCCCCAGCTGGCCTCCGTCGGCGCCCAGAAACCCGGTATCAGGCGAGTAAACGAGTTGATTGTCGGAGCGATCATGCACAGGAGCTCGGGCATAAGGCGCTGCTGGCCGGCGACGAAATGGCGTAGCCGATCGCTAGTGTTGTCGGGCTTTTTCGGATCATGGAAGACGGACTTCCCTTGCTCGTCCTTGAGCGACATGTGGATGTGCCCGCTCTGGCCCGGCCAGTCCGGCGACCACTTGGCCATGAATGTGGCGATCAGGTTGGTGCGCTGGGCGACGACCTTGGCGAAGGTCTTGAACAGCGCGGCCTTGTCGGCCGCCGCCTCGGCTGCATCGACTGTGATGGATGCCTCGAGCACACCGGGACCGGTTTCCTCATGCAGGCCCTCGAGACCGAAGTCCATGGCCTCACACATCGAGAGCAGGGTGTGGTAGAAATCGGCGTAAACAGAGTTGCGCAGCACCGAGTAGCCAAAGAAACCGGGGGCCAGGGGTTTCAAGTCGCGGTAGTGCTTGTCCCGCACCGAGTGGGGAGTCTCGTCGAACAGAAAAAACTCGTACTCGAACGCGCTGTAGGGCTCGAACCCCATCGCGCGTGCGCGCTCGATCACCCTGCGCAGCATCCCGCGTGGGCACAGTGCCTCGGCCGGCGGTGCAAACTCCCCAAGGAAAAACAACATGTCGCCCTCGAACGGCAACGGCCGGCAACTGTCGGGTAAGATTCGCACCGGCGCGTCGGGGTAGCCCGTGTGCCATCCGGTAAAGGTCACATTGTCGTAGAGCTGATCGTACGAGTCCCACCCGAGCACGACATCACAGAAGCCAAAACCATTTTCTAGCGCCGAATTGAATTTCTCGCGCGATATATACTTGCCGCGCAAGATACCATCGATATCGAACACACCGACCTTGACATGAGACAGGTTGCGTTGCTCTACGATGGTTCTGGCGTCGCCGGTCGTATGAACATCTTTTGGCTCCATGACATCCTCCAATAGCGTTATTCTGCAGATGCGTTGTATTTTCTGCGACCCGCGTGATTGCGCCGTGCCCCAATACCAACACGGTCAGCAGTAACAACTGCTATCAGGTAACATCCGCCTGCTTCTCCGGCATACGTTACTGCTCACAGCATGGCGCGTCCACCGAGGCCGCCATGCAACACCAGCGTGGCGTTGCCCAAGCTCGAACAGGGCAACCTGTGAACTAACGTGTTGTGCGTTCGCCCGGCCCGCGGCAAGTATATGATGAAACTTCGAATGGCAGCGCGAGTGCGCCCGGCGTAATCACACACATCCAGGAATTCGGCTTTCGTTATGTATTGTTGATCTAACGCAACGCAAATCTCACCCTGAACCTCGGTGCAAGATCTTGTTTCACACCTAAAAAAACGAACAAGCTCCATCGGGGTCCCACAAGCCCCGGCTTGAAACGCTGAAACTCGCCAAGACAAAGATGCCTTGGCAATGGGCTGCGCTCGAGTGACATGGATTGCGCCTTTGTTTCCGAGCCCGTTGCAAGCCACGGATGCTGGCACCAAGCCTACAGGGGTGAGGCGGAATGAGAGAAAGGTCCAGTGAACCTTGCTCCCGCCGAACGGGCTCGCCACGCACGGCGAGCCCCGCTCCTGCAAGCGAAGCACGATTGCGTAGCGCCGCAGATATTTACGGCGTGTCTCGGAAACAATGGTGCGATCCATGAATGGGGCGGCTGTCGGATAGTCGTGAACAAGCTCCGAATTTTTCTCCGGATCAATGCCTTCGGCAATGTTACGCATCGATGATCCGGCAGGCATTCTCACTATTTACTTCATTTCCCGTAATATAAATTTGGTAACCACACGGCTATCTGGGGAAACAGCATTACAAGGGCCAAACCAACACACATAACCAACACAAAAGGTACGATCGAGCGGTAGATATCCGCCAACGTTACCTCTTTAGGGGCCATCGCCTTCATAAGAAACAGGTTATAACCAAAGGGAGGCGTCATGTAAGCAACCTGGCAGGTGATTGTATAGAGAACACCATACCAAATGGGGTCGAAACCGAGACTGATTACCAAGGGGACATAAAGAGGGGCGACAATTACGAGCATGGCCGTATCGTCCAGAAAAGTGCCCATCAGGAGGTAGGAAACCTGCATCATGATGAGCACTCCCCACGGACTGAGCCCCCACCTTTCGATAAATATAGACTCTATCGCCTTCACAGCGCCCAGACCGTCAAAAACGGCACCAAAGCAAAGCGCCGCCAGAATAACCCACATAAACATGCAACTAATGCCCAGAGACTTACGTAGTGTGTCTTCCATCACCTGCCGGCTTAAGCGGCCCTTAAACAGCGCGGCAAGCGTCGCTGCGGTTGCACCCACAGCTGAGCTTTCAACAAGGCTGGTGATCCCCATCAGGAACAGTCCGGTCATAAAGAAGAAAATCAGGAAAGGCAGTATCCCGGCTCTGAGTAACTTCAATTTCTCCTTCAACGGGATCTGCCACTCTTCCTTCGCCAACGGCGGCCCCAGTTTCGGCTGAAATTGACATCTGCCAATGATATAGAGCATGAACAATCCCGCCATCAGCAGACCGGGAAAGACTCCCGCAAGCCAGAGCTGACCGACCGGTTGCCTGGCAATCATTCCATAGAGAACCAGCACCACGCTGGGCGGAACCAGAATGCCGAGGGAGCTGCCGGCCTGGACCACCCCGGTTATCATTATCTTGTCATAGCCCCGCCGCAACATTTCGGGGAGCGCGATGCTCGCTCCGATGGCCATACCCGCCACGCTCAGCCCGTTCATGGCGGATATGACGACCATCAAACCAACCGTTCCGATAGCCAATCCACCTCTGAGCGGACCGAACCAGACATGGAATGCATGGTATAGATCACTCGCTATCCCGGATTCCGACAGCATGTATCCCATGTAGATGAACAGCGGCAGGGTTAAGAGGGGATACCAGTTAAAGAGTTTAAAAGCCGCACTGAACGGCATCTCCGAGCCGCCGGTTCCCCACAGCATCAAAGCAAAAGCAGTGGCCACGAAGCCAATAGCACCAAAGACACGCTGACCGGTGAGAAGCATGAGCATCATCGTGGCGAACATCAACAGCGCGATCAGCTCAAAACTCATGCTATCTCCTCATCTCTCGCCCTTGCCAGATCTTTGAAGAACATAGATGTGGCCTGTAACAGCATCAGCAGGATTCCGAATGTCATAATCATCTTGATGGGTGCCATGGGTGGTGCCCATACAGAATAATTCTTTTGATTGTATTCAATAGCGTATTGCGTACTTGAAATGCCGCCGAGGAAGAGAAACACGAGGTAAAAGACAAGACAGAAAGCGGTAACAGAGTCCGTGAAGGCCCGTCGCTTTATCGACCACCGGCCATATAGCAGATCCATCCTGACATGCGAGTTAAGCTGCATCGAGTATCCGCCACCAAGCAGGTAATAGGCGGCCATCGTCATCTGCGCCATCTCCACTACCCATATGAGAGGAACGTCGAAGAAGGTTCTGGAAATGGACGAATACAACAGCACGCCCATCATGGCGAAGATCATATACATGGCGAACCGGCCTACCGTACGGTTCACCGCGTCAACATACCTCACGTAAAGCTTTACTGCTTTAGGCACAAGACTCCTTTCCTCCAGACACGTTGAGTCGGCGCGTTAGAGGCCTACTTAGATCGGAGAATAGAGGATATCCTCCCCGGCTTTGCGCTAAAGCTGGGGACAGCCTCAATGTCTACGACATACTCGGTCAGCGGTTATCCGTATCGGTAGGGAGGGCCGGCTTTTTCCATGACGGCCGCGTATTCTTTGAAAATACTTATCACCTTGGCAGCCCTTTTACTGGTCTTGGCAATCTCGTCCCAGAATTTCTGAGCTTCATCTTCCACTTTCTTCCACTCGTCATCGGGGATAGTCGTAAGCTTCAGTTTTTTGCCTTTTGTGCGCAGATGCGCTTCACCGCCCCAGTACCAATGCTGCCGGTAATAGTGTGAACTATCCATGGAAAGGCGGAACAATTCCTGCAAATGCCCAGGCACGGCGTTCCATGAATCGGTGTTGGCAAAATACGATCCACACCAGGCACCGGAAATATTATTGGTAAGGAAGTAGTTGGTCACATCGGCCCAGCCGACCGTATAGTCCTCGGTGATGCCAGACCAGGCAATACCATCCAGCTCACCCGTTTGCACCGCGACCTCAATATCCTCCCAGGGAAGTGTTACAGGGACAACGCCAAAGCGCGACAGGAACTTACCCGCGGTCGGAAAAGTAAACACGCGCAAGCCTTTGAGATCTGCAAGGCTACGAATAGGCTTAACCGTATTAAAGTGACAGGGGTCCCATGCGCCGGCGCTGAGCCAGGTGACGCCCTTTACTGCTCCATAGGCTTCTTCCCAGATTTCTTGTAGACCATACTGGTTAAACAGAACAGGTACATCGAGGCTATAGCGGGTGGCAAAGGGGAAGTAACCGCCAAATACAGAGACATCGACCGGCGCGGCAATGGAATCATCGTCACTCTGTACCGCATCGATGGTCCCTTTTTGCATTGCTCTGAACAGCTCACCGGTAGGTACCAACTGATCGGCCGTATACAATTCAATGACCATCTCCCCGTTGGCAACTTTGTTAAAGGCATCGATAGATGGTTTGATGACATGTTCGGCGAGGGGGCCACCAGCATAGGTTTGAAGCCGCCACTTGATGGTCGTCTTTTTCGCAGCGATCACAAAGGGTGCGTTTACCGCTGCCACTGTAGCAGCTGTTCCTATTCCTGCTTTCTTGAGAAAATCGCGTTTTTTCATCCTACCTAGCTCCTTTCATGGTGTTTGGGTTTATATTCCGCCCTGCAAGTTGTTTGTTTAGATTCGCGGTTTCGTCGGTTCGTATTAAATATCACTCAACGCTAGAAAAGCAAATACAATTCCTCTTACATTTCTCGACCGATTGGTACTAAATCGTGAACCATTCCAGTCACATCATTTCCATTTGAACAACTTAGACTTTGCGCCCTAAACTGTCCTGAGAGGTGGCCCCGAAAAACTGAACAAGGCCTTGAGTGGATTAGCAGCCTGACT
>JBHHZP010000112.1:0-11612 GCA_046758085.1 Acidiferrobacterales bacterium
GTTATCTTATCGGGCCTTGCAAACGCACAATTGTGCGAAATGTGGCCGAATGTAACAAGGATGCCTGTTGCCCCACAAAACTCCGAGTGTATCGGAAATAAATGCTCGTGATGTCTGTACCGGAGCCCATTTGAAAGACACGTTCTGGTGCCAACGGGTCTCGGGAGGTAAGGTCGGCGTTGGGCGGGTGCCCGATTGGCCGGAGCAGGTGGGCAAAATGGGTCTACGATCGCGGCGACTTATTCAGGTGGAACCACGGTCCTATAGCTGCAATAGGAACTGGTAATAAATAGAGGCAGTGCAATGGCACCACCTAAGAACCAGATTGTGTACATGGCGATTGTTGAAAAAGGTGATGCAATCATTCCCAGGGCAAAGGGAACAAAGGATACGCCGACAACTACGATCAGTCCAATAAGATGCCGCCACCCTGCCTGCAGGCTGCGGGCGAGGGCGGGTACTACCGGCGTGCCCTGCAAGAAGATGAGTGGAATGGAGTAGATCAATGACATCGTGAGCACCAGGTAAAGCATCAACACCACGAGCCAGGTGCCCAACACCCTTAGCATCATTTCGGTATCGAGGCTCAAAAGATTGTTGACCCACGCGCCTCCGCTGATGGCGTATGCGGCGATATTAATGGCCAGCGCGACCGCGAGTGTGTACATACTCATGACTAACACCGTGGTGACGTGCTTTTCTTTGCCGACGACACTGACCAGCACTTTGGGCGATCGCATGAATGCTGCCGCACGCAAAGATGCCGGCAAGGCCATTTTCTGCTGACTCAGCTCGTCCGCCGCCAGGACGGCGCCGGACATCAGGATGGGGGCCAGGAACGCAATGACCAGACTGCCGGCAAACGGAATAGAGGCCAGGATGATAATGACCAGCATCGACGTGAGCCCCATGCCCAGAAGAAGCCAGGGGTTGCGCCGGAACAAACGCCAGCCACAGTTGAGCCAGCGTACCCCTATCCTGGCGTGTTTACGCAGCCGCTTCATCAGTGACCCTCCTCGTGCCCACGGGGCCCTTGCCGCGACCGGGTATGGGTCCGGTCGTCAGGTCTGTCTGAAACATCATGACCGATCGCCTTCAGTTAAAAGGCTAGCACAGGGGTTGAAAAAGGCAGCCATTTGCTGAAAATGCGATAGGACCTTGCTCGCAGCCACGGGTTCCCTGTCAGGTAGGGCCGCAATGGCCATGACGGGGTGCCGCTCAGGCGCCCGGATGTCCCGTACTGCTCACGCAGAAAGCGGGGGTTAAATCGGCACTAACGGCAAGCGTCGATCGGTCCAGGGTCCATGAAAGATTACATCGAGCTTTTTACCGAGAGCTATAAGCGCGCATTGGAGTTCAAGGACGAATAGAAGAAGTTTCTGGACAGGTTCTACGAGCTGTTCTTTGCAAGATCGCCCGAGATAGCCCGCCTATTCCGGAACACTCACATGAGCGCCCAGAAGACCATGCTCCAGGACTCGCTGTTTTATATGAAGGAATTCTTCATCTCGAAGAAAGATAACGAATATCTGCGGCGCGTCGCGAAGGTGCATAGCCAATCGGGCTACGATATCCCCGCCGAGTTTTATGACGTGTGGCTGGACACCCTGATAGAGACAGTGAAGGAGTACGATTCGCAGTTCAACGAAGACGTAGAGTTAGCCTGGAGGATAGCGCTGTCACCCGGTATCACTTACATGAAGCACATGCATGACAAGATGTGATAGCAATCACCGGGGCGGCTCCGAGTACAGCGCGCGGCAGCGAGCCCACGATGTTCAGATTGGAACCGATGCCCGGCGCTTGGCGATAACCTGGGGTTTCCCGAGAATGCCGCAATACTGCTTGTTGTTGCGTCGTTGTGACTGAAGGACCGAGTGATGGGGTACAACATCAAAATCAGGATAGGACAACCGAGTGATGAACGCGCCCTGGTCGAGTTCAATATCGCGATGGCGCGGGAGACGGAGAATAAGAGCTTGTCACCAGCTGTGGTGTTAGCTGGCGTGCGAAATCTTTTGCAAAATCCTCAGCACGGTTTCTACATCGTCGCGCACACAGGCGAAGAAGTTGCCGGCACGCTGATGGTGACAACGGAATGGAGCGACTGGCGTAATGGAGAGTTTTGGTGGATCCAGAGTGTCTATGTGAGACCAGAATTTCGCCGCCGGGGTATATACCGCGCACTGTATGAGTTTGTGAAGACGCGGGCAGCCGACAGTGGCCGCGTGTGCGGTTTTCGGCTCTATGTCGAGCGCGACAATTTCATCGCTCAACAGACATATCGCAAGATGGGCATGGAGGAGACGCCGTATAAAATACTTGAGGAATTACTGAGCTGAGCCGCAAGTACTTGTGTCTTCACCATATCCAATGCTGCGGTGTGCGTGCAGCGCATAGGCAGACTGGCACATACGCGGGCATCCACCGCAAGTCACGATGATGCAGAGCCGGGTGTCGCTCGTATTATTCTGTGACCGCTTTTCTGTGCGCGAGCTGTTGCAACACAGTGCCAAAGACGATGAACGCCAGCCCAACTATGGTAGAGAGCAAGATCTCTTCGCCTACCAGGAATCGGATGAAAATCAAAGATAAGAACGGCGAAAAAAAGATCAGGGTCCCGACCTTGGCCGTGGAGGAAGAAAGCCTGAGTGCGTTCAGCCAGCATACGAACGTGATGCCCATCTCGAATACCCCGACATAGGCCGCACCGAGCAGCCCCTTGGCGGATGTGACTTGCACGTCCGAAAAGATTAGGGTCCACGCCAGTACGAACGGGAATCCGAACACGAAATTAAGAAACAGGCTCGGCACCGGGTCATTTCCGTCCTTGGTGTTGTAGATCCAGTACAGCGCCCAGATTACCGTGCTTCCCAAGGCCAGTAATACACCGGCGGTGTTGCTGAATCGAAGTGACAGCAAGTCTCCGTGCGTCGAGATCACCACGACACCGAAGTAGCTGATGACGATCGCACCAAACTCTTTCAGACCCAATCGCTGCTTGAGCAGCGGGATAGACAGAAGCGCCAGCATGATTGCCCACGTGTAATTGAGGGGCTGCGCCTCTTGCGCCGGCAGTAAATCGTAGGCCTTGAAAAGAACCGTGTAGTAGAGGAACGGATTCAGGAACCCTAGCGCGGCCGCGCGCGCAAGATCATATTTTGAGTATTGAGCAAGCAGGTGCAGTTTTTTCTGCACGAGCAGGACCAGAAATAGGGTAATAATTGAGACGATATTGGCATAGAACAGCAGCTGAGCGGGATCCAGATAACGCAGCGAGAGCTTGAAGGCCGACGCCACGGTCGACCAGAACAATACGGCAGTCAGGGCGAAGGCATAGGCTTGTGTCTGGCGATCCATCTATCGGGGCTGTAGCGACTGTTGTTCTTGTCGATTGCCTTCACTTTATACAGCTGTGGGGGTATAAGACAAGGTCGATATTATGGATATGATCGCGTTGAACTCTTTGTCATGTGGGGCGGGGGAATGGCGCGTGCAACGCGGTGATGAAACCCTGCTATGGTCGACGTTCAGCTGTTGACTTTTATCGCTGTGGCGGCCGCCCTCACTATCAGTCCCGGTGCGGATACCATGCTCGTGATCCGGAACGTCGTAACCGAGGGCCGCCTCGGTGGCATTATGACCTCCGCCGGCATCTGCTCGGGTCTGTTCGTGCACGCAACACTTTCGGCGCTCGGACTATCGGTCATCCTGACGCATTCTGCGCTCGCTTTTCAGGTCTTGAAGATCGCTGGTGCCGCCTACCTCGTGTGGTTGGGGCTGCAGTCGTTAGCGCGGGCGTTTCGCCGGGGCGCGGAGGCCGTTGCGTCTGCCGGCAAAACACAGCGCGATGAAAGCGCGGGGCGTTCCTTTGTCGAAGGTCTTTTGACCAACGTCCTCAATACCAAGGTCGCCGTGTTCTATTTGGCCTTCCTGCCGCAGTTTATTAGTGTCGGTGATCCGGTCTTTGCGAAGTCGCTGTTGCTTGCGAGCATCCATGCCACCATGGGCCTGGTATGGCTGATCGCGTTAGCCACGGTGCTTGACCGCGCGCGTTCGATAGTCACCCGCCCGCACGTCAGGCGGCGCCTTGAAGCCGTCAGCGGGACGGTCTTGATCGGCCTGGGCGTGCGGCTCGCGCTGTCGGAGCGCTAAGTGCTTGCGGTGAGCTCGATATACGGTTAATCGCTACCGTTTTCAGGACATGCAGCCAGCAAGTCAATAGCGCCTAACTTTCGTGATCCTGGGCGAACATCGCGCCAGCGGGGATTTATCGCCTCGACCGCCGGCTTGGTGGGGCAGCTCGAGGGTCGCCATTACCGGCCAAGGCCACGGGCTCCACGATCAGTGTAAGCTCGCGCATCTGGCGAACGCGCACGCGTTGTCCCTTGGCGATCGGGCGGCCTACGACTTGCGCGAGCCAAAGCTCGCCCCGTACCTGCACATAGCCCGACGGGGCCAGGCGGTCCGTGGTCACACCGATGGCGCCGACCAGGGTGTGTGCTTCCGCCGGATAGTCGGGATCATAGGAGCGCCAGAGGAAGGGAAACAGGAGGACATCCTTCGTGACCCAGAACCCGAGAATACTCCACAGCACCCAGGCCGGCATTCCCAGCGGCTCTTTGACCAGCAACAGTACCAATACCAGCAAAATCGTCCCGGGCACCTGTAGTAACGCGTACTTGACCACAACGCGCGCTGACCAACGCCGCTTGTCGATCGGTATTGCGGGTCTGCGCAACCAGCTCCTTAGCTTTGCAGTAAGCCCCGTCATGTCGATGTGTTATCCGTGCTCCGGGTCACACGACGGTTCCAGTTTGTGTGCGGGGAATGCCTGCAATAAAGAATGGACTCCCCCGACGAAACAGGGTCCCTGCGTAAGCAGGACCGTCTCTTTAGAACCCACTTGAAGCGCACGGTCAGGTTCCTACTTTGAAGCTGCATACAATGATTGCAATTAAGACTCCCTGGTAATATAACGCAGCACATATAAGCCAGTACCAATGATTAAGAAAAATGGCAGGCTGATGATGATTATTTTGACGAGCTCCACTGCGCTGGCATAGAACGCTTCTTCCACGCTAAACTGGGATGGATAAAAGGATTTTAGATAATGAATCTCCTCAAGGGAGTGCCAGCAAACAGCAGCAACAATAACAATGCTGAGGACGATCGCTGATACAGTCAGGGCCCGATAGGTTCGTTTCATGGTCAACGGCTCTCGATACGCACAAGCATGTGTTCAAAACAAAGGGAACAAACGGGTTGTAGCATCTCTGTTCGGTTTCCTCGGTAATCAATGTTCCCGGCCTGCAATGGGATTGCTACGAACTTTCGGAAATCCTAGCTTACAATTTTCTCCTTCAGCAGTCTCGAAAGATACGAGCTAAGCATATATGGGACAATTCGGCATTAGCCAAGGCGTGCGCCGCCTCGAAGACCCGCGGCTCCTGACTGGCGCGGGCCGCTATACTGACGATTTGCACGTGCCGGGGCAGGTGCGGGCGTACTTCTTGCGCTCACCCCACTCGCACGCACGCATACGCGCGATCGATACTGGTGCGGCGGGCGCTGCCCCCGGAGTGCTCGCTGTCTATACCAGCGAAGATGTGCAGGCGGCGGGCCTCGGCACCATCCCTTGCCTGGTACCTCTCAAGCAGATGGACGGTAAACCGCTCGTCACCCCGCCGCGCCCGCTGTTGGCCGAAGCTCTGGTGCACCACGTGGGCGAGGCGGTGGCCATGGTGGTCGCAGAGACGATTGATGCGGCGCGGGATGCCGCCGAGCTCATTGACATAGACTACGAGGACTTGCCGGTGATCGTCGACACGGCCACGGCGATCACCGCGGATGCGCCGCAGGTCTGGCCGCAGGCGCTCGGCAATATTTGCTTCCGCTGGGAGAAAGGCGATCGTGCCGGCACCGACGCCGCATGCGGAAAGGCGGCACGGGTCGTGAAAAAGCGGATCGTCAATAACCGCATCATTGTCAATCCGCTGGAGCCGCGCGCGGCCCTCGGCGAATGGGACGGTCAGCGCTTCACGCTGCAAACGCCCTCGCAGGGACCGCATCTCCTGCAAGAGCAGCTCGCCGATCACGTCTTTAAGCTCCCCAAGGACAGATTCCGCGTTGTGACCCCCGATGTGGGCGGCAGCTTCGGGATGAAGATATTCCTCTACCCCGAGCATGCGCTCGTGCTGTTCGCGGCGCGTGTGCTCAACCGCCCCGTGAAATGGACCGGTGAGCGCTCCACGGATGATTTCGTCTCCGACACCCAGGGCCGCGATCACGTGGCCGATGCCGAGCTGGCCCTCGATGCTGATGGCCGCTTCCTGGCACTGCGGGTGCGTACGATTGCCAACATGGGCGCGTACCTGTCGAACTTTGCGCCGTTCATTCCCACGGATCTCTACGCCGTGATGCTGCCCGGGGTATACACCTTCGCTGCCGTGCACGTGGAGGTGATTGGCGTGTTTACGCATACGGCGCCGGTGGATGCCTACCGCGGCGCCGGCCGGCCTGAAGCGGCCCATCTGCTCGAGCGCATGGTCGATGCGGCGGCGCGCGAGACCGGGCTGGGGCCGGTGGAGCTTCGCCGGCGAAACTTCATATCGCCGCAGGCCATGCCTTACCGCACAGCCATGGGGCTCGAGTACGACTGTGGCGAGTTCGCACGCACGATGGATATGGCGCTTGCACGCGCGGACTGGAAAGGGTTTCCCAACCGCGTGCGAGCGGCGCGGGCGAAGGGCAGGCTGCGCGGGATCGGACTCGCTTATTATATCGAGGCCTGTGGCGGCGACCCGGAGGAGGCCGCCGCGGTAAGTGTCGACACCGAGGGCAACGTCGAGGTGCTTATCGGCAGTCAGTCGAACGGCCAGGGGCACGAGACGGCGCTCGCGCAAGTGGTAGCGGACCGCCTCGCTGTAGCCATCGAGCGGGTGCGCGTCGTGCAGGGCGATACCGACCTCATCGCGACGGGAAGCGGTACCGGCGGCTCGCGTGGGCTACCGGTCGGCGGTGTCGCCTGCGCGCAGGCGGCGGATGCGGTGATCGAAAAGGGGCGGCGCATTGCCGCGGAGGTTCTGGAGGCCGCGACCGCGGACGTCCGTTTTGTAGACGGCATCTTCGAGGTCGCGGGCACCGATCGGCGGCTCGTGCTTCCCGAGGTGGCGACAGCCGCGCGCGAGTCGCGCTACCTGGCCAAAGGCGAGCCCCCTGGCTTGTCCGCGGCACAAACCTTCAGTCCGAAGGCCCGCACTTTCCCGAATGGTTGCCACATTTGCGAGTTCGAGATCGATCCCGAGACGGGCACGGCGGAGATCCTGCGCTATACAGTGGCCGACGATTTCGGCACCGTCGTCAACCCGCTGCTGCTCGCGGGGCAGATCCACGGTGGCGTCGTGCAGGGTATCGGTCAGGCGATGATCGAGCGCTGTGTCTACGACGAGGAGACCGGTCAGCTCCTCAGCGGCTCGTTTACGGACTACGGGCTGCCGCGTGCCGACAACGTGCCTTTCGTCGATCTGGTGCTGAACGAGGATGTGCCGTGCAAGAACAATCCGCTCGGCATCAAGGGCGCCGGCGAGGCCGGCGCGGTGGGTGCGCCGCCAGCCGTGGTGAACGCCGTCATCGATGCCCTATCCGACTTTGGCATCACGCACCTCGATATGCCCATTACCCCGGAGCGTATCTGGGCGGCGCTGCGCGACAAACAACGCACATCACGTTGATTCGCCCGGGTCTGAGAGCAGATGTCATGCTTTGACGTCTTTGCCCCCTCCTGACTCGTCTGACTCAAAAAACTCAATTAAATGTGACGTAATCACAGCTGGCGCGTCCTCTTGAACAAGATGACCCGCCTTTGGTACCGGATAGAACTGCGAAGTAGAAATCGCGTCGTGTAAACGACGACCCGTAGATAAAGGGATCCATTCATCTTCTTCGCCCCACAGGATTAGAATCGGACGTGTGACCGCACCGTATTGCGGTTCAATCTCATCCGTAAATCGTTGGTGGGCTTGCGCGATCTGGCGGTAGAACGCTGCCTGACCCTCGAGTCCAAGCCATGGCCTGATAATGCCTGTCAAGGTTTCATCATTCATACGGCGATACGTAGCGCCACGAACGTAAGCGGCCACTATCGCCTCGTGTATGTAGGCAGGAACGCCCCGAAACGCCTCCTCATACTTCTTCACGTGCGCAAAGAACGGTGAACCCCAAGGGGCCAAAGCAACTGAGTTCAATAAGGCAATTTTCTCAAAGTCGCGCTTACCGATGATGTGCGTTCTTAGAACAGTTGTCCCACCAAAATCATGGCCAATTATATAGGGTGATTTCAATCCCCAGTGGTCCAGCAACTCAGCCAAGATCAGGTTTTGAATGCCAAGTGATACGTCCTGCCCATTCCGCTTCTCTGACTGGCCATAACCAAGAAGATCGTAAAAGAAAACGGTCCAACGCTCCGCCAGCTCGGGAATCACATGCCGCCAATTAAAGGACGACCATGGAGTGCCGTGCACTAAGACCAATGCCGGGCCATCGCCGCGCAAATCGTATCGGACGGTGCCGTGGGAGGAACTGAACTCTGAACGCAGATGCCATTTGGACATGCTTGGTTCTCACTTCGAGGCTTGTGAATTTAAACACAGGCGCTAAGCTAAGCCGCGATCGACGCTCACTGCATCAGCAACGAAAGCTTACCCGGCATCGGCTCGAGTGTTTGTTTAGTCGGCGACCTTCGACAAGGACTTGCGCATGTAGACACGTTGGTATCCCCGCACCGTTCGCCTATCGGTCTTAACGTACCCGAGCCGCTTGTACATCTCGATGTTCTCCGTCATACACTCATGAGTATAAAGATCGAGATGAGAAAATTCCTGATTGCGTGCTTCGAATTCCGCAAACTCGACAAGCTTTCGGCCAAGGCCCTGACCCTGATATTCGGGTGGGACTGCAACATTGTCCAGAAGTATTCCGTCGTCCTGCAGGATTAGTACAACCACACCGACGATCCGGTCATCCAGTTCCGCGACGAATGCTTGATGTTTCCGCACGACTTCCGAGTAATCGTCGAGCATTGGCCCAGGGGGCTTTCCGATCCGGGCAATGTAATGGCGGTAGGCGGCCTCGACGCAGCTCTTTATGCTTGCTGCGTCAGATGGCTGAGCTTTCCGGATACTCGGATCACCGTCACCCATCGTCCCAACAATTCAATGCGATGTTCACCACTTAATGTCAAAGATCAAGCTTCGACCCTTTTCCATCCTTTTCCGTCGCGTCAGCTCCCACCCCGTTAAGCGGGGCTCGCGCAAAATCCTAAATCTAAGCGCGCCCGATGCGTGCGTTACATACATGGCGCAATCTCGCCGAGCGCACTGCCTTACTCACTGCGTGAACTTGGCGACGGCCTTCTCGTCCCACTTGATGCCTTGGCCGGGTCTGTCAGGGACGGTGAGGTGACCATCCTTGAGCTGGAAGGGCTCGGCGAGTATCGGATAAGCCCAATCCTGCCACTCGAGCCAGTGGGCGGTATCGGTGACGCGCATCAGATGCGCGGCGATTTCCGGGTAGAGATGCGTGGACATCGGAACGCCCGCGGCGCTCGTGATCGCCACCGCACGCAGCCAGCCGCTAACACCGCCGATGCGCATGAGGTCGGGCATGACGTAATCGCCGGCACCGGCAAGCACTGCTTGATACAGCAGGCGGGGACCGTAGAAGTTCTCCCCGAGCTGAACTGGGGTCTTCAACTCGCGTGCAAGTTGGGCGTAGCCCGGAATATTGTCGTAGGCGATGGGTTCTTCGAACCAATAGAGCCCCTGGTCGTCGAGAGCATGGCATCGCACAAGCGCGTCACCCAGCGACAGACCTTGGTTGAAATCGCACATGAGCTTCACCGTGGCCCCGGCCGCCTCCCGCACGGCAGCGATGGCCGCCAGATCGTCTGCGAGCTTTTCTCGACCCAGTCGGAGCTTCAGCCCGGTGAACGCCCCTTCGGCCACGAGCGCTGCCGCCTCGACGGCCAACTCCTCCACCGGCATCAACCAAAGCCCGTTGCTGTTGTAGGCGGGAACCGGGCCGACCGTCCCGCCGAGGAATACGGCGAGCGGCATGTCGGCGGCTTTGGCCAAAGCATCCCACGCCGCCATATCGAGACCTGATACCGCTATCAGGGACACCCCTTCGCGGCCGACGAGATGCAGCGAGCTGATCCCTCGGCGATAGCCGTCGAATGGCGCCACAGGTTGGCCTTTCGCCGCGTCGGCAAGATCTTCGATCGCGGCAATGATGTAACGCATCGACTGCTTGATATAGGGCTCGAGGTAGGTGTGGCCCACAACTCCCTCGTTGGTGTAGAGGTCGATTAGGATAATTGGCCAGTCTCTAAACAAGCCGACTTTCGAGACAACGGGCCGTTTCAACGGCACAACGACAGGCCGCGCTCGAACACCCCTCAGAGTGAGCTGAACTCGCGTCATCACTGGCCTCCTTCCGGAAACGGTGAACCCCGGCTTATCGATGGTTGCGTGCTTGGCGCCCGCATCCCTTTCCCGCGTCCGCTCCAACGCCTTGTTATGCGGTTCACGCCATCCTGTCTTTGCCAATCGGCTCCGAGTGCGCGATGCTTGGTCGCTGTCTCGAACGCCGCCAAGAGCACGCGTTAGCACCGAGGGCTACCGACGGAACATCGGCACGATGGATGATAGCCTACCGAATACACCCATTGAGCACTAGTAAAAGGCAAATTTTCTTAACCTGCCAGCAAGGAGATCAGTGATGCTCAAGCTCCATGTCCTCGACTCGCTCTACCCGCATTCCAGAAATGTCGCCCACGCGGTCGAAGTGCCGCCCGGGGCTCGCCTTCTATTCACCAATGGCCAGACCGGCACAAAACTAGATGGTTCGACGCCAGAGTCCATCGAAGAACAAGCGGTCGTGGTTTTCGAGCGACTGAAAACGATCCTCGAGGCCGCAAACATGACGCTTCAAGACATCGTCTGTCTCAACACATACCTGACCGATGAAGGTGACACACAGATTTTCCTCGATGTGCGCGACCGCGTCATGGGCGATCACAAGCCAGCATCGACGTTCTTTTTCATCACAGCGTTGGTTCGACCGGAACTGAAAATCGAGATCGAGGCGGTGGCTGCGAAGGTCAATTGAGTACTTACTTGCATGTTAGCTATTCGTGGAGTAGTTCTTCTCCCGCTCTCTAATTCGCTCATGGTTGTACCTTGCCGCTTAACGCCCCACATAAACGGCGCGAGAAACGAGCGTCCGGCGACCGCAGCGAGCGAATTTGATGTGATTGTTAGGCATCCACCTGTCTTTCTTAGTCTATAGGGAAAACTTCAAAGTCAGTAAGATCCTGCCATTTTGCGATCCATGGGGAGAAGAGCGTTTCATCGTTCGTTTCCATTAACTGAAAGCAGATGTTTCTTTCTTTGTTAACCCAAGAATGAAGGTAATACAGACCTTCTGGCAGCATCCGTCCGTGGGCGTTAAACCTATCATAAACCTTTTCAAGGCAACCTGGCTTAAACCGTTCCACCACCATGTATTTTTTCATTTGTTTCCTTTGAATGGTCTTTATCCAATGCCTAACG